>NZ_CP011097.1:324031-648062 GCF_000955905.1 Candidatus Nitrosotenuis cloacae | reverse complement strand
TTTGCTAGTGATCGATGAATCACACGTTACCATTCCACAATTACACGGAATGTATGGAGGGGACTACACCCGAAAAAAATCCCTAATCGAATATGGGTTTAGGCTGCCAAGCGCATTTGATAATCGACCACTAAAGTTTGAGGAATTTGAAAAATATATCAAAAATACAATCTTTGTTTCTGCCACACCCTCCGTATATGAGCGAGAAAAATCATATCAAATAGCAGAGCAGTTGGTCCGCCCAACAGGACTGGTGGACCCACAAGTAGAGATCAGGTCAACAAAGAACCAGATGGATGATCTTATTGGTGAGATAAAAAAGAAAACCGAGAAAAACCAGCGAGTTTTGGTAACCACGCTAACAAAAAGAATGGCAGAAGACCTTGCAGAATACCTATCCAAAAAAGAGATTCGAGTCAGATATTTGCATGCAGAGATTGAAGGCCTCCAAAGAACTGAGCTGATTCGCCAGTTGAGGCTTGGCGACTTTGATGTTTTGGTTGGCATAAACCTACTACGAGAAGGACTAGACATTCCAGAGGTTGCCCTTGTTGCCATACTGGATGCGGACAAGGAGGGCTTTTTGCGTAATTATACCAGCCTGATTCAGACATTTGGGCGTGCCGCAAGAAATGTCGATGGTGCCGTTATTTTGTATGCAGATACAATAACAAAGTCCATCACATCGGCAATCGAGGAGACAAATCGCAGACGGGCAAAACAACTAGAATACAACAGCATCCACAACATCACGCCACGAACCATTATCAAGTCCATTCCAGAGCAGGTAGCAACACTGGATGATCTCAAAAACAAGACACCGCATGATCTGTCCCGTGAGATAATAGAAATAGAGATGCAGATGAAAAAATATGCAGAGGAATTGGACTTTGAGAACGCGATTGCCTGTCGCGATAGACTGAGGCGAATTCAAATAGAGTTGGAAAAGAAAAATGCACGATAAACTAAAGATCAGAGGGGCGCGTCACCACAACCTCAAGAACCTAAATCTGGACATTCCAAAAAACAAACTCGTAGTAATATCTGGACTTTCTGGCTCTGGAAAATCCACACTGGCATTTGATACAATTTATGCCGAAGGCCAAAGAAGGTATGTAGAATCGCTTTCCGCATATGCAAGACAGTTCCTAGAGATGATGGACAAGCCAGACGTTGATTCCATTGAAGGGTTATCCCCCGCCATTTCTATTCAGCAAAAAACGACATCAAAGAATCCCCGCTCTACTGTTGGCACTACTACTGAGATCTATGACTATCTCAGATTACTATACGCAAGAATTGGAATCCCTCACTGCATAAAATGCGGCAGAAAGATATCAAACCAGTCAGTCGAGTCCATTTGCGAGTCAGTCTTCAAAGACTTTGATGATAAACAAGTCCTGATTTTAGCGCCACTGGTTCAGAGAAAAAAGGGAACATATGAGAAATTATTTGAGCAGATGAAAAAGGACGGCTATTCCCGCGCACGAGTCGATGGTCAAATCATCACACTAGAAGATGAGATGCCTGCGCTGGATAGGCAAAAATGGCACAACATCGAGATCATCGTAGACAGGCTCAAGGCATCAAAGGCGGAAAAAAGCAGGCTCTTTGAGGCAATCCAAACAGGACTAAAGGCAGCAAAGGGCTCTGTTTTGGTATCATCCGATAAAGACGAGAAGATATTCTCACAAAATAATGCCTGCCCATACTGTGGCATAACAATTGGCGAAATAGAGCCAAGAACATTTTCGTTCAACTCGCCGTTTGGCTCATGCAAGGCATGCCACGGCTTGGGAGTAAAGATGGAGTTTGATGAAGATTTGGTCATTCCAGATAAAACAAAATCAATCCTAGATGGCGCCATAGTTCCATGGAGTGGAAGATTTTCCGCATTCAGAAAGCAGGAGCTGCGGGCAGTTGGAAAAAAGTTTGGCTTTGATCTGATGACTCCAATGAACAAGCTCAAGCCGGAGCATCTGCGAGTCATCTTACATGGTACAGACCAGAGAATCAACTTTCATTACGAATCACAAACAACAGACTCGCACTGGGCTTACACCAACTCGTTTGAGGGGGTTTTGAATAATCTGCAGCGTGTCTTTATGGGAACCGATTCTGAATCAAAGCGAGACTGGCTAAAGCAGTTCATGCGGGATATTCCGTGCAATGTTTGCAATGGAAAAAAGCTAAAGCCAGAAGCTTTGGCAGTAAAGGTAAGCGAGATGGGAATCTATGATGTGTGTGATCTTTCCATTGATGATTGCTACGAGTTTTTCAAAAACATCAAGTTTACCGAGACCGAAAAATACATTGCAAAAGATGTCCTAAAGGAAATAACAGAGCGACTAGAATTCCTAAGAAACGTGGGCCTAAACTATCTTACACTAAACAGGCAAAGCTCGACTCTGTCTGGCGGCGAGTCGCAGCGAATCAGGCTTGCAACCCAGATTGGCTCGAATCTGACAGGCGTCCTGTATGTATTAGACGAGCCTACAATCGGGCTGCACCAGCGTGACAATGCCAGATTGATCAAGACTTTGGTAAAGCTGCGAGACTTGGACAATACCGTCATAGTAGTAGAGCATGACGAGGAGGTAATCAAAAACGCCGACTGGATAGTGGATTTGGGACCAGGTGCTGGCATCCATGGCGGCCAAATTGTGTTTGAGGGAACGGTTCCCCAAATAATGAACAATCACAAATCAGTAACCGGGGATTACCTCAAGGACAAAAATCTCATCAGACTAGTCGATAAAAAAAGAAACCAGTTTGGAACAATAACAATCAAGGGTGCTGCCGAAAATAACCTCAAGGACATCACAGTAGAGATACCACTAGGATTGCTAGTTACCGTAACTGGAGTGTCCGGCTCTGGCAAGTCCACCCTGGTAAATGAGATATTGCTCAAGGCACTATCATCATATTTTTACAAATCAAATGATCGTCCAGGAAAACACAAGTCCATTGATGGGGCTACTTTGGTGGACAAGGTAATTGCAATAGACCAATCCCCAATAGGCAGAACTCCAAGATCAAACCCCGCAACATACATTGGCGCATTCACCCCAATTCGGGAATTATTTGCAGGTACAGAATCCTCAAAGGAGCGCGGCTACACCCCAGGACAGTTTTCATTCAATGTTGCAGATGGCAGGTGTTTTGCATGTGAGGGTGATGGCGTCAAAAAAATAGAGATGCAGTTTCTATCAGACGTATATGTCCGGTGTGACGAGTGCAAGGGAAAGCGATACAATTCCGAGACACTCTCCATCCTATACAAGGGCAAAAACATTGCAGACATACTGGACATGACAGTGGAAGAGGCATTATTGTTTTTTGAGAACATTCCAAAGATTAAGCGAATCTTGCAGACAATATTTGATGTAGGTCTTGGCTACATCAAGCTTGGTCAATCATCAACCACACTGTCTGGCGGGGAGGCCCAACGAGTAAAACTAGCCTCAGAATTGGCAAAACGGGACACTGGTAAAACTCTGTACATTCTGGATGAGCCAACAACAGGTCTGCATTTTGCAGATGTTCAAAAACTATTAGATGTGCTAAACAGACTGGTGAATCTTGGCAATACCATCGTAGTAATAGAGCACAACATGGATGTGATTAAAAATTCTGATTGGATAATTGATTTGGGACCAGAGGGTGGCGATAAGGGCGGCAAGGTGATTGCCACTGGAACACCAAAGCAGATTGCATCCAGTCCCAAAAGCTATACAGGCCAATATCTCAAAAAGATCCTGCCTTGACACTAGACATAAAAAAGATAGCAATACCTGCGCAGCCCGGAATTTACCTGATGAAGGATTCCGAAAACAAGATAATCTACATTGGAAAGGCAAAGAATCTCAAAAACAGAGTCCGCTCGTATTTTCTAAAAAACCAAAACTACAAGACACAAAAACTGGTAACAAAAATAGAAGGAATCGAATTTGTCCTAACAGACAACGAATCCGAGGCGTTCTTGCTTGAATCAAACATGATAAAGCAATACAGGCCGATATTCAACATCGAGCTCAAAGACCAGCAACGATACACCTATCTTAGAATAACAAATGAGCTGTACCCAAGATTGCTAGTCGCAAGACGAACCAGGTCTGGAAAATTCCTAGGAGACGGCAAGGTCTTTGGGCCGTTTACCTCTGGCAGCTCAAAGCTTCTCAGCATTGGCTCACTGCGAAAGACATTCAAGATTAGAATCTGCAAGAGGCTGCCAAAAAAGGCGTGTCTAGAGTATCATCTGGGCAATTGCGAGGCGCCATGCGAGTTTGCAGAGGCACAGAGCAGATACAAAAAACACGTATCCAACCTAGAATCCATCCTAAAAGGAAAGGACCTTGGAGCATTCACAAAAAGCCTGCAAGAAGAGATGATACAGGCATCAGACCAACTCCAGTTTGAGCGCGCCCAAGAGATAAAGGACACCCTACAAAGACTCGGCAGCCTCAAGACCAGACAAAAAATGGAAAGCACTACCGGCTCTGATGAGGAGTATTTTGGCATCAAAGTTTCAGACCAGGCAGCTGATGTAATGACATTTAAGAAAATTAACGGAGTGATTCGCGATAGCAACAAGTATTCCTTTGATCTGGTTGGCGATAACTCGTTTGCCAATTTCATATTCCAATATTATACGACAAACCAAGTACCACCATTTATCATAGTAAATGAAATGCCGGAAAATCCTACAATGCTGGAAGAACTATTAACAAAGGCAGTAGGATTCCCAGTCAAAATAGTTTTGCCAAAATCCGGCAAGCGCAGGGAAATGATTGATCTTATAATGCGAAACATTGAGCTGGTGCAATCAAGCGGCTCAGAGCCAGGACTGGTTGAGCTCAAAGAAAAACTAGGCCTATCACAAACACCCATCATAATAGAATGCTTTGATATCTCAAACCACGGTACATCATATGCGGTTGGCGCCATGTCAAGATTTGTCAATGGCAGGCCAGACAAATCAGGATATAGAAAATTCAAGATAAAAACAGTAAGTGGTCAAGACGACTTTGCAATGATAAACGAGATAGTAAAGCGCAGATATTACAGATTAGATAATGAAAACCACCAAATGCCTAATCTTGTCCTGATTGATGGTGGTCCGGGGCAGCTACGAGCGGCCATATCAGCACTTGAGAGCATGGCAATCAAGATATCATGTGTATCACTTGCCAAAGAAAACGAAGAGGTGTACCTGCCAAACAAAAAGACACCAGTCATAATACCAAGGCAAACCCAATCACTCAAGATTTTACAGCATGCACGTGATGAGGCACACAGATTTGGTGTATCATACAACAGATCTCTGCGTATGCCAAAATCCAAATTTACTTAAAATTCATTTAATATCACATTACAAAACTAAACAAATTATTGGTTTTTTCATAATTTACAATATATACGTCAAAGGCACAAACATACCATGAAACTGCAGAGTGAGGCATGATGGCAACTGCCTATGTTTTGATCAACTGTGATTTAGGATCAGAGCAAAAGGTAATTGATCAAATCAGGCCAATGGATGGAATACGCGAAGTCAAGGGAGTCTTTGGGGCATACGACATTTTGGCAAAAATAGAAACCACGACTGCAGAGCAGCTCCGAGAGACCATAACTTGGAAGATTCGCAAAATAGACAGAATCCGCTCCACACTAACCCTCATGGGAATAGAAGGACAGGAGTAATGTCAACTGCCTATTTTTTGATAAACGCCCGCCTAAACCATGAAACAGAAATCATTGAGAAAATAAAGCTGGTCTTGGATCACTCTAAGATTCCATACGAGATACAGGGCGTGTTTGGAGTATATGACATACTAGTAAAGATCAGCGCAGGCACCGATGAGGTATTGCGCAAAATCATCTTGGAGAGGCTGCGCAAAATAGAGCACATCGAGTCTGCCATCACAATGATGGTAAATGAAGAGCAGGAAATCTTGTGTTAGTTTGTCCAGTTTTGATGTGATTTATTGGATATTTGTTTAGGCCAGTCCAGGACAGACTTATTTTTTATTATCACATAGTAGGATAGACGGCAGTATCAAGCATTTACAAGTCAATTTTTGAGGCAAACCTAGACGCAAGACTGGAGGAATTGCTGGTAAACATGCTTCGATACAATTCGACTCCAAATGTGCAAGAGCCAATCAGGGTGTTTTTGTACAATTACCAGATAATGTCCGATAATTTCTGGCAGATGTACAGGCAGGCAAAAACGCACGAAGACGTGCTGGAATGCTACTACCAGTTCTCAAAGAACCAGTGCACAATAATTGAGACATTATTGGAGAATCTGAGGCTGTCAATGAATAATTCGCAGCTCAAAGAGGAATTCCACAGCATGCTAAAAGAGGCATTTACTTTTTAGAACATTTTATTTTTAGCTAAAACCACATCAAATCATAATTGAATAAGATAGATTTAGAATTCAAGATCAAAATGGCAAGAAAATTCCTAGATAAAATTCCAGAGGGCACTCCAAAGAATCATGCACAGCAAATGAGACTAGAAGAAAACGCGTCTGTGTTTTTGTTTTTTGCATCAAGTGTTATAGAGATAGTAAAGAGACACATCAATGACACATTTGAGATATTTGATAAGAAAAATGTATTTTACATGCATGGCTTGCGGAAAAATCTTGCCAACTCTGGCATTCAGAAAAAAACAAAGAACACAATTACAAATTATTTCAGTGTACCTCAACGCATTGGAACAACTACCAATGTCAACAAAAGCAGTCTTTGGAGACTGCAGGCCTTGCGCAATCAGGCAATGCATGGAAACATAATCCAAGTCTCCAACGGCACATTGCTTTTCCCATACACCATACATGACGAAGGAAACTACAGATTCGTCCAGAAAAGCAAAAATCCGCAAAAATACTTTGGGCAAATCTTTGATGATCTGGCTGAGTTTACAGAAAAGATACTCCAGATTTGCCAAACTCAGGCTCAGGCAAAGTCCAATTAGCTTTATTTAGCGTGCATAGTCAGTGCACCCATGACAGCCGCAGATAAATTCGGCATCGCTTTTTCAGTTGGATTTACTGTTGCACTGATTGCAATTGCCATGTCATTTGGCGCAATGAGTAGTGCACCAGCAGCTCCTACACCAATGCCACCAGTCGAAAAACCTGCACCGCCAGTAGTTGAAGAAACTATCGAGGAGGCCCCAGTAATGGAAGAGACTCCAGAGGAAGAGGCAGTAGAGGAAGAAGAAATGGTAGCAGAGGAAGAGGAACACACTGAAGAGGAAGAACACACCGAGGAAGAAACCGTAGAGGAAGTGGAAGAAGAGACAGTCGAGGCAGCACCAATGTCTGCTGATGTATCAATTCCAGAAGGCTCTTCAACACCGGGATGTGAGGCAGACAATGCATGCTATTTGCCAGCAGAGACCACAGTAGGTATTGGCGGAACAGTCACATGGACAAATGATGACACCGCAGCACACACCATAACCAGTGGAACGCCAACTGATGGACCAGACGGTATGTTTGATAGCAGTATTGTAATGTCAGGCGCTACCTTTGAGTACACCTTTGAAGAAGCAGGCCAATACGATTACTTTTGCATCGTCCATCCATGGATGACTGGCAAAGTATCAGTGGAATAAGTCCACAACTATTTTTCTTTTAATTTATTTTGGATAGGTCTTGCTGGAGGTTTTGCACTAGGGATTCGTAGTCTGATCTGGACTTGCCAAGCTGCGCCAGCTTTTTTTGCTCAACATCATCCAGTCCTGCATTAACCTTATCAGACACACCTGAGAGGCGCATCTCTGCCATCATGAACAGTCGATTGTTTTCCTTCCAAAGATGCTGAGACATGTGCTCAATGTACTGCGAGATATCAGAAATTAGTTCATCTGGGGAGCCTGAGGCAAGATAGTCCTTGGCTGATTGCTCCATTTTTATGGCTATTTTGCGGGTAATCTCGTGCTCCATTAGCATTACTGCAATTGGACCCATGTTTGTTGGCATGCCAGACTGGGCAAGGGCTGGGAAAAACGACTCTTCCTCTTTGCCATGGTGACACACGTCTGTAAAGTTTTTTGAGAAATCAACTGTTGGCATCAGAATAGATTCTGGGATTTTTTTGCCCGACTTTAATAGTTGTAGTGTGACTTCCATTGCCTTGACTACCTTTTCTATTAGGTCGTGGTCCTTTCGCAGCGATTCTGTTGCCATCAAACTTGGCGCACAACAGATCTCATTTAAAGCTAATTTTATTTTTCAAAACTTTCGCTTTTCCCCAAATCTCCCACAAATTTTACAAATGCTGTAAAATTAGATGCCAAAAAAAACCCAAAACAAAAAATTGTTAGTACCTAACAAAACAAGCCTTATATCGTTTAAGGTGGTATCTGTCATGCTTGAATCAACTAGTCGCGCTATTGCTTGGAATGATTTTGTTATCAAGTGTGCTGTTGCCGGTCTCTGCACTCGCTGAAGAAAAAAAATCCTCTGAGCAGAAAAAGAAAACCGAGAAGGCAAAAAAGCCGATTGTGAAAAAAACTCAGACAAGCGAGAAGAAAAAGCTAAAGCCAGGACTGCAGCCATTTACGCCAAAAACAAAGGCAGAAGAGCCTGCAAAAACAAAACCCGACAAGCCTGAACTCAAGACCAAGTCATCGACTGCAACACTGGATCTGGCCGGCAAATGGACTGGAATCGCAACATGGTCCGCGGCATTTGATTACTATGATCCCAACATCGGCTCTTATCGCGAAGTGTGCATGTACCAGGGAAGCTTTGAGATGGTCCTAAACCAGAACGGCAATTCTGTTACCGGCAATGCGGCACTCGGCAATGTAGCAGTCACGCAGGGAAGAAACATGGACGTATGCGCAGAGGGTGGATTTAGTACCCTTGGCGCAGTTAATGCAAAGGTCTTTGGCTCTGGATTCTCTGGCACGGTAGGCGGATTGAACATCAAGGGTTCGGTAACAAGTGATCTGATAAGCGGCAAAGTTTCAGGCTCGCTTGGCGGAGAGGTAAGTATTGATGGCCAGTTCAAGGGCAATAGATCCTAGCACTGTCTAGATCTAGTTTCTTATTTCATACGTGAATTTCTTTACTTCCATTCCCGCATAGCTTATCGTAATCTCGTATTTGCCTGGAATGGTCTTGTCGGTGATTCTGAATAAATGCTCAAACTTGCCCTTGCTTCCCACCGCAGTTTGTTGCATCTCTGTCTTTCCGTCCGGTCTTAGTATGGTGACATCTGCAGTCTTGCCGCGCTCATAGAGATTCATCGGAATTGTTCCGGTGATTTTTTCGGTGACTGTTTGACCTTTTTTTATCTTGACTGTCTTGGCGTCCTTGGATATCTTTGTTTTAGTTTCTTTCTTGGTCTTTTCTTTTGTTTCTTTTTTGGTGTCCTTTTTGATTTCCTTTTTGGTATCGGATTTTTTGAGTGATTCAGACACTGTCACTTTTTGTACGGTTCCAGGATTTGATGTCGGTGCAAGGCCGTTTTTTGCCAATACTGCATCAATGTCTTTTTGCCATGATTTGAGGGACAGATTTGCCTTTACTGTCTTGCCAGCTTGTGTTATTTCTATGACCTTGGTCTTGTCTGTTTTGACTGTGGTCCACGTGTTTAGATCAAAATATGTGGTCGTGGTCCCATCCTGATCCCATATCTCCCATTGAGTCTGGGCCTGATCAGCACAGGTCATCTTTACCTTTGGCTTTGCCGCAAGTGTGACTGATTTTGTCTTTGGCTCTGATGTCACGCCAGAATCAAGAACTGTGATTTTCGTCTCGTGCGTTGTGGTATAGGTATTGTTGCCAAGGATTTTTGCTATTTTGAGCGTAAATGTGTCAGGGTTTACGACAAATGACGCAATTGCAATTCCGTTTGTGTCTGTTGCTGTCAGTTCTTCCTGTTTTTGCTTGCCGTCCAGTGATAGAATGATTCCAGTCTCGCCTATTGGTTTTGCATTTACATCAACTATTTGGTAGCAGACCTGTATTGCATCACCAGTTTTTGTTACCTGCTCCGAATACACAAAGGCAGGCTCTGCATTCGCCATTATCACTGGGTATGCCAGTGCAACAAGTGAGAAAAATATCAGATATCTTGTTTTCATGTCATCTCCTAAACGCATTCTGGAATTCCTCAAACGTCCAGAACCTTACTGGAATCTTGAAATTGTTGTTGTTCTCGCAGTTTGTAATTGGGTTGCCGAGGCCGCAGCTGTCAGTTCCCGGCCCGCCATCTATAGTGTTTGTTCCGCTTCCGCCGTTGATTCCATCGTTGCCATCACCACCTGAAATATTGTCATTGCCTTCCTGGCCAAAAATTGCATCCCCGCCGCTTCCGCCCTGCGCCGAATCATTTCCCATGTTTGTCTGAATGGTGTCGTCCCCTGTACCTCCATTCATGGTATCATCGCCTATGTTTCCTGTCAAAAAGTCATTTCCCGAGTCTCCATTGATTGCATCGTTTCCTGCACCGCCATTTAGAAAGTCATTTTCATCACCTGCATTGAGCTCATCATTTCCGTCATCTCCAAGCAGCAGGTCTATTCCTGCACCGCCGGTTATTCTGTCGTTTCCTCCCATCCCAAGCAGCCTGTCGTTTCCACCGGCACCTGTCATGGTGTCATCCCCATCTCCGCCGTAAAGCTGGTCATTTTCTGGTCCCGCAGTCAGGATATCATTGCCTGCACCTCCATACATCATGGATTTTCCCAAATTGTCAGTGAGGACGTCGTTTCCGCTTCCGCCGTAAAGCGTATCGTCTTCTTCCCCACCATCAAGTGTGTCATCGCCTGCCTCACCGCCTACGGTGTCCTTTCCAGCCTCGCCATAGACGCGGTCGTTTCCATCATACCCGTATAATCCGTCATCGCCATCACCGCCATAGATTTCATCATTGCCCTGTCCGCCAATTATGAGGTCTTGTGTTCCCTCACCGCGAATCTGGTCATTACCGTTTCCGCCAGTGATATAGTCACGATCATCACCGCCCCATACTTGGTCATTGCCATCATTTCCTTCTATTTCGTCTTCGCCCGCATCTCCGTACAGAATGTCATCACCGTCTCCTGCGTAAATGTGATCATCATCCTCATTGCCATGGATGGTGTCGGTACCCTTTTTGCCCCAGATCATGTCTACCTTGTCTCCACCGTCTATCTTGTCGTTTCCGTCATTGCCATCTAGCCAGTCAAACCCGTCCTCGCCATAGATTTCATCATTGCCTTCTCCGCCATCAATGGTGTCAGTTTCCGCACCTCCCCAAATCTTGTCATTGTCCTTATTGCCATCCATCTTGTCCTCGCCGTCCTCGCCATACATCTGGTCATCCCCCCGCCCACCGGTAAAGGTATCATCACCATTTCCTCCGTACATTTTGTCATCGCCGTCTTGCCCTTCAAGAAAATCCTTGTTATCCTCACCATACATTTCATCATCTTCCTGTCCTCCGATGAGCTGGTCCTCGCCCTGCCCACCCCAAATCTTGTCCTCGTGCAGTCCGCCAAAGAGTAGGTCATTCCCATCATCGCCATAGATTTCGTCTTTTCCGTCATATCCATGTGCCACATCGTTTCCTGGGCCTGCACGGATTATGTCGTCTCCCGCATTTCCGCCCTTTTCTGTTTCTCCAAAAATATTGTCATTTCCGCCATCACCATAAATGAAATCCCGGTCATCACCTCCGAAAATCTTGTCATTTCCTGCACCGCCGCAGATAAGGTCGACTCCTTGAAGTCCGTCGACAAAATCATCCCCTCCCAGGGCACAGATAACATCGGTTCCTGCCGTGCCTGTGAGGGTGTCAGGATTTTCCGTTCCAATTATGGTGGCAGGCACGCCTCCGCAGGTACAGCCGCCCTCAATTACCTCGCCATAAATTGTGGGCTCTAGTTCTGTAGCGGATATGGCCTGGTTGTTTGTCGGCGGTGTCTCTTTTGTCTGGGTCTGTGGTGTCTGTGATGTTGGTTCCGTTTCTATTGTGATTACATGAAAGTCAGTTGCCTTGCCATAGCCGCACCTGGTTGGGTCCGGGTCAGGCAGTGTGGTTCCATCAAGTGAGGTGACAGAACCCATGTTTGCATGTAAATGCTCAAAGTCACATCCGGAATCTGGATGTGATAATTTGAATTGCGATGCTGGGTAGTCCTTTCCGCCAATAGAGATTACTTGGATTTTTTCTGATGATATGCTCGGTATGATGGATAAGAAAATTACTGTAATGAGAAAAATTGCGCCGGGCTTTAGCACGGAATTGTAATTGTGTTGTGATATTTAAGTTCGGGATCAGAAATAAATCAATTCTAGAATTGACTGAATTCTCTAATTCAGAAAATCCGGTTGGACTATTGTTGCTGAGATAAACAAATTAGTCGAAACAATTCCAAGAATAACCAGATAATCATTCCCAAGGATATTTGTCGAATCTTTTAATTGGCTTGCCGAGATACTCTGCAAATTCAAGATCTCCTTTCATGCCCTGACTGATATCGTGCATTTCATAAGAATAGACCTCATCGCATTTTTCCATTAATTCACGTCCTAATTTTATTCCGAGATTTCTTTCATCTTCAATATCATCATCAAGAAATTGATTCAGATATAATCCGGTAGAAAGTGGAATGTCATTTGTATTCTTGGCTAAATATGCACATATTTTTTTGGTTAATTCTGGATAGTTCGCATCTTTGTGGGACTTTCCATTTCCACGCCAAGGGTGACAAATGAAGATAATTTTTGACATATCAATTCATCATATGGTAGGATGTTAACTGTTTCGCTAATTTCATCTAATGTTTATTAGAATGCAGTATTAGTGAAGCCTATTGTTAAAAGAGATAAATCGTTACAGAACATATTCATTTTTAATTATTGGTTCTGGATTGATAGTGGCAAGTTTCTTTTTGAGAACTAATTTTGAACTTTATGTTGTATGTTTATCGATTTCAGTGATATGTAGCGGAGTGTCATTATACAAAATACCGAAAAAATCATCAGATGAAACACCTATTGAATCAGATCCTGAAAAAAACAAATCCAACCTTATTGCAGTTGTATCTGCATCACTGTACGGCGTAATTGCAGGATTTTCAATTAAAACTTCTCTGGATAAAACATTTGAGCAGGTGATAGGTAGACTTAACGACCTCCACGCTGCTTCAGGCCACATCACCGAAACATCATTTCGTACTCTTCTATTAGCCATAACTGACACGCATTATGAAATTTTTATGGCTATTGCATTCATTTCTACTGCCATTCCATTTTATCATGGTGCAATGATATTTCTATCTGAAAAATCAAAGATGGGGGCAATAAGCAATCTAAGGCAGTTAGGATATCACTTTGGCTTCCTATTTTTACAATCAATAATACTTCTAGGAATTTCTTTATCGTTGGAATCCTTTTTGTTTTCAATAGTGATGTTTGTTTTGTTAATGTTGGTTGATTCATTATGGGTGATTATAGGCCAACGAAAACATCAAGGTGCGCCACCACTGGGATGGTTATGTCTAAACGTCGGATTCACGGCAATCTTATTCATGTTATTGTATGAGGGGTGGGATCCTAAAGTGTCCGTTACTTATCTTTGGATTGTGTGTCTAGGAAGAACTGCTCTTGACTATGCATTGTTTAGGGACATGTATGTTAAACATTAAAAATACTAACGATCGAATGTTTTTTCAAGTCTAGGTACACAGGTTATTTTGTTTTAACTTGTTTTATTTTCTCATTGATTAATTCAAAGAGTTCTGGTTCTATACTGCCGTCTTTGCGTCCTTTTTCCAAAAGTAGTTTTAATTCATGTATGACTTTTTCCACGTTTGCCATCTGTTTTTGATATTCTTCTTTTTCAGATCTCTCCTTGTCTGCTTCGCGTCTTGCCATACTTGCATTCGCGCTTGCGTTATCTGCTTGATTTTTTAGCCAAAATGGATACCCTCCACCGTAACTCATGGATATGATTACGGCATTTTACTATGTAATATTATTGGTTTTGCAGTTTTCAACCAGAGTCTGACGTATTTTTCACAGTTTTGACATTCTAAAAAGGTCAAACGGGACCGCTCTGTCTATCCTCTGCGTCTCAGTTATGTGATATAGTTAGGACTATGAATTTTGGTCGGGAATTTGAAAAATGCCACTAGTACAATTTGACACTTTTCTAGTTTTTAAAAAAATAAAGTGAGGTTATTTTGAGCCCCACAAAACATCCCACTTGTAGACATAATGTGCCAGAACATGCGAGGTTATGGCAGAATAGTCTTGTGAGAACTTGGATGCCTCATCCTTTGTTGCCTCAAAGACTGCCATGCCGGATGTTCCATCGCCAAATGGACCAGACCAGATGAACTTGCCTGAGCTTGTCCACTGATCAATTAGGGACAAAACCTGCGGTGCTATGCGCTCTAGCTCTGCATTGTTTGTGTTTTCTTTGAGCTGGCTCACCAACACCCAGAGTTCTTTTTGTGCTATTTCTTGGATAGTTTTTGACATGGCATGGTGTATGGTATATTGGAAATTAAGACTAGTGAAGATTTTACGGAATTGTTTTAGTGAGGTGTTTTATGGTACAATTCCAAGCCTAGAAAAACTCGTCCAGCGCATTCTCTAGTAGTGGTTGTGCATCATAGCCCAGTTTGGTAAGATCAGAGGCAAACTCGTTTACAAAGCCATGAATTGTATAGATTTTCTGAGCCCCGCTTTTTTTGACCAGATCAAGTAATTCCAAATAATCACAATGATCAGAAAGCGGAATGGAATAGTCGCTTTTTCGAGCAAACGGCATGTTGGATTTTGCCCATCCAGTAAAGCCTATTGTTATTGCATCATACTTTGATTTCATTTGTTTTATGAGCGGGTTGTTCTCGGACATTAAGGGGCATACCATAACCCAGGGCTTTTTTGCCAGCAGTCCCCTTGATTCGGCCTCTGTGTGGCCCATCACATCCTTTAGTGGAATGCCCAGCTTGATGTGCAGATCATTCATTGCCTTGACTGAGTCGTGATAGTATAATGGCTCCCAGTGCCCAAAGAGATTTGATATGGTTTGGGCTTTGCCAAGCTGATAGCCCATCAAAATTATCGGCTTGCCCTTGTGGTATAATTCTGAAATGAGCTCATTTACTCGCTTTATTGTATCATCCAGATTGGGAAAGACAAATTCTGGTTTGCCAAATGTGCACTCTGTAATCAGGGTATGGCATTTTGGTATTGTGGCACCCCTCAAAAAGCCCCGGTCTCTGGTGCAGATATCGCCAGTATAGAAAATATCATCAAACAGCACACCGCGTGCACCCAAGATATGGCCAGAATCATACAGCTTGAACTCATCAAGGGACTCCACATGGTTTGAAATGGCGTGGCCCCTCAGGGCTGCAATCTCTTTTGTTTCCCTAGTTGCCAAGACCAAGCCCGTATTGCCGTTTGGCAGATGATCAGAGTGAGCATGGGAGACGAAATTAATACAGTTTGGCAAGGCAGATTTTGGGTCTAAATTTACGGTTTTGCCATCAGTTTGGCATACAATGCCGGATTTTGTCATCTTGATTTTTACCATGGAATGATTTGGCAGAAGAAATATCTGATTTAAGTCTGGGCTTTGATTAATAATTGACAAAGAATGCAAAGATTGGTACAAAAAAACGATGAAGAGTGTCCAATTCACTTGGCTAGAATTCGATTTGGCACCATTGTGCCGGCGCAAGAGAGCAAACTCAAGTAGCACTTGATGGCTAGCTCAAAATTGCAATTGGACACTTCGTTCCCTTACATTTTCGAATTATGATATTATGGAATGCAAGTTACTTAATGTGGATCCCAAGTATACTGAAAATTTGTTTAGAAGCGCATCAGGAATTCGAGAATAGTGAAAATTTATGAGATTTTATTATTAAAAGTGGACAATTGTTAAGATCATCTTAGATGCTTTCTCTGTGCTTGTAGAGAGCGTAGATGATGAAAAAGCTGCTGGTAATCCACAGCGCCATAGTTATGTGTTCTCGCTCATATAGACCAAATATTTCTAAATAATAATACCACACATCAGCAAGAGTACTAAGAGAGATTCCCAAGACTAACAAAAGCCAAACAGTTCCAAGAACACTCTGTCTGAAAATAGTAGCTCCACGAATTGCGAATGATAGTGTGATAGAAGTAGCAGCTACAAAGATACTGCCATAATAAAAATCAAAATTTAACTCTTGAGTTTGGATAAATGCCAGATAAGCATAGATGCCAAATATCGAGATCGGTATTCCACTTACCCAAATTTTTTCAGATAATGTGAACTTAGGTTTAAAGAATTTGGAATTTGTTACTAGGTGATAAATTGTAAATGGATAGAAAGCTAGGTAAAAAATATCTGCTTCTGATGGATATGGGGATTTTTTCAAAACAACTTCATAAGAGTGCCAAATAAGCTCGGCAATCACAAGCATCGAGTAGCCGAGTGCTAAAGACAAATAGGATTTCCCAAAGACGTGTGTTTTCCAGCCATATTGTTTGGAAACAACAAATGATACAATAGCTGCTGCCGCATAGGCCACAGTAACTGATATTTCAATTACATCGAGTTCATCATCTACTTGTTTTATCACATATACGTTAAGCAATTGAAACAGAATTCCAAGACTAATCATGACTAGGATTGCCTCTTTACTGATTACCGTACTGAGTTTTGTAGGTACTTTTGTAGGCTCCATCTAAACAATTGCTGCTTTTAACTATGAAAAGGTTTTTGTGAATATCACGATAAACAAATTGTGATTGGTATGGGTATGAAATTGCCAAACACGTGGGTTCACGATTTTGGAGATTTCAAGATGATATTGGATGATAAGGATAACGACTTATCAAGACAAGTCAAGCACACCGGATCATACACTGATGAGTTACTTGAAACTAAAGTTATTCGTCAACATGTAAAAAAAGACATGATCGTTGCAGATTTAGGAGCTAATCTTGGATTTTACACGATGTTGTCAGCAAGTCTGGTCGGGAGTAAAGGCAAAGTATATGCATTTGAGCCATTCTTGCATAATGCGAATTTGATCACCGCTAGTGCGGAATTAAATCAATTTTCTAATGTGATAGTGGTAAACTCGGCAGTAGCAGATACGAACGGTGAGACAACATTGTTTCTTTCACCATATTACAGCTCAGAGCATAGTTTGTTTGATTTTCACTATACAACTGGGGCAAAGTCAACACATGAAACTACAAAGATCAAGATGACAACTCTTGACGAATATTTAGAAAATACAAAAAATGAAAAATTAGACTTTATAAAAATGGACATAGAGGGATCCGAGGGCAATGCCATTAAGGGAATGACAAAAGCATTAACAATAAATGAGAATATCACTTTGTTAACAGAGTTTTGGCCCAATGCATTAAAAAATGCAGGTGTAGAGCCAATTGATTATCTCAAAAAAATATCTGAACTAGGGTTTACTTTACATCATGTGGATGGATTAAAACAGCAAATCTACAAAGTTTCAATTGAGGAAATTGAGGGAATTATGAAACATAGGATGAAAACTGGATTTGAGCAGTACAAAGAAGTTTCACTTGGAAGTTGGTATACTACAATTCTATGTAAGCGATAAGTCTAAGTTGTGAGTGTTTCTTCAGATTTTGCTATCTTATTTCTTAGCCAATACAAACCCAGAAAAACTACGCCTATTGAAAGAACATTGAATATTGTAATTGCCTCATTTAGGAGTAAATGAGCAAAAATCATCCCAAAAACACTCGCAGTTGAAAATAGCAATATTGTCTTAATCGAGCCAATCAACTTTAATGCAATCACAAAAAACATGGCTGCAAATCCCACATCCAGAACACCAATCAAAAGAATAGCTGGAATCTGATCTAATGTGATATCAAAAGGTGCCTGTAATCCCATACTCAATGCAATTCCAAAAATTCCTGCTGATAATGAAGAGATCTGTGTGATTCGTTTAACATCAACATTATCACTGACATGTTTTGCTATCATGTTTCCAGCTGCAAAGAAAAATCCTCCTAAAATTATCAGCATGTCGCCCAGCACCAGACTTGAGAAAACCATGTTATGTGAATATAGATCATAGACGAGTGGAATAATGGCGGCACCTAAGACTATCAAAAGAAATGGTGGAACTTCTTTTGTTTGAAGTCGTTCTCTGAAAATTATGATTGCGATCATCATTGAAAAGACTATCTCACTATTGATGAAAATTGAAGCATTTACTGCGGTGGTCTCTTTTATTCCAGAAAACGAGACAATCATTGCAGAGATCTCGGCTACGCCAATCAATACCATGAGAAAAATATTCTTCTTTCCAATGCTTTGAATTGTGTCATTTTTTTTGAGCGGTGTAAAAAATAGTCCGGCTACAATATAGACAATACCTGCCAAAACAATTGGACTGATAATATCTGCACCAGTAGTCCCATCTATCAGCAGTGGCTTTGAGATCGAGTGAGTCAGGCTTGCTAAAATTGCAGAAGCAATCGCAGCAACATAACCCAAAATTAATTTTTTTGTGCCTAAAATTGCAAAAATATTTTTTTTATTATGGACTGATTTGTTACTAGTTACCTTAGAATGATCCACGTTACCATGGAATACATCTATGGTGCTCATGGTCACCTATCTCGTTTAAGCCAGAACTGACTCCATGTTGTTATAAAATATGATAAATGGAATTCTTGAAGTTGGGAGGATTGATTTCCAATTGTGACAATATTAAACTGAATACTCATTACCATTTCCAATAATGGTAATGACGAGGATCCTAATATCTTGATCTCAGGATTAGTTTTGAGAACACACTGCTAGAATGGAGCTGGAGGAATAATCCTCTTTTGCCAAATGCAGAGTTACTGTGATTTTGTTTTTGATGATATCTATTTTGATATTGTCAAACATAGAGCGATATTTTGAGACCTTTTTTCCGTCTTGTGTGGTAATGAATCCCGACGGTATCAATAATCCATCATCAATTAGAGCATTTATCTTTCTATATCCAGAAGTTTGTGGAATGTCACAAGTCTCTATAATCTGTGAGATTATCATGGACTCTCCATTTAATGTGCCAAGGATCTTCTTTTTGTCATCATCTCCGAATGATTCTAGAATGATTTTTGTTAGTTCTTGGTTGTCAATTGTGATCCAGTTCTCACCATTTGTAGCTTTGATTTCACATGCAGTCTTGAGGAATCGCTGCTCCAATCCATCAGCCCCCGCACCAAAGTATTCGCGTAGAACTGCGTCTAGTTTTTGAAACTGTTCAATGGATTGAGTCAGTGAAATACCGTATTTTTCGAAAAGTCGGTCTTCTATTTTTTTGACGGTTTTATCTCCTAGATTCTCTCGGATTATGGTGTCCAAAGACTTTGCTAAAAGCCTGTCAAGTCCTGCCATTTATGGTATGAATGTATTCGCACTATATTACCATTTCCACTCTTGGACACAACAGTTTAATATAATTTTGAGCTTTCCAAAATTGGTAATATGGCCGTCCTTATTTTTGATGATAATAAGAGAATTAGAGCCAGTACAAAGACTTGAGCGATGTAGGGAAATCATACAAAACGAAACTGACGAATCAAAGCGTTGGGATGCAGTTTGGCTTGTGGGCGAGATTGCAGAAAACAAATCACAGGGAGATCCACTGTTTGATCAAGTAGCAGATTTGATGGAATGGGTTTTAGTGCATGACGACAATAACGTGGTAAAACATGAAGCATGTTATCAAATAGCTGCACGAGACATGAGATCAAAGATTCCCGTATTGGTGCAAGCAGCACTAAATGACAAAAGCGGATTGACAAAGCATGAGGCTTTGGAATCTCTAGGCTTGATGAGAGCAACAGAAACAATAGACCTGATAAGATCTGCACTAGATGATTCTGTAGATGATGTAAGGCAAACTGCGAAATTTGTCATAAAAAGACTAGCGCGTATGGAGAATGCGGGAGCATACAATCCATCACAGATAATCTAGCATGACAACCGCAATAGTAATTGATGATGTTGATACTGTGGATGTCTTTTGTGAGTATTTAGATCTAAAAAACATCCAAGTTCTTGGTAGGGGGCACAATGGAAAATCTGCAGTCGAATTGTATGAAAAGTATCGCCCCGATGTGGTATTTTTGGATTTGATGATGCCTGAATATGATGGGTTTTACGGATTGGAAAACATTCGCAAGGTAAATCCTGACTCTAAGGTAGTGATCATCACCGCAGATCTGAGAGACGATACTGCAAAGAGACTAAGTGATCTAAAACCAAATCGTGTGTTTATCAAACCATATGATATAGACAAAATCACTCAGTTATTGGAAAAGATCTAATTATTTCATAATCTGCTCTAGTCTAGTCAAGGCAGACTCGATTCGTTTGATTTCTGGTTGTATTTTATCATCAGCTGAGCGTTGTTTTATTATCTCAAGTGATGTCTCTATTACGAATAAAGGATCTCTCATTTTGGTGATTTTCTCGTCTGATTGAATCAATTTGGAGTACCTTGCCACCTTTGATATAAAAGAGTGCCCTGCCAAAATTGGAAATTAGGTAGGGATTAATTGAGATTAAGTTTGTCAGGTCTTTTGTCTTTTTTGAACAGTGTCAAGTGGCTATGAACCCCAAATGCAAGAAGCACATAGTTCCAGTAAAACAGAATTTCGGTAGGATTTCCCGTATAATACGAGTCCTCGTTTTGCCCAAACAAAAATGCAGTATCAGCTGCAAACAGGCAGATTATCCCAAGGCACACTAGTGTCCACATGAAATTGACTTGGCCTTTGAAAAATAACACTACACCAATGATTGCAGGAATTATCACCATTGCATCAAAGGTAGGATAGATTGCGCCTAAAATCACATTTAGAGGATCGGCACTAGTCCCATTTCCAAGAACCAAATATAGACTAGGAACCAAAACTCCAATCGATATCATGCAAGAAATACTGAGGATTTTTTTGGTGATTGATGCCTTTACTGGCTGCAAATAGGCAACAAAAAACATTAGCAAAAACGGATATCCTACAATATAGAAAATATCGGCAGCGGATGGAAATGGCTCTACTTTTAGGACTAGTTCTTGGTGAAGCCAAAGCATCTCTGCAATAAACCAAGATATTGCAAATGCGGCAAATGAAAACCATGCAAGTCCATGATTCCCAGTCAGGCCAAATCTATACGCAATTAATAATGACAAGACCAAAAACGCGCCAGTAATCGGAATATATCCAAGATTGCCAACCAATGTGGCCAAGTCTTGAGATATCAAATTTGCAGCCAGGTTAATTGCAGCAATGACTATCAGCGATACTATGAGGTATTTTTTTGATAAAATTACATCCAGTGTGGTTTGCATTAGCCTAGCGCCAAGACAAACTTTTGGACTGGACCCTGCGTTGAGAACTCGGCAAGATCGGTTTTGATCGAATTAATTATTGTCAGATGCGCATTGCCATACAGATCAGCAAGGATTCGCTTGAGATATTCTGGGTGCTCGTAGCAATCAGGAAGATAGCAATCATAGTCGTCCTTGAGGGTCTTTGTTACTTTATGGTACACTGGCTCGCCTAGGCCCAGTAGGGTCTTTTCTATTGCAAAGGCAACCAGTGCTTTTTTTATCTGAGAATCGGTTGCATCCATGAATGGAGTGACTGGGATCACCCAGATATAAAAACAACTCTGCTATTTTATGGCATGGGAAAAAATCAGGTGCCAGCCGGTGTTTATGCGGGTATTGTTTGCACAAAACAGACTAGATCAAATATTGGCATGGATTTGTTAAGAAAGTATGCATTCAAGGAGTGAGAGGGATAGAATACTGAAAAATGCGCAAGAGGATGCAGAGCGATTATTGCGGCATGCGCAGGAAGACGCCCAGAGAATACTGAAAAATGCGCAAGAGGATGCAGAGCGATTATTGCGGCATGCGCAGGAAGACGCCCAGAGACTAGACAGTGATCATCAAGAGATTGCAGAAAAATTCATCCCAAGCAATGTAATCAAAAAAGACAAAATGCACACAATTGGGGAAATGTCATCAAGGCTGGCTCACGATCTGCAAAATCCACTAACCATAATAAAAAACACAATTGAATTACTAAATTTGAAAAACCCAAGCCAGGACAAGGCAACAAGGGAAAGCTATGACAGAATTTCCCGCTCGGCTACGAAAATGTCAGAGCAGATACGAGACGTGCTGGACTTTGTTAGAACCAGTAATCTGATAATGGAGAAGACCTCAATTCTGGATTTGCTAAAAAATATCACAAAGGACTTGGCCATACCAAAACATTCCAAGATAATCCTGCCAGACAAGGATGTTGACATTTATGGCGATGCAAAACAGCTGGAAACGGTATTTTCCAATCTAATACTAAATGCCATTCAAGCAAAAGACAATGAGGGCAAAGTGATGATTCAGGCCTCGGAAATTGACGACTATACCATAATTGATGTAATAGACAATGGCCGCGGCATAACAAAGGAAAACCTGTTGCGAATATTTGAGCCATTATTTACCACAAAGCCAGGCGGTACAGGGTTGGGCCTTGCAAGTGTCAAGACCATAGTAGAAAACCATGGTGGAACAATAGAGTGCTCTAGTATCGTAAACAAAGGAACCGTGTTCACAATTAGGCTGCCAAAATACTAAAGCATAAAATCAGTATCATACCCACGCAAAACATTGCTAAATCTTGGGATTTTGATTTCAGGTAGAGGAAGCAACATGGAGGCAATCCTCAAGGCAATAAAAAGACAGAAGATTCCAATAAATCCTGCCATCATAATATCAAACAATCCCGATGCGATGGGCCTAAAAATAGCGCAAAAAATGGGCATCAAAACCGAAGTCATTGCAAGCAAGAACTTTGATGGGACCCGTTGGCAGTATGATCAAAAAATAATCAAAGCCTTGGAAAAACACAGAGTTACCCCTAAAAACGGCCTGGTCTGCCTGGCAGGCTTTATGAGAATAATCAGCCCCGAGTTTATCTCAAAATACAAAAACAGGATCATCAACATTCATCCTGCCATTTTGCCATCATTCCCAGGACTGCATGCGCAAAAGCAGGCATTGGACTATGGAGTAAAGTTCTCTGGCTGTACCGTTCACTTTGTGGATTCCGGAGTCGATACGGGTCCAATAATACTGCAGGAAATAGTCCCGGTCTTGGATGACGACACAGAAGAGACACTATCAAGGAAAATCTTGGCAAAAGAGCACAAGGCCTATGTAAAAGCAGTCAGACTAGTTGCCGAGGGAAAGATAAAGATCGCTGGCAGAAAGACTAGGAATCAGGGCCGCTAAAAAAATACAGCGCAATCAGCTGCTTTTTGTTTCCAAAGAATTTGTGTGGAATGTTTTTTTGAACATAATATGCCAATCCGTCAGATATGGAATAGTCCTTGTCTTTGATTTGCAAATAGCCATCACCCTTTATGATATAGTATAGCTCATCCGCATCATGTGGTGCTTGCGTGTCTTCCTCTCCTGGCTCTAGGACCAAGACGCCGGCTGCAATGTTTTGTCGATTGATAAAGGTGTGAAAATACTCGTCCGAGTTTTTAATGTCCGTGATGTATTTTTTTACATCAAATTCTATTTTCATTTCTTTCTTTTTCCTTTCTTCTTTTTTTGTAGCCTATGTATCATTAATGAAAATAGCGCACCGGCCGGAATTCCAACTATTGTTCCAATGCTGATATAGGGGGCCAAAAAAAAGCCGCCAAGCCAGAGTCCGCCATCGGTCGTAAACTCCATAAATGTCCGTGGACGCAACAATAACGATACAGACTTTGAGGTGGTCTGCTCGTCTCCCGAATCATCCAGGTATGATATTATAACCTCAAATGGAATCTTGTGCTCTGATGTTACCTCTTCTGGATTGGTGACTATTGTGCTGCGAATGAATAGTGGGGTGTTTTGCTCTATTGTGGAATAAGTGTACGAATTTTGCCCCCGAATCACCACATCAGATGGTGCAAGGATTTGCACTGTGACGTCTCGTATTGGAATGTCGCGAGATAGAACCTCAACATCAAATGCAAACTCGGCATTTGGAAATATACTGTTGGGGGCTATCGTGTTTAGTTGGACTTCGGGTGCGCCCTTTAGCAGTATTGGTAGTGCAATGTTTTTTTGCAGTGTCGGTTGCGGGGTTTCGTTGTTGCTTAATAAAACATGCGAGTACACCACATTCAGATAGTGCGTTCCAAGCTCAGACGGTACTGCACTAAATTCCAGCGTTCCGCCAAAGGAGCCGCCCTTTGATAGTCGCTCAATGAAGAGAGTCTGGTTTTTTGCCACAATTGATTGATCCTGAGTTTGGACAGAAAATGAAATGTCCTGCTTGTCCTCCCAGCCATTATTTTGAATCAAGACAGATACTGCAAAGTCGCGCCCAACTATAACAGAATCAGGATACTCTATTGATAGGTCCATTGCGCCATCCAGTGTTTGTTTTATGGTGGCAGCATCTGCCTGAGAAAACCCACAGGACATTAGAAATGCTGCAATCAATACGGTACAGAGAAATATCTTCAACTTACTTTAGGTTAGACTGGAGGTGTTTTTGTTTTAGCTGTTTTTGTTTGCTTGCCAACTCGTCAATTTTATCATGCTCTTTTGCAAGATCCTCAAAGAATTTAGTAGAAAAGCCTGTCTTGTCAATTGGGTTAACCTCTTTTTTCATGATACAAAACTGCAGAATCTGGAATTTAAATTAATTTGCAGGCCTGCTTGCAAGGCTTGCTGAAAGCTCGACTAGCTCGCCGGCTCGGTTGATCTGAATTGATACCGTATCACCCACTAGCTTGTTTTCTGCCAAGTAGATTATCAGATCATCAATGTCTCGCACCATTTTGCCATCTAATGCTATTATTACATCGCCACCCCTTAGGACGCGCTCTGCATTGTATGTAGCCTCTTGCAGGCCTGCCTTTTGAGCAGGGCTATCAGGTATGACACTAGTCACAAAGACACCGTGATAGTTTTTTGCAAGGCCTATCTGCTTTGCAATGTCTGGCGTAAGGCTTGTTCCAGAGACTCCAAGCCATGGATGTAAGTACTTGCCGTCCTGAATCAGTGCAGGAACCAGTCGTTTTATGGTGTTTGATGGTACGGCAAAGCCAATGCCTGAAAACTCACCAGTAGTAGACTGGATTGCAGTGTTTATTCCAATTACTTGGCCTTCCAGATTTAGCATTGGACCACCAGAGTTTCCCGGATTGATTGCCGCATCGGTTTGGATGACGCCGGGTATTGAATAGCCAGCATCTCGGTTTGGCAATAGTCTGCCAATCTGGCTGACAATTCCTGTTGTCATTGTGTTTGATAGTCCAAATGGGTTGCCAATTGCAATTATTTGCTGGCCCACTTCTAGATCAGCAGAGTTTGCAAGTGGTAATGGAGTCAGGGTTTCTTCTGAGAAATCATCAGTTATTTGCAATACCGCAACATCATTGAACGGATCTGTACCGATCACTTTGGCAGAATAGATATTGCCATCAACAAAGCGGACATCGACTATTTGTGCACCATCAATTACATGGTTGTTTGTAATGATGTGGCCTTGTGTATCATACACAAAACCGGAACCAAGGCGTGATGACTGGCTCTCTAATGGTGAGCCATTAATTATGATATTAGGGTTTGTGGTAGAAACCTTGGTGTTTATCTGAACCACCGAGCTTTCCACTTTTTTAAACAGAACTGTTAGCGGACTTTTTTGAGAGGCCGAGTCAGTGATTGCCGCATATTCTATCTTTGGCGACAGTGTTGGTTCCTGTATGTCAATAATTGGTGTGGCTGGGGTCTGGTTTTGTGTGGAGGTGTGGTCAATCAGAGTAAAATTTGTGATAAATCCCGCAACTACAACCAGGGCCAGCCCTACAATAGTACCAATTAGGATTTTCTCACGCGGATTCATCTTTTCTCTGCTAGATTTTTTATTTGTTCAATATTGCCTATAACCATTACGTAGAATTTGTTAATTTGCTCAACCATGTTTTTTGGTTGGAAATTCTGCTAATAATGTTGAATTAACAAAGTTAATCTTTGCATAAATATTTGCGCCCCAGAGCAATATCGACGAGAACGAGCACCCAAGTTAGTTACAGCGTTCCTTCAAAGCCATTTCGTTCTCGTCAAGATTTTTGATTAAATTAAATTAGAATTGATTATTCCCTATCATATTGCCTGGCACAAAAATAGACGGTCTATTGGTTTCATCCGAGGTTAGGGAATTAGTCAAAAAGGCAGCCTCTGAGCTAAAGGCTCAGGGAATTTCGCCATGTCTTGCAACCGTATTGGTTGGAGACAATCCTGCTTCTGCAACATATGTGAAAAACAAGCAAAAGGCATGCTCCGAAATAGGAATTGCAACCAAGGACCACAAGTTATCATCAGATGTTACACAGGCAGAGTTGAACTCGCTAATTGATACGCTAAATCGCGACAGCGAGGTGCATGGAATTTTGGTCCAGCTGCCATTGCCACCGCAGTGCGATGAATTTGAGACCACATCCAGAATTTCGCCGCTAAAGGACGTTGATGGCCTCACCCCCCACAATGCGGGGTTGCTTTCAATGAAAAAGGCACTTCTCAAGGCATGTACGCCATCTGGAATAATGGAGTTATTTGATCATTACAATATTGAGCTGGCGGGAAAAAACATAGTTGTGATTAATAGAAGTAATTTGGTTGGCAAGCCATTGCTGCACCTGTTGTTGGAAAAAAATGCCACAGTTACAATGTGCCACTCCAAGACAAAAGACCTAGAGAGAATTTGCAAAAATGCAGACATTATAATTACTGGTGTTGGGGACAGGGCCAAATTCACGCTAACGCCCCAGATGATTCGTGAGAGTGCAATTGTGATTGATGTTGCCACAAGCAGACTCAATGGCAAGCTTGTAGGGGATTGTGATTTTGATGGTATAATCCAAAAGGCATCTTTTGCCTCACCAGTCCCAGGAGGAGTCGGTCCGATGACCATTGCAATGCTTTTAAAGAACACTGTAACTGCGGCATCAATGAGTAAGATTGGTAGAATCTAAGGAAAACATCCGCAAGCAATTTCTCCAAAAGCGGGATGGACTGTCGGCTGATTTCATTAGCATATCAAGCAAGCAGATAAGAAAAAATCTCAACAAAATAGAAGAATACAGAAACGCCCAAAGCGTTGCATGCTATCACTCCACTGGAAGTGAGGTAAAGACACATGAAATAATGCAGGAAATACTAAGCCATGGAAAGACGCTTGGCCTGCCCAGAGTAAAAGGAAATGAAATAATGTTTTGTGATGTAAAAAAATTTGAGGACCTGGAAAAAGGCGAGTTTGGCATAATGGAGCCAAAGCAAAACTGTCCTATTCTGGAAAAATTTGACATCATAGTAGTTCCGGCAATCGCAATGGCAGAAAATGGCCAAAGACTTGGATATGGGATGGGGTATTATGATAGATTTTTGGCAGGAAAAAACACTCTAACAATAGCATTGGCATACACTAAATCCATTGCAAAAAACATTCCCAAATCAGACTCGGATATTCTAATAGATATGATAGTAACAGAAGACGGAGTTATAGAATCAAAGATAGGCTAGGCCTTTCTTTCCAATGTCTGCTCTGCAGTACTTGCTATTCCAGTTGATTTTTTGCACGGCCAAATATGCATTATTGATGGCAGACTCTAGCGATGCGCCAAGTGCCGTAACACCAAGGACACGCCCGCCATTTGATAGAATGTTTCCGTCCTCAAGCTTGGTTCCTGCATGAAACACCATGGTTTTCTCATCATTGACTTTGTCCAGTCCCGTAATTTTCTCGTTTTTTGCAAACGAATCAGGATAGCCTTTTGATGCCAAAACAACACAGACTGCAGTTTGGCTCTTCCATGATACTGGCGGTAAAAGATTCAGTTTTCCTTGGTATGATGCAAGCAAATACTCGTACAGATCAGAGCTCATTCTCATCATTATTGGCTGGCATTCCGGATCACCCATTCGTGTGTTGAATTCCAAGACATATGGTTCTCCATCCTTTATCATTATGCCAGCATACAAAAAGCCCTTGAATGGAATGCCCTCCTCTTTCATAGAGTGGATTGTCTTTTCTATGACATCTTTTTGGATTTTTTTTGCCATCTCTTCTGTTATGATTCCAGTTGGTGAATACGCACCCATTCCGCCCGTGTTTGGGCCCCTATCACCATCATAGATGCGCTTGTGGTCCTGGCTTGTAGCCATTGGGACTGCCGCCATACCATCAGATAGTGCAATGTATGAGGCTTCTACACCATCGACTCGCTTCTCAATTACAATGCTTGCACCTGCAGCCCCAAAGGTGTGATTTGTTAGAATGTCATCTATTGCGGACATGGCATCATCCTTTCCATCACATACAATGACACCCTTGCCCGCAGCAAGACCGTCTGCCTTTATCACTACTGGATAGCTCAGAGATGAAACGTATTCTTTTGCCTCTTTTGCATTATCAAATATTCCAAATGGTGCAGTTGGAATGTTGTGTCGCTGCATGAATTGTTTTGCCCATATTTTACTGGATTCTAGCTGTGCCGCCTCTTTTGTTGGGCCAAATATTCCAAGGTTATTTTCCATGAATCTATCCACTATTCCCTTTGATAGTGGAACCTCGGGACCAACCACAGTAAAGCAGTCATTGTTTGTGGCAAATTCTATGAGCTTGTCAATTTCGTCTACTTGAATTGAAATGTTGTTTGGAGTGCCGCCATTTCCTGGTGCAAAAAACACTTTGTCTATTTGCTTTGATTGCAATAACTTCCATCCAAGTGCGTGTTCTCGTCCTCCAGAGCCAACAACTAAAACATTAACCAATGATTAGCTGGACTGGGATTCTCGTATATAATCGAAGTTTCAAAAACACCTAAGCTTGCTTTATAAAATCAGATCATGACTCCAAAACATTGCAATTAGAAAAAGAGTTTGATTCAAAAAAAATCGAGGACCAAATTCGCAATCATTATAGTATGATTGATTTAGAAAAAATGCTCGCCAGTTCAAAATCAGGCAAGCCCTTGGTGTTCATAGAGGGCCCACCAACAATGAATGGGATTCCTCATGCGGGCCATCTCCGAGGCAGAATAATCAAGGACTGGTGGTATCGCTATAACACCCTCAAGGGCCACAAAATACGATTCAATGCAGGTTGGGATACGCAAGGCTTGCCAGTGGAATTGCAAGCAGAAAAAGAGCTTGGAATCACGGGTGGCAAAACAGAGATTCTCAAATCATTTGGAATTGAAAAAATAGTAGAAGAATGCAAGAAGCTGATCCACAAGTATAATGAAAAATGGATTGAAGTAGACAAGCTCCTTGGTATGTCATTTAATCAAAAAAACGCATATTGGACATACAAAGATGAATTCATCGAGCGGGAATGGCAGATTCTAAAAAAGGCACATGAAACAGGAGTGCTAGTTGAGGGTCATAGAATAGTTGCATATTGTCCAAGCTGCCAGACTTCACTGTCTGATCAAGAGGTAAACCAGGGCTATGACATGGTGCAAGACCCATCATTATACTACAAGGTAAAGCTGGAGTCAGAAGATGTATTCTTGGTAGTGTGGACCACAATGCCATTTACTTTGGTAACAGATGCAATGGTTGGCCTAAACCCAGAGGAGAACTATCACTATATCAAAGTAGAAAATGAAACATGGGTGATTGGAGAAAAACGACTGGAGGAATTTGCAAAAGAAGTCAAGCTGGAAAACCATTCCATAGTAAAGACAGTCAAAGGCCAAACCTTTGAGGGCAAAAAATACATCCACCCATTACTTGCAGAGATCCCAAAGCTTGCAGAGCTGGCAAAAAATCCAGTAATGCACATTGCAGTCTCAGAAGAGTTCGTTGACCCAAGCACTGGGAGCGGAATTGTGCATTTATCACCGGCAAACGGAGAGGAAGATTATAACATTGCAAAGAAAAGAAAGGTCCCAATCTTCTCTCCAATAGACGATGAGGTCAAGTTTACTCTAGATGCCGGAAAATACGCATCCGTCTTTGTGCGAGATGCAGACAGAACCATAGTTGAGGACGTAAAATCAAAAGGTGCGCTGGTCAAAATAGGCAGAATAAAGCACAAGTACCCATTGTGCTGGAGATCGCATCACCCGATTGTCTGGCTTGCAAGGCGCGAATTCTTTTACATGCTGGACAAGCTCGATGATAAAGCAATAGAGGCAGCAGAAAATGTCGAGTACTTTTTTGATCAGCCAAAAAACAGATTCCTAGGAATAATTAAAGAAAAACACCCCTGGTGCATATCTCGTGAGCGATTCTGGGGCTGCCCCCTGCCAATATGGAACTGCAAGTGCGGCCACATCGAGCGACTATTCTCAAGAAAGGAAATCTTGGATGTAGCAGTAGATCTTCCAGACGGGCAAAACTTTGAGCTGCACAGGCCGTGGATTGACAGAGTCGGAATAAAATGCAAAAAGTGCGGAGCACAAATGGAGCGGGAAAAATTCGTCCTCGATACATGGCACAACAGCGGTTCTGCACCATATTCCTCATTATCCGATGAGGAATACAAGTCAGGAATCCCTGCCCCGTTTCTGACAGAGGGAATTGATCAAACCAGGGGCTGGGCGTACACATTACTGGTTGAAAATGTCATTTTAAACAACAGTCCAGTCTCGCCGTTTTCAGCATTTTTGTTTCAAGGCCATGTCTTGGACAAAAACGGCAACAAGATGAGCAAGAGCCTTGGCAATGTTATGGACGGAAGGGAACTATTAACAAATTATCCGGTGGATTTGATTCGATTCTATTTCATTTGGAAGTCCAGCCCAATTGAGCCAATCAATTTCAGCACCGAGGAGCTAATGTCAAGGCCATACCAAATTCTCAACACACTATACCACATACACCTGTACCATAAACAAAACAGCGAATACGACAAGTTTGATCACAGCGTTCACACCATACAGTGGTCAAAACAAAAGAACCTGCTAGGCTCGCCAGACATCTGGGTTTTATCAAAGCTGCAAAGGTTGATTCGAGATGTCACACAAAATAATGACTCTTGCAAACTACACGAATCTGCAAGGGCAATTGAAGACTTTATCATAAATTCTCTAAGCCAAGTCTACATTCCAATAACAAAGGCCGAGCTCTGGGACGAGGACAGCTCAAAATCGGATAGGCGATTTGCAATCTATGCCATTTTGGATAAAATTCTCAAGACATTGGATGTTTTGATTCATCCCTTGTGCCCCTACACCAGTGAATACCTGTACCTCACATCATTTGGCAAAGACAGTATCTTACTTGAGAGCTGGCCGCAATCAGAGCCAGACCTAGTCAATGATACCATTGAAGAATCATTTGATCTAATGAAGGAATCCGTATCAGTATCATCCGCTGCCAGAATGAAGGCAAAACTAAAGCGCAGATGGCCGCTAACGGATGCAATAATTTGCGCATCACCCGGACAAAAGACAAAGCTAGAAACGCTATCGGATTTGTTGCTATCGCAGCTAAACGTGGAATCATTCAAGGTCCACGAGTTGCAGAACAGATCAGGCCTAGAGCTAATCTCTGAGATGCAAAAAATCGGCATTCCAATCAAGCCACTAGTTGAGATGGATAGAAAAAAGATAGGCCCCAAGGCAAAGCAACACATGGGTGCGCTAGTGTCTGCATTTTCTGCCACAAAACCAGACGAGATCATATCCAGTCTGCTTGCGCAAAAATCCCACACCTTTGATGTCATAGCAGACAAAATCACGCTTGATTTGGAGGACTTTGTCATATCGTTTGATGCAAAAGACGGCTATGCGTATTCGCAGCGCGACTCACTCATTGTCTTCATATCGACTAGTAGAAACCGCGAGATGATGGCGCGCGGACTGGTAAAGGATCTGGCTCGCAGGCTCCAAACGCTTCGAAAGGAAAAGGGATACAATCCAACTGACATCTTGCAGTGTGCACATGTTTTGGATCTTGATTCTGAATCACTAGAGATGGTCAAGGAAAAATCAAAGGATTTGGCATTTTTGGTCCGGGCAAAAACAGTGAATTTCGAATCCGCACCACAAACAAAAGAAGACGACATTGATGGTCAAAAAATTCGCATCTGGATAGAGTAGTAAGCTAGCTTTTAGCAAATCTCTGGGGTTAAATATCAAAATCACCATATCATATCATGGTAAAGCAGATCAGCTTGGATGCTTGGCAGATGCAGCACCTAGAGTCATTACTAAAAAAAGGCGCAAGCATTGTAACCAAAACCGGCACACCAATTGTTCTGTATCGCCAGACCCTAGAAGAGGAAGAAGACTCTTACGAAGAAATAGTTTGCAGCCTGACTGAAAAACACGTAGTGGAACAACTAGTGATTTCAGGTGGCGGAATTCCTCCAACATTTGCACAACAAATGATCTACTCCCTAGAAGAGTTCCCGCAAAGACTGATTAGAAAAAGCAAGGACTTGTTTTTGCAAACAGTGGAACTTTTGGAAGAGCAAATGAACTAACAAATTATAAAGACCCCAAAAAAACGTCCTCCATGCGACTCTTGGAATTCCAAGCAAAAGAATTGTTTGGACAGTTTGGAATCAAAACCCCAAAGGGCAGATATTCCAAAAACATCGAAGAGGCAAGGGAGCATGTCAAAGAATTAGGATTTCCATTTGTAATTAAAATTCAGGTCCCAGTTGGCGGGCGTGGCAAGGCAGGAGGCATCCAAAAATGCCAAAACCAGGACGAGTTTGAGCTAAAATACCCGCAAGTTGCAGGCATGACCATAAAGGGCGAAAAAGCACGCGCCATTTTGCTTGAAAAGATGGCAGAATATGAAAAAGAACTATACCTATCATTGTTTTTGAATCGCTCAAAGCGCTGCTATACCATAATAGCATCAGGTGAGGGCGGAGTTGAAATCGAATCAGTCAAAAACCAGACAATCAGAGAAGTTGGCCTTGGTGATGTCAGCTCACAAGTAGCAGAAGATGTAGCAAAGTCAATTGGTCTGTCTGGCAAGTCAATTCCAGACTTTGTGGATATGCTGCAAAAACTAGCAAAGCTAACCAGAGAAAAAGAGGCCGAGCTTGCAGAGATAAATCCAGTTGCACTTCTCAAGGATGGCTCATTACTTGCACTAGACGGCAAAGTAGTCACTGATGATAATTCCAACTTTAGACACCTAGATATGGACAAGTACCAGGAAAAAACCGAGCTAGAAGAGCGCGCAGAGAAATCCGGATTCACACTAGTAGAATTAGAAGGCAACATTGCAGTTGTAGGCAATGGTGCAGGCCTAGTCATGTCCACACTTGATATGCTAATTGATAATGGTGGAAAGGCAGCTTGCTTTTTGGATGTGGGTGGCGGTGCAACCACGGAATCAGTATATGAAGCGCTGACTTTGATTTCAAAGATGAAAAAGGTCAAGGCAATTTTGGTAAACCTGTATGGTGGAATAGTAAAAACAACAACGGTGGCATCTGCATTTATCAAAGCGTATGATGATAAGCTGATTGATCTGCCAGTATACGCAAGACTGATGGGCGCAGAGTCTGAGAAATCAAAAGAGATGCTAAAGAACACCAAAACCAAAATGTTTGACTCAGTTGAAGAGGCAATCAATGGAGTTGTGGTGGGAGTATCAAAACATGGCTAACATTTACGAGATTTTGCGCGGCACCAAGGAATCAACCGGTTCTTACCAAAAAATGCCAGTAATAGTCCAAGGAATAACTGGCACCTTTGGCTCGCTTCACGCAAAAATGATGATGGAGTATGGTACAAACGTTGTAGCAGGCGTAACGCCAGGCAAGGGCGGACAGAAATTTGAGGACAAGGTACCAATTTACAATACGGTAAAAGAGGCAGTCAATGCCACAGGTGCAAAAATATCAATTGTGTTTGTTCCTGCCAAGTTCTTTTTGGGCGCAGCAAAGGAGGCACTAGAGGCAGGCATCAAGTTGCTGGTTGCCATACCAGAGCACGTTCCAATCATAGATACAATGCAGGTCCTAGAGATGGCAAAGCAAAAAGACGCCATCGTGATTGGCCCAAACACACCTGGAGTGATGATTCCAGGTTTGATCAAAATTGGCATAATGCCGGCTAGTCCGTTCAAGGCAGGAAACATTGCAGTACTATCAAAGAGTGGCACTCTACTATACGAAATATCAAATGCATTATCCAAAGCAGGCTATGGCCAGTCCATAACAATTGGGATTGGTGGAGATCCTGTAAATGGCACCAGAATGATCGATGCTTTTGAGATGATAAAGGACGATCCGGACCTCAAAGGAATTGTCGTAGTTGGCGAGATTGGTGGCGATTCTGAGGAGATTTTAGCTCAACATATCATTGACACTGGTTTCAAAAAGCCAATTGTTGCATACATTGCCGGACGAAACGCACCAAAGGAAAAGAGAATGGGTCATGCCGGCGCCATAGTAATGGGTACATACGGTTCTGCAGAATCCAAGGTTTCAATGTTTAACAAAGCAAACATTCCAGTCGGCAAGCGACCAAATGAGGTTGCCATGCTTTTGTCAGGCAAATTAGGATCCAAAGACTAAAAAGGACACCAAGAGGGATTTCAACAAGATGCCAATCACAGACCCAGAAAAGAAACGAATTGCGCAGGGAGCAAGGCTTCACATGAAGATTTGCCTAAACTGTGGCGTCAGAAACTCTATGGCTGCAACAAGATGCAGAAAGTGCAGAACCCAATATCTAAGACTAAAGAATCGCACTCTGGGCGCAAAGAAATAGCTAATACCTAACCTTTCGCAATATTATGTACGGTGTTTTCTCGGATTCTGTTGGTAGTATTATGCTGGTGTTGCCGGAAAATATCTCTACCTTTTGCATTACTTCAGAAAATGCCCTGTCCTTCTCCAGATCTTGCAGATATGACTCAGCCCACGACCAATCTGAGTCCGGATTACAAGAATACACTATCCAGCAGTATGATTCATTGACTTTGAGAATATCAAAAGGATATGCACGGCAATCAAACGGCCTTTGGTGATATATTGAGCATTTATCATCAATCCAGAAAACACATTCTGTCGAGTCTTTCTTTTTGTTAATTGCCTTTATGATATTTCCATTGACGTTTCTATCATGTAAGAATTCATTGGTTGCCTTTCCAATAGATTTTAGTTCAATAAAATCAGAGTCAAACACCAATGGAACAGCAGAATCAGTACAGCAGCCCTGAGATTTGCAGCTGCCGCAAAGTGAGGAAAAATCAGGCATTATATTGTGTATCAATTATTCTATTTAGTTTTTTCAAAAATTAATTATTCTGGATGTCTTTTTGCACGAATAAACGATAATCCCAATGCAGCCCCCAATATTCCCATTACCACGCCCAACGACAATACGGTTGGAATTTCAATGTGCTCAGAAACTAGCATCTTTATTCCAATGAACATCAAAATCGCAATAAGGCCAGGCTTGAGATAATAGAATTTTTCCATGACACCTGCCAAAAGAAAATACAGACTACGCAGGCCAAGAATTGCAAAGACATTTGATGTTATGACAATGAATGGGTCCGTCGTGATTGCAAGAATGGCCGGAATCGAGTCCAGTGCAAACAACAAGTCTGTAAATTCTATTATTACTAGAGCAACCAGTAACGGTGTTGCGTATTTTATTCCGTTTTTTATCAAAAAGAACTTTGGCTCTGAAATGTTCAGCTCAACTGGCATTATTTTACGCAGTGCACGAACTGCAATGTTTTTTTCAACCTCGATTTTCTTTTCCTTTCTTTGGACCAGCATTCTGAGTGCGGTAAATACCAAAAATCCACCAAATAGATAGATCATCCAGTGGAATTCTTCCAATAGATGAGCGCCGGCCAGAATTAGCGGCACCCTCATCGCTATTGCACCCAGTATTCCAAGTGACAGTACCCTATGCTGGAACTTGTGAGGAATGTTTAGTGATGTGAAGATCAGCAAAAAGACAAACATGTTATCAACAGATAGTGATTTTTCCAGGGCATAGCCCGTGATGAATTCCGTGAGTTTTTGCTCACCCATATCAAAATAGATTATACCCGCAAAGATTCCAGCCAGTGAAATCCAGACTATGGTCCATCGTAGTGCGACCTTAAATGGCGGAACCTCCTTGTGGTCAGTTTTTTTCCGCAGTCTTGAAAATACTCCTAAATCAATTGCAAGTGAGATCCCGACAAATATGGAAAATATCGTCCATAGTAGGTAAACGTCATTCATGCGTCAAAAATGACACATTATTTACTCATAATATACTTAGGCTACGGGATCTAGCACGACATGGTGCTCACAGTATTTTGTGCAAGCCAGTTTTTGACAGACCTAATCAAGAAAATAGAAAGGGTTTAGATTTTCTTTCGATCTCTTGGAAGGTCAAGTAGGAATCATTTGACTAGCTTGGCCTTTTTTGCGGTTCCAAGTTTTTGAATTATTACAGAGTGCCAACCAGTAGAATATCCCTCAAAGCCAGGAGACAGCGCATGTGCTATGCAACAATTCAACCCTAGGTATTCTATGAAGATGTGATTTTGTTTTTCATTAAAAAGACTGGTCTTTTGATCAAAATCAAGACTTTCTCGTAGCATTTTTCCCTCAGAGTCTGCCAGAATCAATCCAGAATCATCCACTATGCAGATTCTGGTGTTTTTTTTCTCATCATCTGAGATCGGTGTGTGCTCAATTACAGTTTGAGACAAAGATTCCCACTTGAATATTACGCCCAAAACACCAATGATGTTTCCCTTAGAGTCGCCATTTTCCCGTATCGCCGCAGAATAAATCAGACATAAATTATTTGAGACAAGGCCCGATCGATGTACAGATTCGAATCCATACTGACTAGAATTTTTTGTATTCATGGCAGAGACAAACCATCTTGAATCAGAAACGTTTGTTCCTCTTGATGGGAATTTTTCTGGATTACCGTTTGCAACTATGTTTCCGTTTACATCTGCAATTACCAAATCATAATACACAGTATATGCTTGCAAAATGACGCCCAATCTCTTTGATGCAAAATCATACGAATCCTGTGTTTTGCTGGAAAGTGCTCCAACCACACTTGGATCGGTTGCCCACCACCTAACATCGGCTGTTCTCTCATAGAGATTTCTGTCAATTAGATCGATGTTGACTAACGCCATGTTTGAGAGTCTGCTTCCCCTAAATTCCTTGGACTGGGTTTTTATCAGATTACCAACCTTGATGATTTCTTTGGTGTCATTTTTCATGGTGTCTGTGATTTTGCTGGTTGTCTCAGATAGTTCACTCATGTTTGTTGCAACAATACCAAACGGCCTGCCATAGGTTCCAGCCCTTGCTGCCTCAATTGAGGCATTGACTGACAAAACGTGGGTCTTGTGATTTACATCGTTCACTTTATCAATTGCTACATTTAGCTTTTCGGCGATCAGATCAGTAAACTCTACTACTTCTTCTAGTGTGAATTTTTTTTCTTGTTGGGTTTGAGTAGTTGACACAGATCTAGTCTTTTTTGGAATCAGACTAGAACCATTGTATTATTATTTTAAACAAACATGTTATTTTATAGCATTTATGAAAGACCAAATTCAAGATAGTAAGTAGCGAAAACAGTATTGCAACATCCATACAATGGGTTTGTTTTTGTTATTTACTGTCTGAAAATAAAGCAGATCTTGTTTTGTTGGGCTACGGTATGATGATTTTCTGGCCTATCTTGCATTGCCTTCTCCATTATGCCGCTAAAAAACAGATTTCCAAGATTCCCCATAGTGTGTTCTATTGAGACATAGTTTTTTCCAGCCCGTGCGTATTTCACTAGAATCGTAGACGGGATTTTTGATGAAATGTTCTGCAATGTGACCTGCGGGTCTTTGTTGTAGTTTTGAGTCAGTATCGTGCTCACCACATCGTTTACGGCATGATTTACTTTTTGATCAAAGATCTTTGCTAGAGGGTAATTATCAGACTCGATATCATCCATTGAGAGATTTGATGACAATAACATCTCAAATTCGGATTGTTTTTTGCCTGCCTTTTGTTCAAGATAAGTCAAACACATAGCAAGAGTTTTGCGAGCCGTATTAGTCCCTGTATGTGAGAATCATACACGCAGGTTTCTGTATTATATTTAAAGTGCCTTCATGGATTTTTGGAACATCATTGATGTCTTAAAATGAGATTCCATGTCGTCCTCTTTTTTTTCTGGAATCATTTGTTTTCGTCCACGCCTAAATGGATCGTCAACATCTCGGACACACATGATTGTTTACCATATCAAACCAATATAAGAATTCTAGATTCTTGGCAGAGTTATTGTGAATGTGGTAGGCTTGTTTCTAACAGATATCGTACCGTCATGCTGTTCTATGATGTTTTTGCAGCTTGACAATCCAAGGCCTGTTCCCCTCTGTCGCGTTGTAAATAACGGATCAAAAATGTTTGGCAAGACATCTTCTGGAATTCCCGGGCCAGAGTCACTAATATCTATTGTAATGTGTTTTGTGTATCCAGATATTTTGATCGTGATTATACCTTTGCCATCAATTGCCTGAATTGCATTCAAAATGACATTAGATATGGCGGTTCGGAGTTTTTGCTCATCGCAGTCGATTTTTTCATCAGTCAAAGGGCGCTCTATTGAGATGTCTCGCGGCAAATCCAGATCATCTATAGATTTTGCAATTATTTCCTTTACAGATGTGATCTTTTTCTCAAGCGGAGTAGTTCTCACAAAATTTAGAACATCATCAATTTGGTGAGACATGCGTTGAACAGAGTTTTCCAGCTTGGTAAAATGATCTTGGAGTCTCTTGTCATTTGATGGATACTGTAGTTTTATTATCTCAGCCACATTTTTGATAACGGATAGTGGATTTCTTAGATCATGTGCAATTCTTGCAGACAGCTCGCCAATCGCAGTCAGCTTTTCTGTTTTTAGTCGTTCTTGAATTATTGTCAGTTTGCGTTCAGTTTCAATAGAATTTTCGAATGAATTCACCATGGACTCAAATTTTTGTCCCAGATCATCAAGCTCGTCATTACTTTGGGTTTGGAATTTTATGTTGTAGTTGCCTTGAGAAACCTCGTCGGCTGCCAGACGTAGTAGCTTTATTGGTCTTGATATTGAGCGTGAAATGAAATAGCTTAACAGTATTGCGATCATCAGTAACGTGGGAATTCCGATAAAAAGTAGTGTTTGTGTTTCTGCCAGCAGGGTTTCTACGTCTGTTATTGATTGATCTATTTTTATTGTGGAAACATCAAGTGTTTGATCGAATTCCATACCCTTATCTTTTGAATACTCCTCCAGTGCCTGATGATACAGATTTTTTGCGTTCCAATAATCAGCGGACTCTAAGAGTGAGATTGCTTCTGATTGTTTGCCTTCTCTTACCAGATCAATTGAACGATGTTCAAAATCTACAAGTAGTACATTTGCCTGATTTATGGTATTGAATAACGTTTTTTCCTTTTGTGAGCCAATGGTAAATGCTTCTTGTATTGTTTTATCGAGCTTTGGTTCTGCATCAAAATACAGTTCGGCCCATTTTTCATCAGATGTAAACGCATAGTTTCGAGCTGCCTGGGTCAGCAGTTCATCATAATATCGCATGAAAACTGTCAGGCTGTTAAGATGGGATACGGTTTTTAGATCATCAAGACTGGATTTTGTGTCGGTTTTGAGATGCGATAAACTATTATCCACTTTGAGAAAACCGATTATTCCGTTTGGTGCGGTGATTGCGATGATTATCAGAAATCCAAGTAGTAATTTTTTTTGTATTTTCACAATCAGATGTAATTGATTTTGACTTTAAGATGCATGATAAACAAAAATCGACAATTTGTTATTTTTGATAGCCCAAATCATGTGTTTAGGATCAATTACGGTGTTGAGATCAGTACTAAAAAATTAATAAGATATTCGTACCATGCTAGGTAATAACCTCATATCATAATATAGATAAATTGTTCTGACTAAACACACATTATCATATAATTAGTCGGCACCAGACTAAAATATGAAATTATTAGGCTCATTAAATTCAAGGTTGATCTTTCTTTTTGTGCTAATTGCGGCAGCTCCAATGGCAATAGTCTCATTTGTCAGCTTTTCCATTGCACAAGACTCACTTGAACAGAGATCATTTGATCAGCTAAAAACACTTGCAAGTGACAGAGCAAAATCTCTAGAGCAAATAAACGCATTTAGAATTCAGCAATTAAACCAGGTTGCAGAAATGTCCCAAGTCATTGATGCGCTAAAAACAGGCAATACTGAATCACTATCAGAGATTTTTGAGAAAACAAGACAAATCACGGGTGAAGAAAACGGATATCAGAATTTCAAGCTAGTTTCATCAGATGGTAAAATAATTTATGCTCAAGATTCGTCATTGATTGGGATAGATTATTCATCGGATGAATTTTTCCAGAGAGGACTACAAGAATCGTATCGAGAATACACACGAGATAATGAGAATAGGATAGCTGTAGTAGCAATTCCAGTTTCGGATTCCAATGGTGAAAGAATCGGAGCATTAATTGCAAATACCGGTGTTCCAACGCTAGACAAAATCGTACTGGACAGAGACGGATTAGGTGAGACAGGTGAGACATATCTTGTTAATTTTGATAAGACCATGATCAGCCCATCCAGATTCACAGAAGGACTTGAATTCAAGCAAAAAGTAGACACCCTGCCAGTCAAAGAGTGTATAGAAAACGGCAAGGACATTTCTGCATCAATTTATCCGGATTACAGAAACGTTCCAATCTTTGGAGCATCAAAGTGTGAGCCAGCACTTGGTTATGTATTGATTGCCGAATTCGATGTTGCAGAAATAATGATACCAATAGTATCATTACAAAACATGTACATCATAACTGGCGCAATAGTAGTTGGTGTGGTAGGAGTGTTTGCGTTCTTTATCTCAAAATCGATTTCTCAGCCAATCAAAAATGCAGCAGAGATTGCAAGAAAGATAAGCGAAGGCAACCTAGGAGTTGAGGTTTCAGGCTCTAAATCCAAGAATGAAATAGGCATGCTGCTAAATTCTGAAAAACAGATGGTGGAGAAGCTAAGATCCACATTATCTGAGATGCAAAATGCGTCCCAATCAGTTTACGCAAATGCCCAGCAATTATCTGCATCAGGCACCGAGCTAAACACCTCAGTCCAACAAATAGCATCAACTGTAGACCAGATATCTCGAGGATCACAAACCCAAGCGCAAAGAATCGAAAAATCAAAGATTACAGTAGAAGAATTAACAAAATCAATGAATGAGTTATCCAGTAGTGCAAGGGAATCTGCAGAGATATCAAGTCAGGTAGGAGTACTATCTGAGCGCGGTGCAGAATCTGCAGGTGAGGCAAATGAGCGCATGAACAAGATAATAGAGGTGACAAATGATTCTGCCAAAAAGGTACACAAATTAGCTGATAAAACAAATGAGATCACTGCCGCACTACAAGTAATCAGAGAGATTGCTGATCAGACAAATCTTTTAGCACTAAACGCCGCAATAGAGGCAGCACGAGCAGGCGAGGCAGGCCGTGGATTTGCAGTGGTAGCAGATGAGGTAAGACACCTAGCAGAAAGCTCAGCACAGTCTTCAGATGATATTGATACCAAGCTAAAACAAATTCAAGAATATGCACAAGAAGTGGTAGAAGAAATCGAGACCAGCTCAAATGAGGTAACCCAGGGCAAAATGGTCATTGATTCATCATTAAAGACATTACATGAAATAGCAACAAACATCAAAAATGTATCAGAAAATGTCAAGAATTTGGCAGACTTTGCACATGAGCAGGCAGTCAAAGTTGAGAGCATTTCTTCAGATGCAGTAGAAGTTGCTGCAGTCTCAGAAGAAAATGCCGCATCGACAGAAGAAGCATCAGCTGCAGTTGAAGAGCAAACGGCGCAGACCCATGAAATCGCAGCTGCCTCGACTCAGCTGGCAGAATTAGCCTCACAATTACAGGCCACACTATCCAAATTTACACTTGAAGTATCAAAGCCAGAAGAAAAACCTGCTCAGAAATCAATTCTTGCCAAAATAGGCCTGGCAAAATAAGTCAGCGATATTCCGAGCCGCAATCACCAATTATATCATATAGGTCGTTTGCTTGAGTGGTGATCTCTGTTATCATATGATGATCATCAGAGTCTAGTTTCAGCGAAAAGGTTTCCTTGTTTTGCTCGATATGATCTGAGAGTCCAAGTCTGGCTCCAATTATAACTCCCGCAACCTCGGGCTTGTCCAAAATGAATCGAGTCGCAACATTTGCGATTTTGGTTTGGTGTTTTTTTGCAATTTTATCTAATGTAGATAATAGTTTTTGGAACAAGCTCCATCCACCCCATGCATCAACCATATTCTTGTATTTTTGAAGTGAATACGTATCCAGATCAGCTTGTGTCGGCTCGGGTGCACCAAGGAATCGCTCAGATACTAGTCCGCCTCCAAGTGTTCCATAGGTTAATAGCTTGATGTTGTTTTTCTTACAGAATGACTCCATTTCTACTTGGGGTCTCTGATCAATTAAGGAATACTGGATCTGGTTTGAGACTGGCTCAAATCCTTCATCTAGCATTATCTGCATTCGTCTAGTGTCAAAGTTTGTCAGGCCAATGTGTAGGACTTTTCCCTCATCATGTAATGCAGTAAGATGTCGTAGTGCATCAAGATAGCTTGGATCATCATAATCCCACCAATGAAACTGGACCAAATCTAGCTTTGATATATTCATTCGGAGAATGGAGTTTTTGATTGCTCGTTGGACCAGGTTTTTACTCATTGGTCCAGGATTTGGCACAAATTTTGTCAGTCCTACTAAATTGCTCAGATCACTGCCAGATTGCTCCAAATCGTGCCTGAATTTGCCAAAAAACTCCTCTGCAGGACCATAAATGTCTGCCATGTCCCAACTTGTCAAACCCGCGTCATGGTACGATGTCATTGCAGGTATGGCATTTTGCGGTGTGATGTATCCGTGGCCTCCGGCAACTTGCCACATGCCGTTTATGATTCTGCAGATCTTTAGATCTGGTGCAAGATTAACAGTTTCAATTTTCATGGCTTCATTATGACTTTGCCAAAGATGTTTCCCCTTAGCATCTTAGTGTGGGCCTCTGCTGCCTGCTCTATTGTGTATACAGAGTCAATTACTGGCTTTATCTTTCCTTTTGAGACCCAGTATAGGGCATCTTCAAGCTCGGCCTTGCTTGCCAAAGTAGAACCTAGAATGTTTGTGCCCTTGAAAAATATGTGCCTAAGATCTGATTGCACATCATATCCGGTTGTGGCACCTGTAGTGACTAGTGTTGCACCATATTTTAGCAGGGCCAATTCCTTATTCCAGTGAGTACCTCCGATGTGCTCAAAAATCACATCTAGTCCTGGAATTCCATTCTTGTCTTTTGCAAATTCCTTTGATATTGAAAATACTTGCTTGTGCCAGTCTTCCTTTCTATGATCCACTGCATAGTCTGCACCTATCTGTTTGCATTTTTCCAGCTTGTCCCCAGACGCAGTAGCTATAACTGTACAACCATACAGTTTGGCAATCTGTATTCCAAAGATTCCCATGCCAGAGCCACCACCCATTATCAGTACAAGCTGTCCCGGTTGGATTTTTGCACGGCCAACCAACATGTGCCATGCAGTCATCAAAGTCATCGAGCAAGCTGCTGCATCTTCATATGATACGTTGTCTGGGATTTTTACCGCATTGACTTCGGGTAGATGTGTGACTTCGCAGTATCCACCCCACAATGGCCCTGTCTCAAAGCCCCAAACTCTACGCTTTTTGCAATCAAATTCACGCCCAGATGTACAGTTTTTGCATAACCTACAAGACAGGTTGCCATGCGATACTATCCTATCACCAACTTTGATGCTAGACACATCATCACCAATTGATATGACATCGCCTGCAACATCAGAGCCTGAAATGTGTGGTAGTGGTACTTTGAGTGGACTACCCCTCATGCCCCAAATATCATCATAATTTAGGGCAGCTGCTCGCACTCTAAAGACAACCTCGTTTGGTTTTGGGACTGGTTCCGGCATGTCCTTTATTTGAAGAATTGATGCAAAATCATCGTTTGTAGAATAAATATCATAGACTAGGGCTCGCAATGAGAATTTTGGATTTTGTTTGTTTTTATGTTTTGTTTAGGTGAGAATATTTTAATAGAAATACAATCAAGTATAGTAATGCTATTTGGAGTCTTTGCAACACACAGCCCAGAATCATGTCCATTAAACAACAAGTGTAGCAAGAAAATGCTACTCCAGGTAAAAGCAAAGATGGAATCAAACAAAAAGAAATACGGAATTACCAAAACTGTCGGGTTTTACATTTCTGCGCTAGAGCACCTGTGGATCATGATTTTAGATGCAAAGAGTGCCCATGAGATAGAACAGTTTTGCATAGAAATCGGCATATCAACAATTAGCACAATCAAGATTGTCCCAATTAGTGAGCTTGATGTTTTATTAAAGAAATTAAAATCAAACTAGGCTTTTACTTTTTGATTTAGCGAGTTTGCTATTGCAGTCACAGAATATGGTTTTTGAAAAATGTCCTCTATACCAAAACTATCTAGCTTCTTTTTCATCAGATCTGTGTAATATGCCGTAATTATTATGACCCGTGCATCTGGATTGATTTTTTTGATTTCTTCTAATGCGTAAAACCCATCATAGTTTGGCATTACAAGGTCCAAAAACACAACATCTGGCTTGTACTTTTTGTACAGCTCGACACCCTCCATTCCGTTTCTGCCAAGACCCAGCACATCCACATTTTTTATCTTTAAAAATTCAGCAAAGACCTCAGAGCTGTCTATTTCATCATCCACTATTATAGCTCGGATCAACACCAGACAGAGTACATTCTGAGATTAAACTGCCTGTTTGTGTAAAACGACTAAACAGAATCAGCGAAGGTAATACCTTACTATCACACATGGTTACACTCATAACTAAAAACGCACCAGTTTTAGAATTATTTGAAATTATGATAAAACATTGTAAAAACGAGAACGCATGAAGGAACAGGGGGTTGATTTCTGCTAATTTGATTGCGTTCTCGTTCTAAGACAATATTGTCGTTTTTGCATTTATGAGATACTTAACATTGTTAATCATTGCCTAAATACAAACAATCATTCATGGTTGTGATTGTCAAAGCAAAAACCCAAAGGCAGAAAAATAAATCGCATGTCAATTATAGCAATAATCGGCGGCATTTTGATTAGCTCCACCGTAGGATATGCTCTGATTAATTCAATGATTCCAGTGAATGGGGACGGTCCGGTTTTTGGATTTCCAGAGAACATCTACATAAAGTCAATACACAGCGATCAGGGGTTTGTATTTTCATCACACTCAGGGGCTAAAAAATCAATCAGCCCAACCCATGTTGCACCTACGATTCATCTTACAAAGGATCAGCTGGCAACAATTCGGTTCATGAATGAGGACAAGACATCCAAGCATAACTTCAATATTGACGAGTTCAATGTACATACCAAGGATCTAGATTATTTTCAGCCTGAATCAGTAACATTTATCGCAAACAAAGCAGGAACATTCCAATACCACTGTACAATACATCCCGAGATGAGTGGAGCAATTCAGATTCAATGATTTCAACTTTTATTAAATTGGACTAGCCATGTCCGACATGGAGAATTCCGATTCGGCAAGATTCAGCATAGTTGAGGTAATTGATGGATTTATTGACAAAATAAACCAGATACGAAAAACACTGATTGGTATTTCTATTTCTGCACTAATTTTGGCACCCCTGGCAATCGGTCTGTCAGCATATTTGATTACGCATCAGCACTTCTTTTTCATATTAGAGGAATATGACGAATTTGGAGTCTTTCTTGCCGTTTCACTTGGAATAATAATCACAGTTTCACTCACATGGCTCATACTTGGCATACGCCAGTACATGATGCTCAAATCATGGAATGCCAGATACTCCAACTATGCCAAGAAAAAAGAGCAGATAGATAGCAAGATAAGCTCAGAGTTTGATCTAGGCGAGGATCAAGAGACTTAGATTATTCGTAGAGCTTGCGGATTTTCTTGGGAATAGTTCCTCGTATGGCTCAATTATCAATCTACAGAATTCGATTCCTTTTACAGTTGCCTTGTATATTGTGATGGTTCGCTTGCCTTCCTCTAGTGCAGTCTTTGAAATTAATCCACGAGTTTCCAGATTATCAAGTATGTGTTTGTGTTTTTTTAGATTAAGTCCACTGTAGCTAACTAGTGCAGTTTGGTTTAGCTCCCCATATTCGGTGAGAAGACTAATGATGTCTTTGATTATGTAGATTTTGTCGCGGTAGCTCTTGCTGCCCAATGTCTTTTGTGGCTAGTTGAGCTAATTAACCTGTGAGATTTTTTCATACATTACTTACCATTGTTAATCATTCTCTAAATATCGTCATACCAATATTATTCCATGAACAGTCCAACTCTTGGCTTGATTCATCTTGAAAGACTTGCAAATGGAACGATTTTTGTGAGGTTCAGAAAACCATTTGTTTTCAAGAATTAATGTCAGTTAACAAAGTTAACTAGAGATTATAAGGAATGGGAAAATACTTTGCACAATGACAATCAAATTCACATGCAGGGACTATGGATTTGATTGTGATTTTATTGCCATCGGAAATGATGTTGGAAAGATAATTGAGGAATACAATACACATTCAACAGAAGAGCACGGCATTGAATACTCCAAGGAAGCTCTGATGCAGTTTATCATAAGAAAGGGCTAAAGAACATACTATTTGGTTTTAAAAAAGTGGACCGAGTGGGATTTGAACCCACGACCCTTGCGGGATTTTACATCCTTACGCAGTGTGAGTGCGTCATCCTAACCAACTAGACAATCGGTCCAACTACCCACAGTTTGGTGCGATATTTTAGTGGTTAGAATAGTCATATAGAGGAAAATAAAGAGCCAAATTGCAAATGTACAAGCAGGGAAGATGGAGTTTGTCTGAACTTGCATCAGATCACAAGTCTCCGGAATTTGCAAAACAAATCACAAGGCTTGAGGCCAAGGTCAAAAACTTTGAGCGCATAAAATCAGCACTCAAGCCGACCATTCCATCCAAGGACTTTTACAGAATAATCCACCACATTGAAGACCTAGCTGAAGACGCAAGCAGGTTGGGCGGCTATGCGTCATTGCTGTATTCATCAGATACACAATCAGATGAGGCAACATCGCTTTTAACAAAGATATCAAAATTGGGATCCGAAATAGAAAACAAGACGCTGTTTTTTGATTTGTGGTGGAAGCGCAAAATTGATGAAAAAAATGCCACCCGACTCATGAAGGACGCCGGCAGCCTATACGAATACCTAAGGCATAAACGCCTCTTGGCAAAATACTCCCTATCAGAGCCCGAAGAAAAAATCATCAACACATTGGATGTTACAGGCTCTACTGCACTGGTAAAACTATACGACAAGATAACAAATGCATTTGAGTACATCATAACAATAAATGGCAAAAAGAAAAAACTCACACGCGAGCAGCTAAGTGTTCTGGTCCGGAGTACAAATCCAAGCTTGAGAAAAACAGCATATCAAACGCTTCTTGGCAGGTTTTCCTCCAACAAGGGAGTACTAGGCGAAATTTACCAGAATCTGGTCCTAAACTGGAAGGATGAAGGAATTGAAATCAGAAAATACTCTTCCCCAATATCCATTAGAAACATTGGGAATGATGTTGATGATAAAACAACCCAGACTCTATTGGATGTTTGCAAGAAAAATTCGAGTGTTTTCTACGAGTTTTTTTCATTCAAGGCAAAGTCATTAGGTCTCAAAAAGCTAAGGCGATACGACCTGTATGCACCCAGCGCAAAGAAATTCAAGGAAAAAAACTATACCTATGAAAATGCAACAAAACTAGTTCTAGATTCGCTAAACAGATTCAGCCCCACCTTGTCTGAATTTGCAAATAGAGTGTTTTCTCAAAACCATATTGACTCGCAAATTAGGCCCGGCAAGCGAGACGGTGCATTTTGTAGCACAGTATCACCAAAGCTGACTCCATATGTTCTGGTAAACTATGCAGGAAAATCAAAGGATGTATTCACGCTGGCTCATGAATTAGGCCATGCAGTGCACAGCCAAGCAGCATCAAAACAATCGATCCTAGTATCAGAGGCCCCACTACCACTAGCAGAGACGGCATCTACATTTTCCGAACTATTACTATATGACAATATCTCACACCAAATGGCAGATACCGAAAAGGCGGCCATCCTTTCTGAGAAAATAGACGACATCTATGCAACTGTAATGAGACAGGCATTTTTTACCATTTTTGAAGTCGATGCTCACAAGCAAATTGCAGACGGCACCACCATAGAGGAACTATCAAAGACATACATGAAAAACCTAAAAACCCAGTTTGCAAACTCTATTGAATTATCAGATGATTTCGCAATAGAGTGGAGCTGCATTCCACATTTTTACCACACGCCGTTTTACTGTTATGCATATTCATTTGGCAATTTGCTGTCATTGTCGCTATTCCAAATGTACCAAAGGGAAGGCAGACAATTTGAGAAAACATACATTGAGATTCTGGCTGCCGGTGGCTCACAAAAGCCAGAGACCCTGTTAAGTCAGTACGGAATTGACATATCCTCCGCCAAGTTCTGGCAGGATGGGTTTGATTACATTAGATCCCAAGTAAAAGAACTAATCATGATCAAATGACAACAACTCGAATTGTCGCCACGATATATTATAAAAAATAATTATTTGACAACCAATACCGGTATGTCTGCCTTGTGCAGTACGTGATTTGAAACACTACCAAGAAGTATCTCTTTTTTACCACTCATGCCCCTAGATCCAATCACAACTATATCAAAACCACCAGATTTTGCAATCTGTGTGATCTTATCAGAAGGATTTCCAGTTTCAATTCTTGGCTTGAAGGCAACATTTTCATTTCTTGCCCGCTCTGTTACGTCGCCTATTATGGACTCTGCAAAAGAGATCTCTTTCTTTCTCTGCTGAGGAGTTATGCGTAATGCAGATCTGATAGGTATGTGAACTACGTATAGACCAGTTATCATCGCCCCAGTTGGTTGAGCTATGGAAAGTGCTTTTTCAAATCCACGTATGGAGTTTTTTGATCCATCCAATGGAACCAAGATTTTCTGAATTTTTCTAATCATCGCTTAATTTTTTAGTTTTTTCCTTATAATGATTTTATAAATTATCAAAGTTGGTTTTGATTAAGTGAAAATGGGGCTGGCAGCCTTTACGCACTAGCTGCCAGTCCACGGAATTTTTTGTTCCCCGAACGGTTTGAATCGATGTCAATGTGGGTTTTTGATCATTCGAATTTAAACCTTTGATTTGTAAATGATCAATTCTTGCGCAAAGTTAATAGTAAAAATCCAGACACTCAGATTTGTGTATAGGATTTTTGGTTTGGCTTTTGCGTTGATTATGATTAGTATGATTCCAGCATTTGCTGAAGAGCCAAGGTTTGCAACATTCCATGAGACTGCCACAATATTTGTGGATCAAAAACTATCAAACAACGTCACCGCATCGGTATCACTACAGACAACATCGCTTCACGAATTCCAGATCCCACCAGCACTAGATGAAAAGATTCGCAACATGACGGATGTTGTGGCAGTTGTGATAACAAACGAGAACCAATGTGTCCTAGGGGTTCAGGATCAGATCTGCATTATGATCAATGTGAAAAGAATGGAGGGAGAGGGTGGAATCAAGGCAGCCCAGGAAAAGGCAAGATTGGCAGGCGATGCAGTGATTGAAGATGTGAATAGTTTCTTTGGATTTGATGCAGAATTCCATTCAGTCTTTATCCATTATGACGACAAGACAAACCAAGCACTAGGTACCGCAGGCCAAGTTTCTGGGCGCGGAACAGTCTCTGCGGTGTATACTGCACCATACCAAAGCACCGACTTTATGTTTAATCGAATCTCAGCCCCACTGATTCCAAGCCAGATAAGAAATCTAGGCGGATTTTACGATGTGGCACAAACACTGTCCAAGGATGATTCGTCCACTGTAACATTTACCATAATACCTCAAGGACCCATATCCATAATGCAGCTAAAGGTATCTGAGAAATATCCCAATGAGGCAAAAAGCATAACCCAAGTAGACCCGTTGAAATATCTCAAGGTAAATCAACTCAAAAAATCAGACTATTACAAGGTAGGATTCTTCCCGTTAAATTCTATAGTGCATGTTGTCATTTTACCAAGCGATGAATCTGCAGAAGCAACAGCGAACAATATGATTGAGGGGACGATTCGAAACAACCAAACCGTTCCATCAGATTTAGAGACAGGGGGGTGGTTCTTTGAATCGAATTCAGGCAAGAAAATTGAGGCCATGTATCTATTTGGTAAAGAATTCACTGCAGACGGATCTGATCTAAAAATAACATTCGGTAAGGAGACATTTCCAATAGTTTCAGGAAACATTGGAGTGCAAGAAATTGCAATACTGATAGGAATTGGTGCAGCTGCAGCAGGCGCTGTTGTGTTTTATTTGCGCGGAATGAAATCTAAATAATTAAAACTGCTGCAGAAAATACTGTAGTCCATCGTCCCTTGCTATCACCAATTGCTGTTTGTGTGACATTCATGGACTTGTAAATTTCACCAGATATTTTCCATTGTTTTCTTTTCTCATCCCAAGACTTGTCCAAATCAAATTTGATTCCAAGCGATGATGCAAGCATTTGGGCTGCAATGTCTTCTGCATAGTCACCCGCAGATTTTTCGTTTTGTCCAAATGCCTCGTATTCTGAGAGATATCCGTATCGGTTTGTGTCTTTTGGTTGTGCGACTCCAACGGATGCAGAAATTAGTCGATGTGGTTCGTTGGTTTGGTTTCTGGAATAAATGCAAAACAGAACCTGTCCAGGATTGATAAGCTTGAGGCCTTCGGCTCGCGAGACCATCTTTGCGCGTGGTGGGAATATACTGGATATGAGAACAATGTTGGTGCCTGCAATGCCTGCATCTCGCAGTGCATACTCGAAGCTGGTTAGCCTGTCTTCGTGGACGCCCTTGCCTTTTGTCAAGAATAATTTTTTTGCGACTAGATCAAGCATTTCGTTTTTTTAGGAATATCTCTATTTATTATACTTATTTCAGATTGGATGCAATTTGAATAAAATTATGTTTTTGGAAAAAATTTGTGATGACTTTTAGAATGTTGTCCGGCCACACTACGCACATGTTATTATTTAAGCAGGATAAATGCGAGTCATGGATGTATTTGGGTTCTCGCTGGACTCGGTTCTAAGCTCAGACGGATTCGTCATTGGATACTATGTCTTTACTGTCGCTACCTCGCTCATTCTAATCAAAGAGACAAAAAAGCGAGTGTTGGATCTTGCGGCGGGCGCAAAATCCATCATCTATGCGCCAGTAGCATTTGGCATACTGATTGGATATCTTCTCACACTATACCCATATGCTGAAAAAATCCCAATTTTGAATTGGAGCTGGCTTGGCTACAACATTGCCTTTGGCCCCTTTGCAGACCAAGGATTCTGGGGGATCATACCGTTTATCCCATTACTTCTGTACATGTTCATCCACATCAACTACGTAGAGGAACTGTACTTTAGAAAATCAAAAAAGATGGTTCTGGTTTGGGCGTTTGCCCATGTTGCAATGGGGATCAAATTGCACATGGCAATATTACTGATACCAGTAGGATTTCTCTTCAAGTATATTTATGACAAAAAAGGCCTAAACCATTCTTATGCAATGCATTTTGCAACAAACATACTGGTTGTAGTAGCTTTATTTCTTACTCTTCTTGGGTGACCATTCTGGCTTTGGCCCTTGGGTGAAAAACCTATACCCAATGAATCCTCCAATGCAGAGATTAAGCACGCCAAACAACACAATGAACATCATTGTCGGTTTGATTAGGAACATGCCAGAAATGATTCCCCATATTCCAGTTCCAAAAAACAGAATTGTTAGAACCTTGAGCTTCTTTGGTGGAATCCACTTCATTTGATGGATTTTTCATCCGACTCTATTAAAGAGTGCCGCCGCACTAACATTTTAAAACGCTCTATTTTGTTAGAAAATCGTTGCCAATATAGCTCAGCCTGGCAGAGCATCGGTTTTGTAAACCGAGGGTCGAGGGTCCAAATCCCTCTATTGGCTCCATTTCAATTTCATGTTCCAAGGATTTATTAGAGGAACAAAAGTTCCAGCACACATTAGGCTATAATGACGGAAAATAAGCAATGAGCTTCTTTGTCTGTCATTGCTTAGGAAAACAAATTGACAACATTTGATGAATTAGGGATTAAACAGTCCATCTTAGATGGGCTAAAGCAAATAGGATTTGCAGAACCATTTCCAATCCAAGAGGCAACTATACCTGTTTTACTATCAGGCAGAGACGTAATAGGCCAGGCCCATACCGGAACTGGAAAAACTGGCGCATACGCAATATCAATGATTCAGGGAGTGGAACAAAACAAGACCATTCAAGGATTGGTACTAGCACCAACACGTGAGCTTGCAATGCAAATCACAGACGAGTTCAAAAAATTTGCAAAGTTCACAGGGGTTAGAGCGGTTTCGATTTACGGAGGACAGGGAATGGGAGTACAATTACAGGCACTAAAGCACGGAGTAGAGATAATTGTCGCAACGCCTGGAAGACTAATTGACCACTTAAAACAAGGCTCCATAGAACTAAACGACATCAAGTATGTGGTACTTGATGAGGCAGATACCATGCTGGACATGGGATTCATTGACGATATTCGATTCATTCTGGAGCTGACCCCGGTAAACAAGGTAATGTCACTATTTTCGGCTACAATGCCGCCAGAGATTCTCAGACTGGCAGATGAATATCTGAACAATCCAAAACAATTTCTCCTGTCTGCAGATGACTTGTCAGGTGAGGGAATCGACCAGTCATATTTGATCATAAAAGACAGAGAAAAAATGGATTATCTCTTGGGATTTATCAAAGAAAACAAAAAGGCACAGACAGTCGTGTTCTGCTCTACTAAAAACAGAACCAGAGACGTTGCACGGGCATTGCGCCAGGAAGGATTCAATGCAGTGGCAATCGAAGGAGACATGTCACAGCACAGACGTGAGATATCAATGTCCCAGTTCAGACGAGGGCAAGCAGACATCCTGGTTGCAACAGATGTTGCGGCAAGAGGAATTGATGTGCCCGAAGTTGCACTAGTAGTAAACTATGATGTTCCAAACCAAGAAATGGTATATTTCCACAGAATCGGCAGAACCGCAAGAGCAGGCGCCAAGGGACGAGCCATCACATTGGTATCATATTCTTCAGTTGGCGATTTCAATCTCATAAAACAACAAGTCAAAGTACCAATGACTGATCTCAATGAAAAAATGGGAATCAAGGTCGACATTCCAGACCCACTAAAAAGACAAGTCGGTCCCCGCAGAACATTTGGTCGTGGAGGAGGAGGCGGATACGGTAGAGGTGGTGGAGGTCGAAGCTTTGGTAGAGGCGGAGGCGGATTTGGAAGAAGTGGAGGATTTGGAAGAAGCTCAGGATTTAGACGAGATGGTGACAGAGACTCTGGCAGTAGAAGTGGAGGATTTGGAAGAAGCTCAGGATTTAGACGAGATGGTGATTCTAGTAAAAGTGAAGGTTTTGGAAGAGGGGAGAGCAAAGAAGGTGGGTTTAGACGAGATTCTGATCATAAAAGAGAGCAAAGAGTAGAGGGCGGGTTTAGAAGTTCAAGAAGCTATTCTGCAAAAAGACCATCCCATAGACGCCGCTGGTAATCTTTTTTAAACTCGGATTGGAGTAACCATACAATGGAAGTAGGTTTTGTTTTGCTAAATTGTGACCTTGGCGCAGAAGAATATCTGCTAGACGAGATAAAACAGATTCCAGAAGTAAAGCAAGCATATCTTACATTTGGCGCATATGATATCATAATTGAAATCCACACAAAAACACCCGAGGATTTCGATAGAACAGTATCAAACAAGATTAGACGACTATCCAGAGTGATGAGCACAATGACCCTAAAGGTCCTTGCAAGCAAGACCAAATAATTACGGTAATTAAAATTGGAAAAAATTCAATATTCTGGCACAGTCTGGGCAATAAACCACAACAACCCAGAGCCACTAGTGACGCATTGCCTAAAAAAACTGCAAGATTATGGAATCAAAAAAGAAGACATCAGACTGACCGATGCACCAGAAAACGTCCAAGTCGGCGAAATAGTAGTAGAGATGTGGCCATACCACATAGATGTTGCACGAGTCAGAACAATTCGCAACGAGTCATTCATTTCTGGTTCGGTCATGCAAATTGAGCTAAAAGCAGACGAGCAAGGAAATTACATAGATTAAAAATAAAAAGAGTTTTAGCTGACTGTTACTTTGCCTTTCATCCAAGGATGAACTAGGCAGAAATAATCGTATTTTCCAGCAGCATCAAACTTTTGTGAGAATTTTTCTCCAGACTGCAAAAGACCAGTGTCAAACTTTCCATCAGGACCATTCTTTATTGTTCCACTAGTTGCGGTGTGTGCTGCAGTATCCTTGTTTACCCAGGTCACTGTGCCGCCTTTTGTTACTTTGGCCTCAAATGGTGAATAGCACTTGTTTCCTTTTTCGCAAGACTCGTTGTCAGATCCTTTGGCCATGTTTACGGTTACTTCGGATGATGCCTTGCTAGAGGGTTTGGTTGTCTTTTTTGTTGTCTTTTTGGTTTCTTTTTTGACTGTCTTTTTCTCTTTGGTTTCTGCAGCGTCGACTGATTGCATCATTGGTACAGCTAAAACTGCTCCAAGCAACGCAAAGATTGCGATTCCTGCAAGAACTGTCTTGTTCATGTTTTGTTGAGCCACATTATAACTTAATTAATTTTGTTGAGAATTTCATCTAGAGTATAATAAAATAAGAAAAATCAGAATTTCTTCTGATTATTGGACATTAATCGTGCCTTTCATCCAGGGATGGAGAATGCACATGTATGGATATGTTCCAGCAGTATTGAATGTGTTAGAAGCAGATGCGCCTGCATTGACAAGACTTGTGTCAAATGAGCTGTCAGTTGCTGTTGCAGTGTGTGCTGCAGAGTCCACATTTTTCCATGTGACCTTGCCACCTACGCTAACATTAACTGTGCTTGGCATGTAGCATTGATCAGCACAATCTTGTTTTGATGCTGTGCCTTTTGCCATCTCGACTGAAACTTCGCTTGCTGCAGAACCAGTAGCTGCTTTCTTCTCTTTCATTTCAGCTTTTTTGGTTTCTTTCTTCTCTTTGACTGCTGTTTTCTTGGCGTCTTTCTTCTCTTTCATTTCAGTCTTTTTGGTTTCTTTCTTCTCTTTGACTGCTGTTTTCTTGGCGTCTTTCTTCTCTTTCATTTCAGTCTTTTTGGTGTCTTTTTTTGCCATCATTTCAGACTTTTTTTTCTCATCTGCAAAGGCAGAATCAGTCATTGAAATGCTGACAACGGCTGCTAGTAACACAAATACTGCAATACTTGCAAGTAGTTTGGTATTCATTGTTGATCACCGAGCTCGACTTTTGATATATTAAGATTGTTCAGAATTTCTCCACAGCTAAAAGGTCATGGAGTTGCCGTAGGCCCAGTTGAAATTGGAAACACTACAAACGTAAATTCCTTGGAGACGGTTTTGTAGTCCTTGTCAGATGCAGTTACATTAAGCGTGTAGATGCCAGTTCGTGCATTATCTGGAATTATTACAGAGTCTTCATAGTAGCCAAACTTTTGCGTCATCCCCTCAGAGGTCTTTATTTTATCACCAATCGGGTTTGTTATGATAGTAGAGATGGTGATTCCTTCCAAATATCCAGAGGTGCTGTGAAAATCAGACAGTGTGTTTAGTTTTGGGTCAAATGTTCTTATTGTAAACTTGTATGGACTCTTCCACTCTACTCGCTCAGTTTGCTTTACAAGCAACAAAATATCTTTTTGGGTTGGTTTTTGTGTTTCAATTACAAGTTTCTTATCTTGTTTTAGTATGGCAAAAATTGAAAATGATTCTGAGTCAGATGTTTTACCTTGTATGTGATAAATCGAATTAGCACCTGCAGACAGGATCAGCTTTCCTGATGCAGTTATTCCAAGATCATCAGACGTGGCAGTTAGTTTTAGTGATTTCTTATTGTTTGATAGCGATATTGTCATGTCGGTTATGGTGTGAGTGTCATCTCCAATTAGCAATCTTCCACTTTGAAACATGATTTCAGAGTCAGAGAAATCCAGTAAGGCCTGCAGTGATGTTGTTTGGACTCCGTTGCTTGTTTTTCCATATCCATTTCCTGCCAGAACAAAACCAGTATCAGAGTATGATACGCTTGGAACTATCAATGCCAATGCAGCAACAAGCAGAATCAGCAAAAAGCGCATTGTGTTAATTTTCTTTTTTATGATTAATAATACTTGGGTATAACTTGACTGATTCGCCTAGTTAATATCGCACATCAAAAACCATACCAAACGATTTGAAGTCAAAGACAACATACCTTGCAATAGCTGTGGGAATAGGAATAATTGCACTAGCAATATTTTTCACATATTCAGCAGACCAGGCAAAAAACCGAGGCCAATACTACGGAGACTCGCTCAAATCAATCCAAGAAGAGATAAAACAGACACAAACCGAGTTTTATTCCAAAAAAACAATGCTTGATGAGAGCACCATTACCATACAAGACTTTGTGTCATTTGGGAACACACACATACAAAAAATGAAAGAGATCCTGACAAAATACGACACATTGAGTCCGCCAGAAACATTTGTCAAATCAACTGAATTGTTCAAGGCATCTACACAAAAGCAAATCGAAAGCGATGAATCCCTCATAGAATGGATTGCCACAAATGACACATCACACAGGATACGATCGGATCTTTTACTTCAGGAATCATTTGAGAATGAAATGGCAGCGCTGGCATCATTTAATCAGGCAAAAAACAACGCAGGCCAAAACTAGAGCAAACCCTTTGATGCCAATAAATCCAGCGTAGGAGATATCGCATCCAATAATTTGTCCTTATCCAGCGGGATGTTTTGCGAGAATTTTATTGGAAATGTCAGGCTAAGCAGGTCATTGTCAGTGTGCGCCATCTGAATAGAGTGCTGCATCTGTTTTTCAAGCAAAAATTCTTTCCATACATCCAATCTGGCATTTGCATCATCCAGTCTGCTGGATAAAAACAAGATATCCATCTCTTCTTTGTTATCAAATATGCCAAACTTTACCATTGGAACTGTCAGGAACCCTCCAGGAATTGGATCATGGTTTTTGTGCATTTTCTCTATCATCTCTTCTGCCTTGTTTTCCGGCATGAGCTGCCCATAGTCCGGCCAAAAATATCCTGCAATGTTACGGTTCTTATCAAGAATTCTAAAAAAGTCCGAGTCCAAGTCTAGCTTCCACATGTTATCATAAGCCGGCTGCAACTGTTATAAATCATCAAACCGCAAAAACATCATTGACGCTAACCAAATACACCAAGGATTATCTAGCAAGTCAAATTGATTATTACATCAGCGAGGCCCAATCATACAAGCAGATAGCACAGAACTATTCCCCTGAAATAAACTCAGTTGAGGATGCGGCCTTTGGGATAATTGCCGGATGCATATATTCCGCATTTTTGAGGGCATATGAAAACGAAAAGAAAACAGTCGAGCTGGATGACATGCAAGAGTTTAACCAAATCCTAAAGGAAAAAGCTGCCCTCATAAAAAAGGCAATAATTGGTTAGTCCCAGAATGAAATAAATTCAATGCGGCAAAACCATATTCATTGTCAGATATTACCAGGTATAGAATCCAGCAAATAGTGGACAGTGGTGCAATAGTTCAGATATCACTAGCAGAGGATGTACAAACCGAGCCGATTTCACAAAAACAGATGATTCTGGACTCTGTGGCAAAAAAGCTCGACCCTGAGCTGCGAGAGCAGGTCCAGCCATTACTTGAGGCGATTTTGGGAGCACAGCCAACAGTCAAAATAAAATCATATGATCAGACTACCATATCCATCACAATGCCAAAGGTCAGATATGAAAGACTTGGCAGGCCTCAGGTTGGCGAGGTCATAGAGATAACGCTATCAAAAAAGTAAGTGTTCTATTTCAGATAAGGTCTTTAGTGGCAGAGAGCAGCTAAAGTTTTTGCACACAAATACCGTCGTTTCAGGGGTGTAGTCTTTTCCCGCAAAAAACGCATACTTTGAGAGCTCAGATAGTTGTGATTGGTTTTGTATGGTCACTATGATGGATTCTGGCAGGAATCGCTTTGTTAGCCCATCATAGATTTGCTTGTTTTGCGGATTCAGCAGTGTGATTTCAGTTGGGGTTTGTAAGTATAGGTATATTGTATTTAGCAAGTAGCCAAACCCAAAGGGATTTTCTGCTGCCATCATTCCAAATGCCTCCATTGTTTTGACTGATGTTTCTTGGAATTTTTTTTCCTGAGTCAGATGATATAATTTCAGTAAGGCGTGTGCTGCAACTGAATTGCCGGAAGGCATTGACAGGTCATAGTTGTTCTTTGGGCGTATGATTAGGGATTCATGATTGTCCGCAGTAAAGTAAAAGCTGGAATTTTTCTCATCCCAGAAATGCTCCACTAGATAGTTTGCAAGGGCGGTTGCCAAGAGAAGATATTTCGGCTCCGGTTTTGCCTCAAAAAGATCGACTAGCGCATTTACCAAATATGCGTAATCTTCCAAATATGCCTGCAGTTTTGCCTTGCCGTCTTTGTATGTCCTAAGCAGGGTGCCATTTACGTACAGGTTTTTCTCAATGAATGCAACACAGTTTTCTGCTGCTTGCAGGTATTGCGCATTATCAGTGACCCTATACCCCCTGACAAATGCAGAAATCATCAAGGCATTCCATGATGTGAGAATTTTATCATCAAGGCCTGGTCTGACTCTGTGTGATCGCACATTGAGCAGTTTCTTGGAGGATTGCTCCAGTGAGGATTTGATTTGTGATTCAGTCATTCCAAGATGAAATGCCGCAGCCGAAACAGCGATTGTGTTATTTAGTATGGTGTGGCCCTCAAAGTTTCCGCCATCAGTTACATCATAGTATAAACAAAATACGTCAGCGTCTCTTCCCAGAGTCTCGGTGATCTCTTTTTTGCTCCAGACGTAAAACTTGCCTTCTTCCCCTTCAGAGTCGGCATCAAGTGCAGAGTAAAATCCACCCTCAGGCGAGGTCATCTCGCGCAAAACAAACTCGAGTGTTTTGTTTATGACATCCAAATAAAACGAGTCCTTGCTTAGCTGATACGCCTCAGCATACACCATAGGCAGTAATGCATTATCATACAGCATTTTTTCAAAGTGAGGAACCAACCATCGCGCATCTGTAGAATAGCGATGGAATCCACCACCGATCTGATCAAAGATTCCACCCTTTGCCATCTTGTTTAGAGTCTTTAGTACAAACTCGGAGAATTTTGAGATCTTGGCGAGTTTCCCATACCGAAGCAAAAATGAAAGATTTGCAGCGTTTGGGAATTTTGGCGCCTGTCCAAATCCGCCATATGTGTTATCGGCAATTTGGAACAGATTCATTGCAGCCTCATCTAGGATTGACTTTTCAAGCTTGGTTGGCGTGGTTATCATTTCTGCACCTTGGAGATTTTTCATAAAATTCTCTGCTGCCTTTTGCACATCTGTCGGCTTTTCCTTCCAGGCTTGTGCCAGCTGCATCAGAATGCTGCCAAATCCAGGCCTTCCATAATTGTCCAGTATTGGAAAGTATGTTCCAACATAGAACGGTTTTTGGTCTGGCGTCAAAAAGACACTTAGCGGCCAGCCCCCCTGTCCTGTTGCCATCTGACAAACCTTTTGATAGATATCATCCAGGTCCGGTCGCTCCTCTCTGTCCACTTTGATTGAGACAAAGCTCTCATTCATTATTTTAGCAATCTCTTCATTCTCAAACGATTCATGTTCCATGACATGGCACCAATGGCACGAGCTATATCCAACTGAGAGAAAAATTGGTTTGTTCTCGCTTTTTGCCCGGGCTAGTGCCTCATTATTCCAGGCATACCAATTCACAGGATTATGCGCATGCTGTAACAGATATGGACTTGTCTCATGGATCAAATTGTTTTCTGCCAATGATGATTTTTGACTGGTTTGGTATTTGTATTTTTTATCTAAACATGGTCTTTTCTTCTATATCATAGACACGTGCATTGATTTGTGCCAATAGTTTCATTTTGGATTTTTGTGCCTTTTTATTATGAGAATAATCCTTTTTCTCAATTAGTGGGATGAGTTCTTTGAGATCCTCAAGGCTTAGTTTTTTGAGCCCCCTTTTTGATATTATTTCTAATAATTCGACTCGCCTTTGATCGTCGGGTGTTATTTCTGGCACTAAAATGGTATGGGTTATCCGAGTTTAATTTTTTATCTAAAGCAAAAAATAGCTTGCCTTGTGTGATTCAAGCATGCGAGCAATGGTGCTTGAAAAACTAGGTCCAATTGAGGGCAAGCCCCTTCAACTAAGAGAGATCGAGACTCATAAAATCAAAAAGAATAACGACCTTCTCATAAAAATAGAAGGCTGCGGCGTGTGTAGATCACAGCTCCATGGAATAGAGGGAGACTGGGTAAAGTACGGGATTCCGCCAGCACTGCCAACCGTGCCAGGCCACGAAATTGTCGGCACCATAATAGAGACAGGGCCTGGCGTAAAAGCACTCAGAGTGGGCCAAAGAATTGGCATCTCGCCATTGCATGGCTCTTGCATGTATTGCAATTATTGCAAGACCGGCCGTGAACATTTGTGTGATAAAGCAGAGATAACCGGCGAATCACTCCTTGGAGGATATGCAGAATACATTACAGTATCAGAAGACTTTGCAACACCAATTCCAGATTCAATGAAATCAGAATATGCAGCCCCATTGTTTTGCGCAGGCATCACCGCATACAAGGCAGTCAAGGCATCCGAGCCGACAAAGGGAAAAACAGTTGGAATCTTTGGCGTAGGCGGTGTCGGTCACCTGACTGTAGAATTTGCAAAGATTGCAGGATTGCGAGTAATAGGGGTTGCAAGAAACAAGGCGCATTTGGATGTGGCAAAGCAGGTCGGCGCAGACAATGTCATACAGTATACCAACCAGCCAGAGTTTCTTGGTTTACTCAAAAAAGAAGAGGGGCTACTAGATTCTGCAATTGTGTTTGCACCATCAGAGCACGTAGTCGATACTGCGATTAATTCAGTCAAAAAGGGTGGAACCATAGTGTTGGGGGTATTGGCAAACATTCCAAGCTTTGATGTATTCTCAGAAAAAACATTACGAGGGACACTGATTGGCTCACGCTCGGATATGAGCGATGTAATAAGGCTTGCAAAAGAAAATGACATCAAGGTAATCTACAAAACATATCCGCTGGAGCAGGCAAACCAAGTTCTAGAGGATCTAAAGTTTTCAAGAATTGCAGCACGTGCAGTATTAACCCCTTAAATTAACCGCCATAAAATTAACTCCAATGAATTGCAAGCGATGCCACCATGTTGCACAAATCCATGAGGAATCGCAAAAAAGCAGTTCGCTAATGAAGCTTGGAAAATGTGCAATCCCAGAATGCATGTGCAGGCAGTTTGTCGAGTCCATTGATCAGCTAGACGAAGACCTCATGTGATTCATATTAGAATAATTACAAAATACACCAAATGGGCAACCACCAGTCCCCAGATGAGATGAAAAATGAGCTAGACGCCACACTATCAAAGCTAAACGCATTGGAAATAATTGCAAAAGACGAGTTCCAAAAGGGAACAATCAAAGTGTTAAGAAAACTAGTGGAGGGGCAGATTCACTCAGTCAACGAATTTGGGCACCTAAAAAAGGCACTAGACTTGCTCACATTACAGCTATTTGAGGTTCAAAACAAGACAAAATCACTTTAGGACAGTATCAGACAGGCCACATTCCTTGCATTTCATCAAGACACTTGTCTCCAAATCTTGGGCTTTTTCCATCACACCACCACAGCAAGGACAGTTCATGGTATTTTTGGAATTATTTGGTATTTGTGTCATTACATACAGGGAGATATTTTGATATGATTTTGTGTGTGATTCTTTGTCGTTGCTCTGGTGTGGAATCCCACATTGGATAAATGCAAAGATGAAGATTATTCTCAGAGCCAGCATTTGAAACCCAGCACTTGAAATTTTCATTTTTTGTAAAAAATCCATTATCGTCGGTGTGATCAGACTCGCCAACAAAGATTATCTGAAATGTCTCCTTGTTTTTTGATAATATCAAATATAGGACTGGATCCATTGGAGGGCCCCACTCGGACAGTTTGATTGGGCCCAGAAATTCATAGCTTAGAACCTGTATGCTCATAGATTATGGTGTGGGGTGGTTGGTTTTTTTCCTTTTGTAAAAAAGCTGAAGGGAAGCGGGACAAGTACCTCAAAAGAGGCAAGCCGCAAGCCTTCAGGGAATATGATATGGTGCCTGCAGGAAATAAGGATCTGTGTGTTCACTTTGATGCGCACAAATTCTTTACCAAATTATATGATACACTAAACTCTGGAAATACAAACAAAAATGCCCAAATTTCGATGGAATACCATCTCGGACCAAAATTCTGGCCACACTCCCGCAGAGTGGGGCTAGTTTGATCTGTAAGCACTCAAAAAACAATTTAAAGGGATAATTCTTTCTCAAAAATCAGACCATGGAACAAAAAAATCCACACAACCACAGAACAGTTGGATATTCCATGATTTTGGTGTCTGCGTCATTGGTAGTAATTGCCCTGCTATACTTGGCAATTGGTGATGATGTGCTATATTCAGACAGGGTAAGCAAGGAAAAACAGTTCGAGTACAAACAGTTCCTCGAAGACATGAAACTAAAGCAAGCAGATGAGGCTATACAAGGAAAGAATCTCTCAGTGGATCTGGCAGAAGAAATGCAGGTATCAAACCCATAAGCTAACGGTATCCGTTGTTAAAGTCTTCCCACATGTTCATCTTTGATGTAAGGTTGTTCATTTTGTAGAGAGCCCCACCGATTATTCCCGCATGGTAAAACGCATACAAGTATACTTGGGATGCCGATGGCTCAGTATGGGAAAGGCTAAGCGCAATCATTGAAAAAAAGATGAATGTTCCAATGAATGTCGAAATACCATTTACTACTCCGCGTAGTCCGATTATTCTTTTTGTGGCAACTGCCATCAAAGAGATGCTAGTTACAATCAAAAAAGTCAAACCACCGTTTTGTGAGCTGAATTGTGTAATCCATTCTGCAAGACCCAATTCAAGTAAGGATTTTTCTGGTAGGTGAATTCCGCCATTTAATGCAAAGCTGACTGAGCTGAACAAGCCCCCAATGATAAAAAAGAACAGTAGGATCTTGATTATTCCCCGCTTGATCGGACTGCGGGTCTCAGATGGTATGATTGCCCGCTCGGTTATCTTTAGTCCAAACAAAAATCCCACAAAAATTGTTGGAAAATACGCCATCTCTATTAGGTATGGCGTGCTTTGTGTGAGGGCATGGATTTGTGGTGCAAACACCAAGAACAGCAAAATTGCCAATGAAGCAGATGAGCAAAACAGGATAAGATTGACTGGTGAGAAGCGACGCTGGCCATACTCGTCTGAGCTCCAATTGTACATTTTTGAGCCTCTACGAAAACGAATTAAAGAAAATAACGGAAAATCATTTGGTTAAATTATCAATTTTTTGAATAGAAGGGAATCACAGAGTGAGTATTTGTAATGGATAATGCAGTACAAACCACCAGACTACAATCCCTAGAAGAATTAGATTAGAGAATGTACGCAGTCTCTTTTGTTTTATCACATCAATGAGCAAGACAATACCAAGAGAGACAAACGGTACTGTGTAAATGAAATAATACGGAAACATAACTCTCCCAGTGATAGAAAGAAGTAGGTACGGAACATACATGCTAATCATTCCAATTCCCACGAATAATGTTGATTGATTTTGTTTTTTTATGCTGTATAAAACAAATACAATTGAGCCCCAGAAACCAATAACCCATAAAGGCACATTTGGATCCCCATTCCATTTGATAGCGAAAACCTTCCCTATTTGTCGGGTTCTATCTTCGGTGAAATTCAGATTTTTTTCATTTACCCATCCCAAACTATTTCCTTTTTCAGGCGGAGTTAGTGGTAAAATCCAACTCCAGGGATAGTTAGTGTGTACAACATTCCAATTCTTGATCTTGTACGCATCGGATGAAACATAACCGCTGTTCAAAAATATATCAAGATGCTGAATTGGGTTTGTCACTACACCAACTTCTGTTTGATGCACATATCCTCGTGACTCCCTTAATCGCAATTCAGGATAAGCTATAGGAATATCTCTACCATCAACAGATTTTTGAGTCGGAATCATCGGGTCATAGATCACAGGATTAAAAGAAACATCATACATCCATAAAATCGCCAGAAAAGTTCCACTGACAACAGCAAGGAACAAGATTGGTTTTTTCTTAACGAACCTATTTTTCCAAGGCTTATTTTTTACAAGATAAAACATCATTAAGAACATGAGGAAAAATACTGTGGTTTCTTTAATAAAAAATGAAAAACCAAGAACAACTGCTGCAAGATAATATTTTTTACTAAAATACAGATAGAGTGAAAGCATTCCAAAAAACATCACTATAACATCTCTGACAAACAATGTAGAATGAATAAAGAAAATAGTATCAAATGAGAGAATTAGCGTAGCAAAAAGTGCGTTTTTTTCGGTAGTAAATCTACATGAGATTTTGTAAAAAACCAGCAGGGTCAGCATGCCAAATATAACAGATGGTGCTCGCCAGCTAAACCAATTATCGCCAAAAATTGTTATCGCGGTACCCGCAAATAGGTATGAACCGGGTAATTGATATGGAGTATGATCCTCCATTTTGATGAAATTTCGAGTTAATTCTAAAAATATTGATTCATCCCAGAGCTGAAAGTTTTGTGGTTGTGCAATAACAAATACGTGTAAAACCAAAGACATCAAAATAATATGAGATATTCCAACTTTGTTTAATTGTTCAGACCACAAACAATTGTTTCAGATGTTTTAGGAGATTTAAATTAGAAGTTTGGTTAGAATAACGTTAATTGTAGTTTGTTAATCATAAATTTCCTACACAATAAAAAGAAGAAGAGTTATTCTGATTTCTCAGATTTCATCTCATGCTCTGGCATCATGTCCATGTCGGAACCGTGCTTCATTTTCTTTGAGCCATGCTTTGCATAGTCATGTTTCATTCCGTCGTATCCACTCATCATTTTGCTCATATGGTCATCCATGTTCATTGATTCCATGTCCGATAACATCTGATTCATCATGTGGATGAATTGGACTTTTTCGGTATTGGTCATGAGTCTCCATTTTTCCGAGATCTTGTCTTGGTGTTGTTTTTTGATTTTGTCCATTCTCTGAAATACTGCGTTTAGGTCATCCTGAGTTGGTTTGTTTTTCTCAGAATCAACCTGCAAGTTCATTGAAGGATCAGACTTGCAAAAATGCGTTCCACAGACTCGGATTTCTGCAGATTTTCCATATTGCTGATTTTTTGTTCCGCTGGATTTTACAGCATCAGCACTTTGAATGTTAATGGCAAAAAGCAAGCCAGTTGCCATTACAACAGACAGAACTATTGCGGTTGCAAATTTCATAGTTTTGTCCTGCGTGAAATATTATTAAAGCTAATTCCAAATCGCTTTGTTTAACACGCACCAATCATATCACATCATTATGAAAATCGCAAAACTAATCATCGGGTTTGGGATAATCTTGGCTGCACTTGGGGCGTTGTTTCAGTTCCAGGGAAGGGGAGTTGTCGGCCCAGAATCTTCGTTTATGTATCACAGCAAGGACTGGATCTATTATGGAATCGCAATGATAATTTCTGGTGCGATGATTGTCGGATTAGGAGTTTTTGTGTTACTAAGAGCTAGACTACGTGCAAAGTAATTGTGCTTCTGATTTTTTGAATCTGCCTTATTTGCGAGGATATTATGTGTGCCATCTCTTGTGATGAATCTGCCTGAATTTTTGCCACCAAGTCATATTCGCCAAATGTGATCAGTGCGGTTTTGATCTGCGGAATCTCCTTTATTTTGTCCAATACGGCGTGTTCTTGGCCCATCACGCAACTAATCAAAACATATGCAGTGTGAGTCATTTCAGATCCAACACATCAAGTGAGTTATTACTCAAATCAAAGACCCGTATCAGATGGTTGTTAGTGTCTGCAATGTAGAGCTTGCCGCAAAACAACTCTACATCGCTTGGCTCATAGAGCGGCAAAATATTACACGATGGATTATCAGGTAGACAAACTGTTTCCTTTTCTGTTTTACCAATTAGGGTGTAGACTTGGCTTGTCTTTAGATCAATGACACGTATTGCGGAATTGTACGTATCTGCAACAAAGATTGTGTCTTTTGTAGCGCACACCCCAAGTGGGTGCTGAAATAACGCATCATCAATATTGCCATCCTCGTGTCCAAACTCGAATAGACCACGGCCCACAATTGATGTTATGGTGTTTTGTACGAGGTGGATTTTCCGTACTGCCGATACCTCGCTGTCTGCAAAATACAATGTGTCATCATACAGGTATAGTCCGCTTGGTTGCGCAAGGTTTGCTGATTGCACCGGACCATCAATGATGTTTTCCTGGCCTGTTCCGGCATATGGAGTGATCATTTCTGAGTTTACATCATATTTCCAGATTTGATGATTGCCTGCCATTGCCACATACAGTATCCCATCATCATATGCAACATCCCAGGGTGAGCTGATTGGTGTGGTGATACCTTTGCCACCAGGTGAGCGCCATGGTCCCTGCCTGCCAGTTCCCGCAAGCGTTGTGACTTTGTTTTGTCTCAGATCAATTTTTCGTATTGTGTGGTTTTCAGTGTCTGCCACAAACAGATCATCATTTCCCCATACCACTCCTTGCGGCCTGAAAAACTGTGCAGTTGTAAAATCACCATCGTACAATCCAGGCGTGCCACTGCCAATGATGTGTATGATTTTTCCAGACACATCAGAAACTATTATTCTGTTATGGTTGGAATCACTAATTGCTATCTGGCCTGACTTTGATATCGATAGCTTGCCTGGAAACGATAAGATGTGCGAATTTTGCTGACTCGTGGCGGTAATGTGGAGTGATTCCTTTGCCAGAGTTCCCTTTTGTGCGTGTCTTTGCAATAGTATGTCTATTGTATCGCTAATGGCATCAAACTGTCCCTCACCTGACTGGCGATACACAATGTTTCCGCTTGGATCCAACACTATGATGGTAGGCCAGGCATTCACCCCAAAGCCCTGCCAAATCTGCATTTTTTGGTCCACTATTACAGGATGCTCTATTTCATATCGCAATACGGCAGACTGGATGTTTTTTGTCTCTTGTTCCGATAGGAACTTGCCGGAATGGACCCCGATGAACACTACGGGCTTTCCCCGGTATGCTTGCTCCAGTCTGGCAAGTGTGGGCAATGTATGCATGCAGTTTATACAACAATACGTCCAAAAGTCCAGAACCACTACATGTCCCCTTAGCTTTGATAATGATAATTTCGAGTCGGTGTTTAGCCAATCAAAGTCTGGTGGAAACTCTGGTGCTTTTGATATTGAAAAATCAAACATTGATCTGAACTAGTTAGGCAAAAATAAAAATCAACACTAGTGTCCGCCGCCACCAGTGCATTGTGGTGGTGGGTTTGGACACGAACATAGTTTGGCATTAGCTATCTTCCAGTTTGTAAAGGACCAGTACTGTCCTGTTTCGTGCTTTAGTTTGAGATCATCACAAGTCATTCCAACCACGGCATCATGTTCTTCAATTTCTAGTGGTCTGATGACTGTCTCTTTGTGATATACTACATAGCCTCCAAAGGCTCCGCCAAGTACCAAAAATACTATGGCTATGATGAAGATTGGATCCATCATCGAATTGGCGTTGATTTGGTAGGTATTTTAGCTTTCTGAAAATCTTAGGACCAGACTTTTTCTTTGAATGTCAGTTTTTTGTTTAGGACATAGTTGCTCAAAGCACTAGTCGCCACTGCCAAGACCAAGGCAAGAGGATAGTCCATTTTGTTATAATCAACTAGTACATACACTATTGCCAGTTGTGCCAATGCCCCAAGGGAGCTTAACCCGATGAATTTTGCGTACTGAATTGCGGTGTGCTTTGCCTCAAAGTTGCGATCCTCAAATGTCCAGATTTTGTTTAGAACAAAGTTGCCAGACATAGATACCGCTATTCCTATTATGGTTGCATGCAAATACCACAGGTTTGATACCACACCCGTAAAGAGCGATGAGACCACGTAGTTGATTGCAAGTCCTACCGCACCAATTGAGTAAAATCTGGCTGCCTTTGAGAAAAAGCTAACAGACGGGCGTCGCTCCTCTTTTGAGGCGGCCTTGCCGTATCTGTATAATTTCCATACTGCCTTTAGATAATCAAAGATTGTCTTGGAGTCAAGCTTGCTTTTGCCAAACTCTCTGTTTGTAAAGGTGTAAGGAATCTCGAGCACCTTGACGTTTTTTGCCTTGACTAGTATTTCTAGCAGCATCTTGTATCCGATGGCATCAAAGCTCAACCCTTGGATTACTGGCTTTTTGAATGCAAAAAAGCCAGACATTGGATCTTTGGCACCAACACCCAATCCCCGCTTTGCAATAAATGTGGCAAGACGTGATAGGAATTTTCTTTTTCTGGTCCATCCGACTATAGAGCCCCCATTGACATAGCGAGAGGCAATAACAATGTCGTATTTTGGATGTTTTAGTGCATCAATCATTTTTGGTAAAAGACTTGCAGGATGAGACAAGTCACTGTCCATCACAACTATTGTGTTTCCAGTGGCAAGTTGGATTCCCTTTAGTATTGCAGAGGATAGTCCGTCCTTTGTCTTTCTGTGGATTATCTCGATGGTGTGGTTTGCAAGCTTTTTGACATTTTCCAGATATTCTTCGACTAGCTTGCCGGTGCCATCAGGCGAGTTGTCATCAACTACAATGGTTTGAGTCTTGGTGTTCTTTGGCAGATTGTCCTGGATTGATTTTAGAATTTTGAGTATGTTTTGTGATTCATTATAAGTTGGAATGATTATAGAGATCTGAGTCTTGCTTGGGATCTCTTGATATGTCATGATTAATTCTTGCCTCAAATTCAGAGTATTAAATTATTATTAAAATCAATTTACGTCTGAGCTAAATTGTTTAAAAGCCAGCCTCAAGGGGGTTTTGGGGCTTGATTATCTCACGCATCACCATAGTAGCAAACGATCCACGCTGCAATGAAAAACTCGCCACATCCGAGTTTACCATAAAATCAGAGCACTCGATTTTTGCGCTCCTAAATCCACCCTCATTGGATAGTTCCTGTGTTTCTTTTAGGTAGAAATCAGACGGCTTGATCTGCTCTTGCTCCAGGATTTTTGATATATGATAGTCAAATCTTGTTTTCTTAAAATAAGAATAGCCAACCATTGGGATGGCAAGTTTTTGGGAATCATCCATTTGGTATTTTCCAAGCTTGGCGGATTTATCAAAGCAGACATCTCCTTGTTGCGGTGCAAACAAGTCCTCACCATATTGATATGCCTCACTTAGAGTACGATTGAACAAAAACGACTGGTATGCCTCAATGTAGAGCCGCCTAATTCCAATCGGCAGGTGATGCAGCGCTAATTTGGGATCCCCATGAGATATTATTTGTTCCAGTATTGTTCTCTCAAGGTCCATCTGGGGCGGCACCATAGGCAAAACCTTGGAATAGTTTTGCGTGTCTGCCAGCTCTTGTCGTAGCTTGGTGTTTTGCTCCGAGTCATATGGAGATGTAAATGACAACAATAGATTCACTGCTTCTGCAAATCTTTTCTGAATTATCGCCTTACCAATTAGGTGCGTTACGGGCCTCTTTGAGCCAAACCTCTGATAGCCATAAAAATTCAAAATCCTATCAGATTCTGCAAAATCTGCCAGCGTTTGGTCTGCGCCATCAATTCGTATTGTGAAATGATTACCAACCATGTCTTTTCCAGTTAACGGTTTTTTTGCAAATCCAATTTTTTCCAGTGTAATTTTCCCATCAGAATAATTTGGCAATATCTTGTTTTGCGCCATGGAACAGACATACTGCTCCGTTACTGCAGACGCATCCTTGAGACCAAGTGCCTTTAGGCGCACGCCTGTCTTTTTGAATATCAAATCCAGTGCATGGTTTGTGTCAATTCCAGTTTTCTTTAGCCGATATACTGCATAGCCATCAGAGGACAGCGAGGCAATGGTTTTCTTGTCCAGTATTTCAGAGACTGCAAAGTCCTCAAACTTTGCGCGAATTCTTCCACCACAGCCAGCAAAACTAGTAGTGTGCGATAATATGCCAATGTCCGAGTCTATTTTTGGAATCACTGTGTTATGGTAACAGTGACAAACTCGGATACCGTAAGATCAGCAGTTCTTGCAGAAAGCAGGACCTTGTATGTTCCAGGCAGTGCTGACTGGGAAGTAACAATAGATACAGGAATTGATTGCGAATCAGTGATCTGTTTTGTTGGGATTTTTACCATAATATCTGAGAATTCCGATGTTGCCTTGGATAGAATCTCGGTGTTTGTGTTGGTGTTGACTGTTATCTCCATTGATGCTGTCTGTCCGCGCGGAATGCTGATCTGTTTTTGCGATACAGATATGGTGGCGGAAAGTGGCTCACTCAAATCGACTTTGCCTATTTTGTTTTCCACCCATTCTGTGAACCAGATCGTGTCTTGTGTTGCCTTGAATCCAAAGACCTGCGCAATTCCACAGTTTTGTTGGTCTCCACAGTCTGCCCAGTGTGGGTTCTTTGATGGGACATGATATTCCAGCAAGGTCTCTTGTTCGATATCAAATACCGCCAAGGCGTTTGCCGCCTGCTCGTTTAGGTATAGTTTGTCACCGTCAATTTGCGTCCAGTATGGCTGGCTTACAGGGATTTTGATGACACCTGTTGCGTTGCCGTATGTTGACTTTGGAGCATCAGATGTCACATACTTGGTAAAGGCCTCATCAGATTCTGTGAATTTGTAAAATGCGCTGCTGGCAGTGTCTGCAAGCCAAATGTTTCCATGCTTGTCTGCGCTAAGTCCGTTTGGTGCGCCAATTGCCGGCGGTAAATTGTATGCTTGTGAGAATTCCAGCACGGTGACATTTTGTCCCGTGTTTGATTGGACAAACTCGTTGAATTTCGTATTATCAAATTTCACCAGTGCTCCACCCTGTCTGAGCAGCCAGTTGGTATACCAAATGTTTCCATTATGATCAACATCAAATCCACCCACAAAAGAGCCAGGTAGTGGTGATGGGATGTTTGTGTAGGTCTTGTCCTCTGTAGTTTGTGTGGTATCGTAAAAGCTGATCTTGCCCTCATAGAAATCATTAACTATTAACTGATTGCCCAATGCTCGAATTTTTTGAGGCAATGAATCCTCTTTGGTTGGGAATCCTACTCGCTCGTACGTTCCATCAATTGTGGAAAACTTCCAAAGTGAGTTAAACGAGTCATCAGTGTACCAGACATTTCCGTCATATGAATAATCAGCCCCCCAACTCATGGAACGTGCATTTGCTGGCCAATCAGGATTTGGATACTCCACGAAATATTCTGTGGTGGGATCAAATTTTGCTACCTTGCCGGTGTTGGTTTGCACAAAGTACACCATTCCAGAATCATCGACTGTGATTGCCAATGGTTGTGTACAATCGGTTGGGATTCTAAATTCGGTTATGTATGTGGTGGATTTTGGCTCGCCTGTACTACAAAATTTCGGTCGCTCCAAGTCAGGAAAGTTGTCTGCAGGAGTTCCGGTAATGGTCGATTTTGTTAATGGGTTTTGTTGATTAGAGCCAGAGTTTAGCGCCAAGGCCAAAGTCGATGTTATCAAAATGACTGCAAAAAACGCAGCAACAATTAATCCCTTTATGTTCTTCTTTCTCACAAGTGCTGACTTTGCTTACCGCATTATATCTATTCTGGGATTAGAGTAGCTTAAGTTCGCTCGTTATTTTATCAATTTGCTCTTCTGGTGCAGGCCCAATTGAAAGACATGTGAATGTGCCGGGCGCAATCTGGGTGTGACCTGCATCGGTCACCTCGGCCCATGGAAGGCCCATCTCTATGGCATCGCGCTTTATTTTTTCTAGTTCGGTTTCGGAATTTACCTTGAGCACTATTTTTGCCTGGCCTGCCCACCACTTTGAGAACCATTCCGGTTTTGATTTGCGGACATTTTCAGCTCCAAGAACACATGCATGTCCCACCTGGGCCGCAATCTTTCCTTTGCCCATTCCAAGATCCGCCCTGACTATGATTACTTGCTTTAGTCCCATGAATTAATCCCGGTATATCATATTGAAAAACTTTGTACAAGTCATTCGAAATGAATTAAAGTCATCACGATTCAAACACAGCAAAATGTCATACGATGTGATAATAGCGGGCGGAAGCGTTGCAGGTCTGTTTTGTGCAAGAGAGGTGGCAAAGGCAGGACATTCTGTTTTGGTTATAGAGGAGGACTATGAGGTTGGAACCCCCGAGCACTGTGGCGGGTTGGTGTCGGCATCAGGCCTTGAAGATCTAGGTATAATCCCATCCACTAAGACACTCGACTCGCAAATCCAAACGGCACAACTGTGCTCGCCCTCAGGCACCACACTGGACATTAATGCAAAAAAACAAAATGTCATCGTGATTAATCGAAGAGAATTAGACAAGCAAATAGCTCACCAGGCTCAAAAAAATGGCGCAGAAATCAAGGTAAAGACATCACTAAAGGAAACAAAACCAAACCAGGCAGTAACAAGTGCTGGAACATTTGATTGTAAAATTTTGGTTGATGCAAGGGGCGTATCCTCAATAATACAAAAGGACCGAACCGGTACGCTCCAGTCAGCTCAATATGAGATCTATGCAGACTGGATTCAAAAGGGACTAGTAGAGGTAAACTTTGACTCGGAAAAATATCCAGGGTTTTTTTCCTGGGTTATTCCAGCTGCAAGCGGAATAGGAAAAGTCGGCGTTGCCGGAAAGGGAATCAATGCCATACAGGCAATAGAGAAATTCTTGGAATCAAAGGGCAAGCACTCTACAATCCGCAAGGTCTTTGCTCCAATCTGGGTCAACGGGCCAATTGATGATTTTGTTTCTGGAAATACTGTAATCGTTGGCGATGCAGCAGGCCAATCAAAGCCAACCACTGCTGGCGGAATTTACTCGTGTGGTGTCGGTGGAGTACTAGCAGGAAAGGCAATCTCATCATATTTGGAATCAAAGAATCCTGATGATCTAAAATCATACCAAAAATCCTGGAATCAAAAGTTTGGCAAGGAATTTGAAAAGCAGCTCTTCGCAAGAAAGATGCTTGAAAGGTTGGACAATCCCACAATAGACAAGATATTTTCTGCAATCACTCCAGAAATGATTTCTGATATATCAAACAATGACGACTTTGATTTTCACACAACCGCAATTGTAAAGATGCTTGGTCTCAAGGGTTCACTCAAAATTGCACAGACCATCTTTGGTGGAGAAATCCGAAAGCTGCTCAATTAGCTCAAAACATTATAGGTAAGCTATAAATGGACTGCTAAAAAAGACAGCTACATGTCAACATCACTGACCCTTCCAGTATGCAGTTGTTGCAACAAGCACATCATGCCAAACGACAAGTGTGTCAAGTTCATGTGCCCAGAATGCGGTGCAGTTTTGGTGTGGAGATGTCAAAGTTGCAGAGAAGCAGCAAGAACATACACATGCCCATCTTGCAAGTTTTCAGGACCATAAAACATGGCTAGATTACTATTGATAACAAAGATCCTCCCAGAGGGAACTGAGATCAATTTGGATGAGCTGGCAGCAAACATTCAGGAAAAACTCGGAGGAGGAATAATCATGGGGAAATACACCAAAGAGCCTTTAGCATTTGGTCTATTCTTTCTAAAAGCAGAGTTTGATTTGGATGATAAGGAAGGACAAATGGACATGCTAGAAGGCACTGTCAGATCAGTTGAGGGAGTAAGCGAATTCGAGGTCCTCAACATGAGTCGCAAGTCAGTTGATGTGAAGTGATCATTGGTGGCTAAAAAAGACGAACCTCTGCAAATGCGAGTAGGAGAGGCAAAGCAGAGAGACGTTGGCAAAAAACGCGCAAGAATCGGCCCAGATGCGATGGACTTTCTCAAAGCAAACCCTGGTGATATCATAGAGATAACCGGCAAAAGAGCCAGCTGCGCAGTTGCATGGCCAACAGATGAAGATGACAAATTCCCAGACATGGTGCGAGTTGATGGCCAAACAAGAAAAAACATCGGTAGCGCACTAAACGATATTGTTAAAATCAAAAAGGCATCTGCAAAGGCCGCAAAATCAATCGTATTGGTTCCAGTATCAGATGTCGTAACTGTGGATAAGGAATTTACAGACTTTGTAAAAAACAGACTAAAGGGACTGCCGTTTGTGCAGGGAGATGAAATCTCTGTGATGATCCTAGGCAATCCAATGGATTTCAAAATAAGCAAGGCATCACCAAAGGGAATTGTAACAATAGACAAGAGCACCGATTTTGTCATATCGGCTGACAAGGCAATTGACAAAAAGGTCCGCGTAACATACGATGAGGTCGGCGGACTGCGAAATGAAATAAAAATAATGAGAGAGATTGCCGAGCTGCCACTACGACACCCTGAAATCTTTGACAGACTAGGAATAGAGCCACACAGTGGCATACTCTTGTATGGTCCACCTGGATGTGGCAAGACCTTAATCGCAAAAGTTCTGGCATCGGAATCAGAGGCAAACATGTTTTCAATTAATGGGCCGGAAATAATGAACAAGTATTACGGAGAGACAGAAGCAAAGCTTAGGGACATATTCAAAGAAGCAAAGGACAACTCGCCAAGTATCATATTTATCGATGAAATTGATGCGATTGCTCCAAAGCGAGAGGAAGCATATGGAGATGTAGAAAAAAGAGTTGTCGCACAATTATTGGCATTAATGGATGGACTGACAGATAGAGGAAATGTCATAGTTCTTGGCGCAACCAACAGACCAGATAGTGTAGACCCGGCCCTTCGAAGACCGGGACGATTTGATAGAGAAATCGAGGTATCCGTTCCAAATGCTGATGGTAGACTAGAAATTTTGATGATTCACACTCGAGGAATGCCAATTGCCGATGATGTTGAGCTAAAAAGACTGGCTGCTGAATTGCACGGATACACCGGGGCAGATATCAAGTCATTGTGCAGAGAGGCAGCACTAAAGGCAATCAGACGATACCTGCCAGAAATTGATCTTGAAACCGAAAAGGTCTCTGCAGAAATCTTGCAGTCAATGGAAATTGGAATTGCCGACTTTTACGATGCAATGCACGAAGTAGTACCTACTGCAATGAGAGAGTTTTACGTAGAGCGACCAAAGGTCTTCTGGAAGGACGTCGGAGGATTGGAAGAGGTCAAAAAAACACTCCAAGACAACATCATAGTATCACTAAAAGAGCCGCAGAAATTCTACAACATGGGAATCAAGCCGCCACGAGGTATTCTTTTGTATGGCCCACCCGGATGTGGCAAGACATTGCTTGCAAGAGCCGTAGCTACAGAGAGTGGCAGCAACATGATTTTGGTTCGAGGGCCCGAGATTCTATCAAAGTGGGTCGGAGAATCCGAAAAGGCAATCAGAGAGATATTCAGAAAGGCAAAGACATCTGCGCCATGTATCGTAATATTTGATGAGATGGACTCGCTGGCTCGCGTAAAATCAGGCGAAGAGGTAGGAATAGGACAGACGATTCTTAGTCAGCTGTTAACAGAAATGGAGGAAGGCGGACCATCACGAATCATAGTAATTGGCATAACCAACAGGCCGGACTTGTTGGATAGCTCACTTCTCAGACCGGGACGACTAGAGCCGGTATTGTATGTACAGCAACCAGACGAAAAGGGCAGACTCGAGATAATAAAAATTCTAACATCAAAGATGCCGTTAGCAGATAGTGTAAATCTGGAGGAGATTTCTGTTTCTACCCAAAATTATACCGGTGCTGACCTATCGGCATTGTGCAGGGAAGCCGGAATTCATGCGATGCAGAACAATTCTGCCAAGGTAAGCAGCATAGATTTTGCAGCAGCCCTCAAAAAGATACGACCATCAATCACAAAGGAAGTCGACCAGTGGTATATGGCAATAAGGGAAACTATTTCTAATGTAGTGCCAAAATCAATGGACAGGTCATTCTACGGATAAAATCATGGCAGACTTTCCAATAAAAAACATTGTATATGAGAAAATCAAGGCGGCAACCTCGCTGACAGATGCTGACCTGATAAAAGCGCTGACAAAATCTGGCACCACCCTACCTGATGACAAGTTTAACAAAATTTTGCTGGATTTGGAAATAATGGGGTTGATCAAGGTGTCGTGGCTAACAAAAGACACACGACGAGTCGAAGTCACCATTCAAGAAGCGGAAGAGGATGACTATGAGGAACAAAACAAGGAAATGATGGAAAAAGACTACGAGGCCTCGTTTCCTGGCGTTGAGGATTCCTAGAACCTAAAGGGAAACGCAGCATCTAGTGCTACGGCTACAAAAATTATTGTCAGGTATGGGGCAGTTACCTTGTATGCCTTCCACGCAAATTCTGATGTTGGGTTTTTTGTGAGTTTATAGTGGTACACTAACATCAGGCCTCCACTTGCTGCAGCTATTGCTGTGTACACTATTCCCAAGCCAAACGCATAGAGCATCAGAGAGTATGGCAGTAAGATTGCAGTGTTGACCAAGATGTACTTTGATGTTTTCTGCATTCCAATTAGTACGGGCAGCATTGGGACTCGAGCCTCTGCATAGTCGTCGCGTATTTTCATGGCAAGACACCAAAAGTGCGACGGAGTCCACACAAAGACCAAAAACCCTACCAAGAATCCAAGCAAGTCAATTCCGGCAGGTGAGACAAATCCAGTTGCTGCAGTCCAACCAGCCATTGATGCTGCGCTTCCTGCAAAGCCGCCAATCACTATGTTGGACGAGTTTTTTCGCTTTAGCCATACCGTATAGATAATCACGTAGAAAAATATTCCAAGTCCTATGAAAAAAGTTGAAACCCAGTTTAGTGTAAAATAAGCATAGACAACGGATGCAATACTTACTGCAAGACCATATACCAAAACAGATGATGCCTTGATCTTGCCAGACGGAATCGGCCTGGCGCTGGTTCGCTTCATTAGCGGATCTATATCCCTATCATAGTAATGGTTCAGGGCGCTAGATCCTGCAGATGCCAAAGCGCCGGCGATGATAATATGGAGCAATCCAATTGGATCGAGCTCAGGGCCGACCAGCTTTGATGCAGCATACATTGATGTCACTGCGGTAATTACAAGCAAGACGACGATTCTTGGTTTTGAGACTTCGAGTAGTTCTTTTGCTGCCAAACTCACTCAAAAACGCCCAGTTAGGCATTTAATTTCTTCGACTTGATCTACTACAAAAGGAATAAGTACCTCACTTTAGGCATCAAGCTCAAATGAGTAATTGGGACCTCATGATGCCAGGAATGGGTCTTACTGCTATTGGCGTTGCAGGAGTTACCATCTCTTATGCTGGAGTTGCACACACATTCATCGATGGAATGCATGCACTGACAGGTCTTACGATGTTTATTGGTTTGATATTTTTGGCAGCTGGAATCTTGGATGGCGGAGTTTCAACCAGCAACAGATCCAAGGCAACGACTTTGGTGATTTTAGGAATTGTACTATCATTTGCAGTTTCTGCTCTAGTGTTTAACTCGGTTACAAGCATTCCGACATTTGCTGGTGTGATGTTAATTGTTGCAATACCTGCAATAGTTCTAGCATACGTATCCATGAAGATGCCTGACTATGCAAAACCAATCGGCATGATTTTCATATTTGCTACAGGTGCGGCAATTGCGGCCTATGTCGGATTTGGAGTATATGGACCATCACAGTATTTAATTCCAGCGCCAGAAGTGGAAGAAGAAAAGATAGTTGTGCCAAGCGCACCAATCACGGCAATATCCATACTGAAAGGCTCTTCAGTAAATGGCGCGCCAGACTATGATCCAGACGTTGCCCAAGTTCCTGCGGGCAACAACATAGAGTGGGTCAACAATGATGATGTGGCACATACAGTAACTAGCGCCGCAGACGCAGGTAATACATTTGATTCAAGTCTGATAAATGCCGGAGAAAAATACTTGCTGGACACATCCAAGCTTCAGCCAGGTACATACGAGTACATGTGCATAGTACACCCATGGATGACGGCATCATTTGATTATGGTAGAGAGGCACCGGCAGTATCAGAGATTGCGATTTCAATTCTTAAAGACTCTGCAACCCAGGGAAACCCTGACTATAACCCAGACACAGTTCAAGTAGTAAAAGGAGATGCCATAGTTTGGACAAACAATGATTCCACAATGCACACTGCAACAAGTGCTGGAGTGTTTGACTCGGACATTCTGAATGCAGGTGACACATTCAGATTAGACACTGCAAATCTTGAGCTTGGCAAATACGACTACATGTGCATTGTTCATCCTTGGATGACAGGATCATTTGATCTAGTAGATGCAAGCACACAAAGACTGGCGGAGGGTGCAACTGCGACAGACCCCAACTCCATACCACAAGAAGAGGTAATCGAGGAGGCACCAGTCGTAGAAACACCGGCAGAAGAGGCGCCAATCGAAGTCCCAGTTGAAGAAACTCCGACTGAAGAGGCACCCGAAGCGCCAATGGAAGAGATTGCACCTGCTACAGACTTGCCCGCCCCATCAGAGATGGCAATTGTAGAAATGGCTGAAGGTACTGCATCAAACCAAGATTGTGCTGACCAATGCTTTGTTCCAAGCACTGCACATGTAGTAGTTGGCGGAACCATAACATGGAAGAATGCCGACTCGGCAGCACACACTGCAACAGAATCAGCAGGAACATTTGACTCTAGCATTGTAATGGCAGGTGGAGAATTCTCACATACGTTTGCAGAGGCAGGCGAGTTTGATTACATTTGCATTGTTCATCCTTGGATGAAAGGCAAAGTCATCGTAGGCTAGAGTTTGCAAAAGACCATAATACTCACCCAAGACCAAAAACAGATTCTACTAGAACATGCAAAAAAGACGGCCCCTGCTGAGTCGTGCGCATTGTTGTTTGGCCATGAAAAATCCGGAACATCCACAGTAAAAGAAGTATTTCTAACACGGAACACAGAAGACTCGCCGGTGAACTTTACCATATCAAATGAGGAACTATTATCAGGATACAAGCAAGCCGAAAAAAAGGGCCTCGATGTAATTGGAATCTTTCACTCACATCCGCATTCCGAGGCAACACCATCAAGCACGGACAGAGAATTTATGACAATAAACCCAGTAGTATGGCTGATCTTTTCCAACAAGGAAAACCAGCTAAATGCGTTTGTCTTGGAATCTGAGATAATTCCGGTTATGATCAAGACAGTCTGAATAATATGGTTTGATCTGATGCCTTTGGGAGGATTTTGGTATTTGGGAGGATTATCTTTCCAATCATATTTACCGGTGAATATGGCTTGATCTCACCATTTGTGCCAATTGGTGTTGGGCCATAAAAAAGACAGATTGCTTTTCCTGGCGGCCAAAAGGCAACATCAAACAAATCCACCACATCCTGCGAATTTTCTGGTGGTGCAGAAAACGGTGCATGACTAGTATAGATCTCCTTGCCCCAAACATTAGCATCCAACTCAAAAGGCAAATGTTTTAGCAATGATGAAACAGTCTTTAGCGCAAGAGAATCATCAAGCTCCAAGGTTATGTTATCAGAGTTTGGAATCTTTGCAATTACGGTATGTTTCATGACGGTTTTGTCATCCTTGAATTAAATATCCCTTTTTTCATAAACCAATTATGATGGAAATACACGTCTACGATACATACGTAGAAGCAAAAGATGGCCACACCATGCACTTTGATGTCATAACATCACAAAAAGACCATGGTAAGGCAATCGAATATGCAAAACAATGGCTCAATACCATCGGTGAGGCAGACGCAAAAGTGACTACGGAAGAATGTCAGTTTTGCCACTCACAGGGTGCTCCAAAGCCAGTTGAAGATGCAATCAAGAGTAATGGATTCTTCATCCAAAAGATGGAAGGCTGTCCATAAACTCTTTTTTTAATTTTTAATTACCTTTTAATTTCAAAGTCCCACATCAGACATAATGTCAAAAGAGCCAAAATACCACAAGCTCACAGTAGAGGGAGACAAGAAAACCCAGTGGATTTGCGGCTGTTTTGAGACAATTGATGGTTATTTTTGGTTCTGCGATGAGCACAAAAACACTCTAAACAAGACAATAGAGGCGCAAATTGACGAGTTGGATATGACCCGTATTTTGGACTAGTTTTATTTTTTGACCAGTTTTTTAGTCGAGAGGATCTTTAGACCTTCTTCCAGGATCACAGATAGTACTGAAGAATAACTCCAGCCATGGTTTGTCTTTGATATTAGTTCTACTTGTAAATGGCGAATTTTTTTGTCCAGATCCTCATCTATTGTAAAGGTGATTCTTTTCTTTGTCAAAACCTGTTCTCAATATTACCTTGAAAAAAAGTTATTTAAGATATCAACTTCGCAAAATCGAAGTCATGTGAAGTTCACACTCAAACATCTGTTTGGGAATAATTCTAAAAAACTTCCAAATTAGTATGAGGATCATATCATAATAGCACTAATTTTTAGAGTAGACAAACAATGAATCTAATACAACTCCAATCTAGTCAATCTGTGAGCAGTAACGATTCAAGAGCAGCACTAGTGTTATCAATTGAGATAGTACTGATGAGAAAAGGCGGTCCACAATACCACCAAGTTCTTGCAAGACTGGAGCGAGATTACGAGTGCAAGATTTTTGATTGCTATGAGCATCCGGAATTTCTCAAATCAGTGCTTCAAGAAGTATATCCAAATGATTATCAAAGGATTATTGATGATCTCATAGTGGAGCTTGATGAAATGGCAACACAAAAAGAGATTGCCGAGTTTTTGAATTTGCTAAGATAAAAAAAATTACTTGCATATCATAAGAATTATTTTAACTATTGTTGCCAATTTTGGAATTAGACCAGTTTGTTTAAAGTAGATGAATGGTTCAGAATAATCGTGAATCACATCACAGATATCGATTATGTTAGGCCATTTCTAAACAGAATTTCCAGGTTTTGCGCAAAAAAATGGAACTTTCAGGTTCTATGGGAATTACGAAACCACAAAAAAATGAGATACGGACAGATTCAAGAGTCGCTAAAAGGCATATCACCATCAACATTATCTGAGGTTCTAAAATCGCTTCAAAAACAAGGACTAATCAAGCGAACCAAACAAGGCAAGGTCCCGCCATACAAAGTAGAATACAGCATCACAAAGAGCGGAACAGAGTTGATAGTTGCAAGCTCTGCTTTGGTAAAGTGGGCTATGCGAAATAAGGCCTAGAGAACAAGTATTGCCACAAAGGCGCTAACAAACACAATTGCCACAGTGTTTAGCAATTTGATTACTGTGTTTAGTGCAGGTCCTGCAGTATCTTTGTATGGGTCGCCAATGATATCTCCGACCACTGCAACTTTGTGCTCTTCGCTGCCCTTTCTGCCTTCCATCTCGACAAGTTTTTTGGCATTGTCCCATGCGCCACCTGTGTTTGCCAAGTGATATGCCAAAAATATGCCAGTCACTACTGCTCCCATCAAGAGCCCTGCGACTGCAGGAGGGCCAAGTATTATGCCAAGAACGATTGGTGCCGCAATTGCGATGGATGCTGACTTCCATAGCTCACGGAGTGAGGCAACGGTTGCAATGTCTACGCATTTTGCATAGTCGGGCTTGGACTTGCCGGTTAGAATTTCTGGGTCTGCTTTGAATTGGCGCCTGACCTCATCTACCATCTTTGATGCCGCACGGGATACGCCGCCAATTAGTTGTCCTGTGATGATAAATGGAATCAGTCCACCTACCAGCAAGCCGATTACGACTGCTGGATTTGAGAGACCATAATCAAATACTTTATCAAAAACATGAGCTGCCTCATACTGGAATGCCTGGATCATTGCAAGGGCTGCAAGTCCCGCACTGGCAATTGCAAATCCCTTTGTGACTGCTTTGGTGGTGTTGCCTACTGCATCGATTTGATCAGTTACCTTGCGGTTTTCCTCACCCATTCCAGTCATCTCTACTATTCCGCCAGCATTGTCTGCAATTGGACCAAACGCATCAATGGACAGAACAATTCCTGCAAGGCTCAGCATTGCCATTGCCGTAAGTGAGGTTCCAAAGATTCCATACAACATTGCTTGTGATGGATCAGGTGCTGCAGATGCACCAATTGCAAATGAGACCACAATTGCCACAACTAGTGCAATCATGAACGGTCCAGTAGACTGCATTCCCTTGATGATTCCCATCAATGTCAATGATGCATAGCCCCACTTTGCGGAATCGGTAATATCACGGACTGGTTTGAATTTGTAATTTGTGTAATAATCGGTAATTCTTTGAATGACGGGCACTAGTATGACGCCAACAATTGTGCATCCAAATAATGCATAGGCTAGTTTGTCTTGGCCTAAAAACATCGTAGTGAATGCAAAGTTTAGTCCTATTGCGATTGCAGCCGAGATATAGAAGGATTTGTTGAGCGGCCCCATGACATCCTTGTTGTTCTTTGAGCCAATTGTTGCTGCACCGATGATTGATGCAATCATTCCTGATGCTCCAATCAGAATTGGATAAGTCATGATCTTTGGCATGCCAATTAATGCGCCAATCAGAATTGATGCTAGAACAGTAACAATGTATGATTCATACACATCAGAGCCCATTCCTGCGGCATCGCCCACATTATCACCCACATTATCTGCAATGGTTGCAGGATTTCTTGGGTCATCTTCAGGTATGTTTGCCTCTACCTTTCCTACCAGGTCTGCACCCATGTCGGCTGCCTTGGTAAAGATACCGCCTCCAATTCTGATAAATAATGCAATAAGACTTGCTCCAATTCCCACACCAGCAATTGTGATTGGGTCTGGGAACGCCATGAATAGAATAGCCAATGCCAAAAGTGCCATTGCTGGAACTGCCAGTCCCACAGTTGCGCCACCCCTAAAGGCAAGCACAAATGTCTTGCCAAGACCACTGCCGGTGGCATTTGCTGCCCTAACCGCTGCCTTGACTGTGATTTTTAGTGATATGATTCCTGCAACCGCAGAAAGTGCTGCGCCTACGGCAAATGCAATGCCGTTTGAGAATCCGATAAAGTATCCAATCACTATAGAAAGCCCGATTGCAATTGGAACGATTATTTTCATTTCGCGTCTTAGAAACGCGGCTGCTCCGACTTTGACTGCATCAGAAATGTCAGTCATTTCTTTGGTGCCTGGCTTTTGCTTTGTTACCCAGGCCGCAAATCCTGCAGCTACTGCAAAAGAGGCAATGGATGCAAATATAGGAATAAGTTGTTCTAGTTGCAGCTCCATTTTACAACTGCCTGCCTAAAAATACGGCATATAAATCATTGAGGGAAAACTAGCGTTTTCTTTTTTGGTATGGCGGAAATGTTTTGCCCTTGAGGACTTGGCGCACCAGTTTGTTGAATCTTCGCCCATGTGAAAGATATGGAAATCTCAGGTGTACCAGCTCATGCGCTATGGTATCATCCAGTGCCTTTTCGTCTGGGATTTTTTTGACATTGATAAAGATCAGATTGTGCTGCATGTATGATACTCCATAATACTTGTAGGCCGTGGTTCTGCGTCCGACGGTTATTTCCTTTGGCATCTCTAGGACCTCTTTTGAGCTCATCAGTACCTTTGGTTCTGATATTGATAGTCGATTTGAGAAAATGCCTGACTTTTCCAGAATGCTAAGACGCAGGTCATCATCTAAGATCATGTTGGAAAAGTTTGTGAGTTATTCTAAATAATGCAGTGTCAATTCTTGTGCAAAAGATGGTGTAAAGATCAATACTTGCTTAGGATTTTTTTATAGTTCTTTACGGCATCAATTATGATGGTCTTGGCAGTCTCTGCAGAATCCCATCCCAAGACCTCGACTTTTTTGTCCTCCAAGTCCTTGTACACTTGGAAAAAATGAGCCATCTCCTTTAGGTGGTGTGCCTCAATGTCTGTGACGTCCTTTGTGCTAAGATACCTTGGATCGTTTATTGATACGCAGATTATCTTATCATCCGATTGTCCCTGGTCTTTGAGCCTAAGCACGCCAATAGGCCTGCACTCGATCAGTATTCCAGGGAATGTTGGATTTGTCACTAGGACCAACGCATCGAGTGGATCCCCGTCATCAGAGAGAGTTTGGGGGATTATTCCATAATCACCAGGATAGTGGAATGGTGAGAAAAGCACTCGGTCCAGCTTTATCATGTTGTGCTTTTTGTCATATTCGTACTTGTTTTGTGAGCCCTTTGGAATCTCTACTACTACGTTTATGATTTCGGGAATATCAGAGCCCGTCTCGATGTCATGCCAAAAGTTCTTGCTCATTATATCATTCCGGAAATGGAATAATCTATACTTTGAGATTAAAGGGTCAGAGTTTTTAGTGTGTAATCATGTATCATACAGCCACCGTCTCATCATACCCCTAGATCATACGATCCAGTAGACTCTGTGTTTTATTTCTAATTTCTTGTGTAACTGGTACTATTACCAATCCCTCATTTGGCTGGCCATACAGCACTATCGCATTTTCTGGCGCATATATGCAGACAGGAATTACTAGTAGGTCCTCCTCGCCATTTACTAGAATTTGGATTGGTGGTTTTGATGAGAATGCCTGCTTTATGGTAGTGATGCTTTGCGGTGTTATTTGGGCGGCTGGATTATCGCAGTGTAATTTGGTGGCGCTGCTGTATGGTGGGATGCGTTTTCCTCTTTTCTCATATCCATCAACTATTTGCAATGATGGTACAAGTCCAAATCCCAGCATCTTTTCTGTTGTCGCATCGCCCACAGTTATGAGATAAGAATGTGGTGCGATATGCTTTGAGATGTTTTCTTTTGAGGTCTCTTTTAGTAAGATGCCAAGTGGAGCTTTGAGCTCATCTCGTAAGTCTTCTGGCAGAATCAATATACTTTATGCAGCTGCGCCTTGCATTTCATCTTTTAGCTTGGCTGCCAAAATACTACATTGGGCTGCAACATTTTTTGCAGCTGAGCGAATTGCATTGGCCGAGGGTGAATCAGGGCTAGTTATGATTACAGGCTTGCCCTTGTCTGAGCCTTCCATGATACCAGAGTTGAGCGGTATCTCGCCAAGAAATTGCATGTTGAATTTTTCGCTGATTCGTCTTGCACCGCCTTCACCAAAGATGTAGTGCTTGTCGCTGCATTTTGGACAAATGAAATAGCTCATGTTTTCTATGACGCCAATCAGTGGAACATTTAGTTTGGTAAACATTCCAATTGCCTTTGATGCCACATTTGATGCAACGTCTTGAGGAGTTGTGACAACCAATATTCCAGTAATTGGAATTGTTTGCGCCAAAGTTAATGGTATGTCACCTGTGCCAGGTGGCAGGTCCACAATAAGATAGTCAAGATCTGACCAGTTCGTGTCAACTAGAAATTGTTTTAGTATGCCGGAAATAATTGGGCCTCGATAAATTGCAGCCTGGTGCTCTTGCTCTGCAAAGAATCCAAATGATACAACCTTGATTCCGTTTAGCTCTGCTGGCTGTAGCTTGTTGTTATCCACTTCCATGAATGCTTTTTGCATTCCAAGCATCAGAGGAATACTTGGGCCGTAAATGTCTGCATCAAGCAATCCGACTTTGGCGCCAGACTCGGCAAGTGCCAGTGCCAGATTCAATGATACTGTGGATTTGCCAACGCCACCCTTACCGCTAGCTACGCCAATAATATTTTTGACAGTTGCCATTGCCTGGTCTGCATCAAGTGCACGACCCTCCATGACCTTGGCAGTTACTTTGATGTCCGAATTTTTTATGCCATCCAGTTCTGCGATTGCACGTCGAACATCTTGCTCTATTTCATCATTGAATGGACATGCTGGTGTGGTTAATTCCAGTGTAAATTTGAGATTCCCCTCGTTTAGCTCCAAGTCCTTGATCATTCCCATTGAGACAATGTCTTTTTTTAGGTCAGGATCAATTACGGTTGCAAGCTTTGATAATACTTGGTCTACGCCAACCATGCACAAAAAATTTGATTCACATTATTTAAAGATAGGCCGATTTTCAAAACGGCGAAATCTTTGAGCAAATAATTTTAGCTTAGGTACTCCTAATCAGAAATAATTTTTTGCCAAATCAAAAACCACTCGATACAAAATTCACACAATAATCAACAATACAATACGAAGATTCACAAAAATTATTGAAAAATTACCCAAAGATTCATAAATTCAACTCATGGAGTTTCGCACAGTTGTTTTCTATATCTACCCTAGAGGATGTTGTTAGGATTCCACCAAGCATGTTTGGCGCCTCGCTCAAAAAAGCAGCAGTTGCCATACTAAAGGAAAAATACGAGTCCATGATCAACGCCGAGCTGGGATACATTATCATGATTTTAGAGGCCAAAGTCGACGAAATGGGAAAAATGATTGCAGGTGATGGTGGAACATATCATCGAGTCGAGTTCGAGGCACTGACATTTACTCCAAAACTTCAAGAAATTGTCTTGGGTGAAATAGTCGACATTACAGACTTTGGCGCATTTGTCAGAATAGGTCCAACCGATGCATTACTGCACCTATCCCAAGTAATGGATGATTACCTACAATCGGATGTAAAGTCCGGCATGATAATTGCAAAGCAAAGCAACCGCACACTAAAGGTCGGCTCTACTCTTCGCTCAAGAATTACTGCGGTATCACTAGGCAAAGCAGCAACCATGGGCAAGATCGGCATCACATGCAGACAACCATTCTTGGGTGCAGAGGAATGGATTGCAGAAGAGATCAAAAAATCAGGCAAGGACGATTCTGGTGACAAAGCCGAGAAAAAAGAAAAAAAACCAGTCGAAGTGAAAAAATAAATGGTCAAAGAAATGGCTTGCAGAAAATGCAAATGTGTGTTTGTTGGAAAAGTATGTCCTGTTTGCAAATCATCTGATTTAACACCAGACTGGACCGGCGTGGTTCTAATTGGTGATCCTCAAAACTCACACATTGCCAAGACCCTTGGCATTACAGAAAAGGGCAAATACGCACTAAAGGTCGCCTAAGCACGCGCAAATATGAAAATATTTTTTGTTTGAATAAAACACACATAATCTCTTAGTGAAAAATACAAGAAACTAGATCAGCATTGTCAGACAATAGTCCCTACTTTTTCATGAAAGAGTTCACCAATGAGGAATTAACAAAAATTCTAGTAAACAAAGTAAAGGAGCTCAGATTGTCAAAAGAGCGCGGCGATGAGCTAAATGCCAAGCTCCAAGACAGCATGGCAGAATTGGAAGAAACACAAGACGAGCTGGCAAAACAGCGTGATCAATTACAAGACAGTTTATCAAAGACAGAAGAGGCGCAGCAAGAAATCGCAATACAGCGCGACCAGCTCCAAGTTGAAGTGATGCGCAAAACACAAGAGATGCTAAAAACAGAACGTCTCTCCACAATAGGCAATCTGGCTGCAAGAATTGCGCATGATTTGAGAAACCCACTGAGTGTGATTCAGAGCACATCACAAATTCTCAAAATAAAATTGGAGACAAATTTGGATGACAAGACTCGTGAGCAATGGGCAAGACTAGACAGAGCAGTGTACAGAATGTCGCATCAGTTGGAAGATGTGATGGATTATGTGAGAATGTCACCGCTCAAAAAGCGCGACTATTCACTTTGTGTCATACTACAGGATGTGGTGGAGCGAATTGTCAGGCCGGAAAACATTGTAATCAAGCTGCCACAAAACGACAGAATAATCTTTTGTGATCCTGAAAAGCTAGAAATTGTTTTTGTCAATTTATTGATGAATGCAATTCAGTCATTGGAAAACAATGGAGTCGTAAGTATTGGAATCTTTGATGATCCGCAAGACCAGAACAACGTACTAGTCAAGGTATCAGATACTGGAGTGGGCATTGCAAGTGAGATACATGAAAAGATCTTTGAGCCATTATTTACCACAAAGCAGGTAGGTACAGGCCTTGGATTGTCCAGCTGCAAAAACATCATAGAGCAACACGGTGGCACAGTATCCGTATCAAGCAGTGTGGGCAAAGGTGCTACATTTACCATAACGATTCCAAAGAAATCAGAATGGGACAGCATTGCAACCAAGCCAGGCAATCTCACCCAGATAAAGCCATCATAGAAAAGGTTCTATTTAGGCGCAAAATTTTACAATACAATTGGATACAAAAAGAGAGCTGGCCAGATTTTTGGCAGAAGACATCAACAAGGGCGACATTACCAGCTCACTTCTTTCTACAAAAAAAATCAATGCCAGAATAGTTGCAAGGCAATTAGGAATTGTTGCTGGAGCCAGACATGTCAAGGAGATATTTGCAATGAAAGGGTGTACAGTGCAAATTCTAAAAAAAGACGGCAATATAATAAAGGCAAATCAAACGCTTCTCAGAATTACGGGTCCTGCAAAATCAGTTCTTAGCTGTGAGAGAACCGCGCTAAACCTATTATCAAGAATGAGCGGGATTGCCACGGCAACAAATGAGCTGGTAAGACAGATAAAAAGTGTCAGCAAAAATACAGAACTCTATTCCACGCGAAAGACGGCACCTGGCTTGAGATTATTTGACAAAGAGGCAATAGAGATTGGTGGTGGGAAGAAGCATCGAGTCACACTATCAGACATGATAATGATAAAGGATAATCACATTGCATCCGAAGGCTCTATCATCTCACTAATCAAAAAGGCAAAGAAAAGAGCCAAAACATTTGAAGTTGAAGTCGATACGCGTGAGGATGCGATTTTGGCTGCAAGTCTTGGCGTGCCAATCATGATGTTGGATAATTTCTCGCCCATTATGATAAGGCAGACAATTTCAGACCTGCAAAAAATTGGCCTAAGAAAAAACATTCGCCTTGAAGCATCTGGTGGAATCAATGCAAAAAACATCAAAGACTATGCAAGGACTGGCGTGGATATGATCTCAGTTGGAAGCATTACAAATTCTGTTCAGGCAATAGACTTTAGCCTTGAAGTGCCAAGAAGATAATGTAGTGTTTTTGCACTTTTTGCCCAGTCCACATTTGGTTTTGAGCCTCAAAATCTCATGATCAACCTTAAATTCTATAGTTATCTATAGCAACCTATGGTGACTAGCATACAATTAGATAACAAAACCAAGACGCGCCTAGAAAAAATGAAATCTTTTCCAAAGGAATCTTACGATGATGTGGTAAATCGACTACTAAATGTAGTGGAAGATGACGAAGGTATTCTAAGCAATCGCACCATAAAGAACATAGAAAAATCACTAGCTGAAATCAAAGCTGGCAAAGTTGTATCACATGAAGAAGTAAAGAAAAGACTGGGCCTGAAATGATTCTTTAGATGTCTTGGAATATTGTATGGTCACCAACTGCCCAAAAACAACTAGAAAAGATTTTCAGATCAGACAAGACTGCTGCTCGTAGAATAGTCACAAAACTGGAAGGCATTATTGACAATCCGTTTGCATTTACAGACAAACTACAAGGCTCCAATCTGAGAAAGCTCAGAGTCGGCTCCTACCGAATGATAATCAGTTTGGAAGAGCAAAAAATAACTATATTCATAGTTGAAGTTGGACATAGAAATAAAGTCTATGACAAATACTAAGCAACACAGTTTCTTTATTAACAAAATGTTGCGGTTTCGCACTTTTTACACATAACCCAACCCCCGGTTACACAGAATTGAATAGATTACCATTGCCTGCAAATCCATATCCCATACAGGAAATCAGCCTGGAAGTTTAAAGTGAGTATTGACTGACCTTGTGGGTTTTCATCACGCCAAATAATGGTGGAAAAAACCATCGCAGTACACAAATATCATAATTCTCAAATACTAATTTGTATGGGTTGTCTCATTCGGACATTGCATCAGAATAACATGTCATGTACGATGGTTTTTGTATTTGTCTTTTTTGTAATATCAAGTGTTTTTGTATCATCTGCAAAGCTTGCAGATGCCAAAAGTGAATCATCTCCACTGGAGCAATTCGAGCAATACAGAGCAAAGTACGGTAAGGATACTGCGAGGGAGGACATGCTAGATAATGGTAAAATAGACAATTCCGTCAATGCTGTAGAGTTTACATCTTCAGAATTTGGAATGCCCTCAAACCAAAATGATGATACGAACAAGATTCAAATTCAGCGAATAATACCTGGTGACAACTCGTTTGTGTATCACTGGGAGCAAAACTCCACTAGTGCAGGTTCCGAGTATAGTTCTTACATCAACAAGCCAGTGACAGTTACTTTTCTTGAGAACAATATTCAAATGCCTGATGATTCAGCATCAGAAAAACTGCTAAACAAATATGGGATTTTGCTAAGCAATGAAAAGGCACATTGGACATTTGAGAAATCATACGCACTGCTTCAGACAATGGATTCAATTCCACAAAAAACACGTGATGTTATGCAAGAGCAAAAAGGAGTCACATCAAAATGGATTCTAACTGATGATCATATCAATAATGACATCAAGATAACAGATCATGAATCATATGATGTAATTGAAATCTCATCTGATGTATTTGAGTCAGCACAGCCAAGAATCGCTCTAGTAGAGAACAAGATGGGCAAATATTTTTCGCAGAAACTTCACCATGCAGCAATATGGTTTGTAACTGATGGCGGAAATGATCTAGATTCAATAGAAAGAATCCTAAATGAGCGGTTTGGGGTTTCGACTCGCATTCCAGACTATGCCAAGGTGACAAAGACGACAACATCAGAGACTGGCAAAAACTTTCAGCAATTCCATCCGCACGAACTGATTCAGATAATCAACATGTTTGAAGAAATGCCAAAGGGGTTCCACACAGTGGATGGATTAAACTACCTGCTAAGGCGGGCGGATGGAACCACACATCCATTATACCCTGATGCTCCAGCCGTAAGCTGGCCGGCATCAAACCCCGGATATATTGAGTTCATGGAGTCGGCATTTGTGGAAGGCGATCATTTACACAGGTTGATAATTCATGAAAAATCTCATTTTCTGTGGGAACGACTTTTTTCAAGCGATGTAAAAGATGATTGGACAGGGCTTGGTGGATGGTATCAAGACAAAAAGACAACTTCCGGATGGGCCACGACAAAAACTGCAGAGTTTGTAAATGCATATGCACATCAACACAATCCGGATGAAGACATGGCGGAAAGCATTGCCCATTATGTGATAAATCCAGACAAGCTAAAATCAAAATCAGCCCAAAAATACGAATTCATCCGTGATAGGATCATGGAGGGAAACATCTACATTCCATCGATTCGCGAAGACCTGACGTTTGATGTGCTTAATTTGTATCCCGACTATATCTATCCGGGAAAAATTATTCGTATAGACATTTCCATAAACGGTGCACAAAACGAGGACAAGCATGGAATAATCGAAATTGAGCTTAGCGGTAAGGACAAATTTGAGGGAGCAAAAAGTGCATATTTCAGGCTGACAAGCGAGCAGGGAACATACCAAGACGTCACCCTGTTGCCAACAGGTGGTGAAATAGGCTTGGTGTTGCGAGGCGAGGTGACAATTAATCATAATGCAAAAGGCGGGCCTTGGCACACAAATCAGATAATAATTAGCGACCAGGCAGGAAACCAGAGATTCAAGGGACAAAATGACTTTGGGTGGAAGTTTTTTGTCAACAATGCAAACGAAGACATCACTCCACCAACATATGTCAAAAGATCCCTTAATCTGAATGCACATAGTGACATAATACAATCAAGGCCTGTCCAGACGGTGAGTGCGAGCTGGCGCGTGTCGGACCCAACAGACATCAAGACATGTTATGCAACAATAGATCATGATGACTTGAATAGCTACAGCATTAGCGCATATGGTGAGTTTGATGCCAAAACTGCAACATGTGTAGTGAACTTTAAGGTAACCGAATTTTACAGAACTGGTTACTATAACATCAAGCAGCTTTTAATGAATGATAGGGCTGGAAACGACAGCACAATCAACTTTACAAATCTCTTAGAGGATGGCTCGGTTTTTGTGAGAACAACAAACCCTGATGTGGATTATCCGTATTTGGACACACAAAACATCAAAATTACCGCTACACCGACAAATCCAGCTGCTCCAAATGGAGAAACAAATGTCAATATCACATATCATGCCAAAGACAACAAGTCAGGCCTGGGCCAAGTCAGCTTTATTTTGCGTGATCCGCAGGGGGTTCAGCACAACTTTTACCACTATCACAAAAATTTCCACAGCCTGTTCTTTGAGGGAAACCCAGCCGAGCTTGCTAGATACGACATTAACTTGGTTTTACCTGAAGGGTCTGCTCCCGGCAAGTGGGCTCTAATTCAGATGAATTTATCAGACAAGGCAAACAATTCCAAGTCTTACCAGTTTGTCGAGATAATGCATTTTGAGATACTCGGGTAAATATTCCCCTCTGATCAATTAGATCATTTGGAAGTTTGAAATTCTCTGTGAAAAATAGTTTATCAGGATATCAAAGATACGAAATCCGATCATATTCAAGACATATGTAAGATGTTGATAAAGTTTTGAAAGTTCTGTAATATCGAAGAGTATGATGATTTGTTATATTAGAATTCTGAAGAATGTATGAACCTGAGTTATTGTGTCTAGTTGAAGTTGATTTTCTGATGCAGATCAGTTGAAGCTGCCTATTACAAGAGAGAGAGGATTTGAACCACCTGTAGCATAGGTAATAGATGTGAATCCTCCTGCTCCATCATTAAGTAACACAGAGATATTGTTAGAACCGTGATTTGCAGTTACAACATCCATATCACCATCATTATCTACATCATCGGATTGAACACCTGTTGGTAATGACCCTACACTATAATTGACTAGTCCAGAAAATGTGCCGTCGCCATTACCAAGCAGAATAGATACGTTATTACTAACCAGATTTGATGTTGCCAGATCTAGATTTCCGTCACCGTCAAAGTCATCTGATGTAATTCCATTAGGCGAAGTACCTACAGAAAAGTTGGTAGAGGATCCAAATGTTCCGTCACCATTACCAAGCAGAACTGAAAGATAGTTAGAATTACGAACAGATGTTGCCAGATCTAGATTTCCGTCACCGTCAAAGTCATCTGATATAATATGAGTTGGATTATCTCCTACAAAGATTGGGGCACTAAATGATGAAAATGTGCCGTCGCCATTACCAAGCAGAATAGATACGTTATCTGTATTTTGCCCAGTCACAGCAGAATCTAACTTTCCATCACCGTCAAAGTCACCTATGGTCATACCGTATAATCCACTACTTGCAGGTACCCCTGAACTGATTGCAGGTGTAAATGTGCCGTCGCCATTACCAAGCAGAGTAAATATCGAGCCAACACCACCATAACTTGTTGTTGCTAGGTCTTGTTTTCCATCACTGTTAAAGTCGTTTACAGAAATCGTAACTAGTGAAGTACCAGCACCAAAGCTGGTTGCGGTTCCAAATGTTCCGTCGCCATTACCAAGCAGAATAGATACATTATTAGATGCAAAATTAGCTGTTGCTAGATCTTGTTTTCCATCACTGTTAAAGTCACCAAAGTCAACACCGTTTGGATCAACACCGGTTCCAAAGAGTGTCGCAGTTCCAAATGTTCCGTCGCCATTACCAAGTAGAACAGATACTTGATTAGAGACGTGAGTCAGCACGGCAAGATCAAGTGATATTGGTAAGGAGATATCATCATTTAGTATGGTTGCAACTCCAGTGCCATCCAAGATGGTAGCACCTGATGGATTAGATAATACGACGTTGAATGTCTCGTCTGGTTCTGGAGTGGTGTCACCGTTTACAGGAGGAATGAATGATTTTGTGGTTTCGCCCGGATTGAATGTCAACGTAAAGATACCGCCATCAAGATAATCATTGTCTGCAGTTGTTGCAGTTCCATCAGATGTAGCAATATCTACGGTAACAGTCGATGCAGATGGGCTTGATAGTGAAACGGTAAATGAAGCTGGTGTGATGCTAGAATTACCCTCAGTTACGGAGACATCAGAGACTGAGAGAGTTGGTAATGGTGGAGGAGAACTGATTTCTGCACAAATAGCATAGACGATGAGAGTTACAGGATCTGGATTAGCAGCTTCATCAGGACCTACGGAAAGTTCTACTCTCCAACTTTGATCACCAGAAGGACCGTTGTTTTGAACAGTTTGATACGGAACTCCTGAACCAGATATTGCTGAAATGTTAAAGCCGCCTCCAGTCACAATATCTTCACCATTACAATCTACAATCAACGATACAGGGACTCCAGCAACTCGAGTATATTCTATAGAATCCGAATTAATGTAGATGTTAAGTATTCCTGGTGGACCTTGAGCTCCTGTGGCTCCATCATTTCCTGGTGGACCTTGAGCTCCTGTAGCTCCTGTGGCTCCATCATTTCCTGGTGGACCTTGAGCTCCTGTGGCTCCTGTTAAACCTTGAAGACGTTGTTCACCTTGAGGACCTTGAGCTCCTGTGGCTCCTGTTAAACCTTGAAGACGTTGTTCACCTTGAGGACCTTGAGCTCCTGTGGCTCCTGTTAAACCTTGAAGACGTTGTTCACCTTGAGGACCTTGAGCTCCTGTGGCTCCTGTTAAACCTTGAAGACGTTGTTCACCTTGAGGACCTTGAGCTCCTGTGGCTCCTGTTAAACCTTGAAGACGTTGTTCACCTTGAGGACCTTGAGCTCCTGTGGCTCCTGTTAAACCTTGAAGACGTTGTTCACCTTGAGGACCTTGAGCTCCTGTGGCTCCTGTTAAACCTTGAAGACGTTGTTCACCTTGAGGACCTTGAGCTCCTGTGGCTCCTGTTAAACCTTGAAGACGTTGTTCACCTTGAGGACCTTGAGCTCCTGTGGCTCCTGTTAAACCTTGAAGACGTTGTTCACCTTGAGGACCTTGAGCTCCTGTGGCTCCTGTTAAACCTTGAAGACGTTGTTCACCTTGAGGACCTTGAGCTCCTGTGGCTCCTGTTAAACCTTGAAGACGTTGTTCACCTTGAGGACCTTGAGCTCCTGTGGCTCCTGTTAAACCTTGAAGACGTTGTTCACCTTGAGGACCTTGAGCTCCTGTGGCTCCTGTTAAACCTTGAAGACGTTGTTCACCTTGAGGACCTTGAGCTCCTGTGGCTCCTGTTAAACCTTGAAGACGTTGTTCACCTTGAGGACCTTGAGCTCCTGTGGCTCCTGTTAAACCTTGAAGACGTTGTTCACCTTGAGGACCTTGAGCTCCTGTGGCTCCTGTTAAACCTTGAAGACGTTGTTCACCTTGAGGACCTTGAGCTCCTGTGGCTCCTGTTAAACCTTGAAGACGTTGTTCACCTTGAGGACCTTGAGCTCCTGTGGCTCCTGTTAAACCTTGAAGACGTTGTTCACCTTGAGGACCTTGAGCTCCTGTGGCTCCTGTTAAACCTTGAAGACGTTGTTCACCTTGAGGACCTTGAGCTCCTGTGGCTCCTGTTAAACCTTGAAGACGTTGTTCACCTTGAGGACCTTGAGCTCCTGTGGCTCCTGTTAAACCTTGAAGACGTTGTTCACCTTGAGGACCTTGAGCTCCTGTGGCTCCTGTTAAACCTTGAAGACGTTGTTCACCTTGAGGACCTTGAGCTCCTGTGGCTCCTGTTAAACCTTGAAGACGTTGTTCACCTTGAGGACCTTGAGCTCCTGTGGCTCCTGTTAAACCTTGAAGACGTTGTTCACCTTGAGGACCTTGAGCTCCTGTGGCTCCTGTTAAACCTTGAAGACGTTGTTCACCTTGAGGACCTTGAGCTCCTGTGGCTCCTGTTAAACCTTGAAGACGTTGTTCACCTTGAGGACCTTGAGCTCCTGTGGCTCCTGTTAAACCTTGAAGACGTTGTTCACCTTGAGGACCTTGAGCTCCTGTGGCTCCTGTTAAACCTTGAAGACGTTGTTCACCTTGAGGACCTTGAGCTCCTGTGGCTCCTGTTAAACCTTGAAGACGTTGTTCACCTTGAGGACCTTGAGCTCCTGTGGCTCCTGTTAAACCTTGAAGACGTTGTTCACCTTGAGGACCTTGAGCTCCTGTGGCTCCTGTTAAACCTTGAAGACGTTGTTCACCTTGAGGACCTTGAGCTCCTGTGGCTCCTGTTAAACCTTGAAGACGTTGTTCACCTTGAGGACCTTGAGCTCCTGTGGCTCCTGTTAAACCTTGAAGACGTTGTTCACCTTGAGGACCTTGAGCTCCTGTGGCTCCTGTTAAACCTTGAAGACGTTGTTCACCTTGAGGACCTTGAGCTCCTGTGGCTCCTGTTAAACCTTGAAGACGTTGTTCACCTTGAGGACCTTGAGCTCCTGTAGCTCCTGTTAATCCTTGAAGACCTTGTTCACCTTGAGGACCTTGAGCTCCTGTAGCTCCTGTTAAACCTTGAAGACCTTGTTCACCTTGAGGACCTTGAAATGTGCCTATATTTTCCCAAGAGGTCTTGGATTTTTTTTCATACAGTGTAAGATCTGGACTTGCATTATCGACATAGAGGTCTCCAACTTTTCCTAGCTTGGTGTTTGGCTGGCCGTCACCTGTCCAAACACGGTTTTTCTTTTGTGGCTTTCCATCATGTTGATCATCATCGGAATCTGCAAATGCAGAAACATTAAACGAACTTACAATTGAGGTTAATAGGATAACACTCAGTAAAACTACAGAGATCTTCCCCGCCAAGCCAGATTAACAGATTCATGTATAGATATTAAGTGTGATCCTCAATTATGAAATTCTTATTTAAGCAGATTTTAAGATGTGGCGATAGTAGCCTGAACTCATATGTTCTAAGATCATTACAATAATCTTGATTGCAATAAGCGAGAATTACAACGACTTTTAAGTCACCAAACTAATCTCAGTGTTGTTGAATTCTAATTCACCAGTCATAGTAACTGGAATCGGTGTTGCAATAATACTAGTTGCAATCACAATATCAGCCACAATGCACCAATCACCAGAAACAGATACATTTCAGATAATTTCTGTTGGTCCTATTTGGAATACTAATTCTTGGGTATGCACTTCGGATTCTGATTTTATTGTGGACGGTACTTTACGAGGGTTAGCTGGATCACTTCTTGAAGTCGACATATCCAATGCTGGAGCACAGTCACTTTTTGGGCTTGAAGAGGGGCAGTTAGAAACATTTAGAGTCGGTGCAGAAGGCGGAAACCACATCACAATAACTCGAACCGGAATGGTAACAGGGTTCATAACATTGCAGACATCACCGAATGCACAAGCAAGCTGTGTCCCAGCATAGAATAACTATCCAAATCTAGACTAAATCAGAATCATAGTTGCTTCATTGTTAATTAGACTGATTAAGAATGGTATTTGCAAAGGAATTCAAATTTGCCATCACCATAGACAAAAAATTCAGTGGCGAACTCGTGAGACAATAGTATGGACAGTTCTATAGTCATTCAAAATCAATAATTGATTTGATGCAATCTATCTAGACATTAGATTTCAAGTAACCACCAACAGCATTCAGACCTGTGGGTCAGTTTAGTCATGAAATCTTGTGGGTGCCTGGAAAATCTGTAATCTAGTTCAAAGTTCACCCAAAAATTCACGAATATCATTTGACAAACAATAAAAATCGTGTTTAGTAAAACTCAGATTTAGTTAATAGCAAGCATCCTATCTATTGCAAGTCTTGCCTTGTCTGCAGTTTGTTTTGGCACGCGAACTTCGTATTTTTCCTCCATCAGTGAAGAATAGACCTTGTCCAGAGTGATCATCTTCATGTATTGACATATAGCACCACGTGATGCAGGAATGAAATTCTTCTCAGGATTTTGCTGCTGCATTCTGTACAGGATGCCGGTTTCGGTTGCAACCACAAAGTTTTGTCCTGTTGATTGTTTTGCATAGTTCATCATTCCTTCTGTAGACATTATCTGGACTTGGCGGTTCTTGTAGTCGCCAACTGCCACATCATACATTATTTGTGATGTGCAACTACACTCTGGATGAACCAATAATTCGGAATTAGGGTTAGAGTCCAAAAGCTTGTGAATGTCCTCTGATCTTATACCTGCATGGACATGACACTCACCTGCCCAAATGTACATGTTTTTTCTTCCAGTCATTTTTGCAACATATGATCCCAAAAACATGTCTGGTAAGAACAACACGTCCTTGTCTTTAGGAATTGCCTTGACCACATTTACTGCGTTTGATGATGTGCAGCAATAATCCAGCTCGGATTTGACTTCTGCGGATGTATTGACATAGCCTACCGTGATTGCCCCCGGGTGTTGTTGCTTCCAGTCCCTTAGCTGATCAACGTTTATGGAATCAGCCAGTGAGCATCCAGCAGCCAAGTCCGGAATCAGTACCTTTTTGTCAGGACAAATAATTGCGGCAGTCTCTGCCATGAAATGAACCCCACAGAACAGAATCGTCTTGTGTGGTGTTTTGGCAGCTTGTCTTGATAATCCTAATGAATCGCCAACATAGTCCGCTACATCTTGGACTTCGGGTAATTGATAATTATGGGCCAAAATGACAGCGTCCTTTTCTTTTTTTAGCTGCATGATTTTGTCGTGTAGCATCCGATCATGACAATGACCCTAGTATTCATTTAAAGACTGAGATAATAGTGTGAATTTACAGATATGGCGCCAATTACGGCAAGTTTTGCCAGAATTACGTACCTATTTTGATATCATCTGAGCATATTGTATGCAGGCACTCTATTGCAGACAAAATGGCAAGCCGGCTGGTCTTGGGGTTGGTATTGTCCGGTACGTTTTCCACTTGAATTGAGATTTTGCCAAATATTCCGCTTGCCTCTATTTTGTGCGTGTTCTTGTTCGTGTTGGGGTCTGCCACTATTTTGACCAGGGTTTTCTCACTGCCAAGGCCTGCCAGACTCAAAAGGGCTGCAACATTGATGTTTGCAGGAAACAGTGTAACTGCTTCTTTTGCTGCACCCTCAAAGATTACGGTTTTTTCTTTTATGGAATGGACATCCATGTTTTTTGTCTCAAAGAACTTTGCACCGGCGAGTGCCTTTGGGTTTTTTGTAGTAATCAATGTGACTGATTCTAGTTCTGATTTTACTGACTTTATTGCATCAAGGCCTGCAATTGCGCCAGATGGCAGGTAAATTCGTTTTTTGAATTCATGGCATGCATCAAACAAAATATCAAACACAGACTCATCAAGCAAGGCACCCACACTCATGATCATCAGATCCTTTCTGTTTTGTATGATGCTCAATGCGTGGTTTTTGATAGCATCCTGAGATGCCGCCTCTACTACCAAATCCACATTGTTTGAGGAAAGTAAATGTGGGTTCTCAACTATAGTGGGTTTTTTGTCCAGCCTTGCAACCAGTGATTCTGCCTTGGATTTATCATAGTCATAGACATGTGTAAGTTCTGCTTGGACTTGGCCTGAGTTGATTGCCAGTGCTATTTGCGTGCCAATGGCGCCGCATCCCAAAAGCCCTATTCTTTTCAACACAGAGCCGATCATACAACTGGTAAATGAATTAATGGTATATTGCCAAACAAATCAAACTAGGAAGAATTAACTAGGCATCATACAAAGCCAAATCATGGTAAAAAGAAAAACAGGCAAGCATCAAAGATTTGCAGATCAAAAGGCAGCTCGCAAAAAGCGCAAAAAGTAAATCAGCTTCCAGCTAGTTGCGTGTTAAGGGTTCGTTCATCCCAAGGGTTTTATTTTCTGAATTGAAGGTAACCTATGCTTAACACGGTTTACAAGGATGCAATAAAGAACCGTGAAAACATCCTATCTGTCCTAAGGGGACCAAAATTTGAGCAAATAGTAGAAAAGGCAAGGCAAAACTGGATAGAATACACACCAAAAAAACAGGATGCAGTACTTGCCGGAATAGATTCTAGTTTTAACAGCACAAAATTCCAAGGAATGGAGTTATGGGTAGTTACCGCAGTTGCAATAAAATCAGATGGCACAATAATTGATGATCTGCACAGGCAGGGACTGGGCAGGGTAGGCATTGACATTTCCAGCCTTGCAAGCGAGATGGAAGTGGATGTTTGCAAAAAGGCAGTCGAGGTATCAGACATTGTGATGATGGATGGCTCACTGTATTCCCAGTTCATGACACGCCAATCAGGCCTAAGTCCTGCAATTGTCAGAATAATGACAAAGAAAAACAATGTCATATTTATCGCAAAGACATCAAACACCAATGTCCAGTTCTCTGAGATGGGATCATTGGCAGGAGACATTTTTTATTATAATCATGCAACCAAGACTCCTGGATTTAGCAAGATTTTTGTTGACAGGGAGTTTGGTCGCGACAAGGCAATCTCCTCAATTTACGCTAGGCTATCTGATTCGACACCACTAATCAAAATAGAACTATTTGGCGATAATCACACTGAAGATGAGGTAAAGTCAATTCTGGACAAACTCTACAAGTCAAGTGTCGGCGGATACCCGTATGCACTCAAGCTTGCGCACAACAACTGCAAGATAAGCAGCGCAGACTTGGCAAAGCTGGTCAGCCTTTATGGAATATCGAATGAGATAGGCTCTCGCGAAGTATTAGGATAATTATTTGTGGCTGATCACATTTAGTGTGGTCGTGCCTTTTATTCCACCAAGCTTGCGGATTTTTTTTGTTACTACATCAGAGATTTCATTGTATGACGGTGCCACTACATTACAGATTACCTGATGTGTCGTGGATAGGACATCACCATCAATTATCTCTGCAATAGATTTGAGATTGTTCATGGTTTCAGTTTCTTTTCCCCGCTCACAGTCCAGCAAAATGTATGCCTGCGACATGTATGTATCCAAGACATCTTTGCCCTTGATTTGCTTTGAGAACGAGTTTTTGTCATCAGCAATTATGGTGTAGGTTGCTCGGATGTGTGGAATTTTGCGGATCTTTTTTGTTACGACATCGCGCAAGGCATCCTCTGATCTTGCCTCTAGCTTGCTTAGCACATCATATGTGCCAAACACGCCGGTTGCAAGACTCACGGAGTCAGTTGATTTCAGAGAAGACACAACATAGTCTTCTGCGCCGCTATCGCATGTAACCAAAACGTATGCCTTTGTCAACCCATACTAGTACGTCAAACTAGACAAAAAGCATTTGCTAGACTTTTGATTTTGGTCATGAAAAGAGTTCCAAGATAATTATAGATTTTTTATCGTGTCTCAAATTACGCATAAACTAAAACTTGTAATAAACAAACAAAAATTATGTAATTTCCAACATGTTAGATCAAATTCTTACATTTTTTATTAGAATTATTACATTTTAATAAAAATACATTAATGTGTAAATTGGTCCTTTCGCATGGCAACTCCATCGCTTCAGGTCTTTGCAGGAGTAAAGTCATACAGCATCAAGGGCAAATTGATGACAAAAAAAGACCTCCAGACATTATCAGAATCTCGAGATCTTGACGAGTTGGTAACTCGAATTAAAAACACCACATACAATGACGCAATCTCAAAGATTCAAAAGCCATACACCACTCAAAAAATAGAGATCGCACTACGAGACAGACAAGCAGACTTGCACCACACCATGATGCAGGCATCTGGTGGGTCTAATGTCATGTTTGCATATTATCTGAAATTTATTTTAAAAAATCTAAAGATCATACTAAAGGGAAAAATTCTTGGCAGGCCACAAAGCGAAATTGAGTCAATGATTAGCTTGCACCCAGAGGAATTGATCAAAGAGCGCGACATTGTGCTCAAGGCACTTGTTGCCAAAGACTTTGAAGAGGCGGCAAGCGTCCTAAAGGGAATAGGAATAGGTGAGGAAATAGAGCAAATGTATTCTTTGTATAATGAGCGAAAACAAATACAAGTTTTGGACATGTATTTTGACAAGTTTTTTTATGAAAACCTTGGCCGCGCAATGAAGAGTTCTGGCGATTTTTCTTTACATTCTGTTTGCGGAATCGAAATCGACTATTACAATATAATGAGTATTTTGCGAGGCAAGTTCTGGAATCTTGATGAGAACCAGCTGCAACACCTCATAGTATCAAACGCATCAAGTGAATCAAGAGAAATGTTTACAAAAATGATTTCAGCAGATTCACTCAAAAGCGCACTAAACGAACTACTCAATACACATTACAAGGGAATGGTCCCACAGGACGAAAACGGCGCAATATCAAAATTTGAGAGCTCCTTTGAGCGCAAGATCTACAACACCATGAACTCCCAATTCGTGCGTATTTTCGGCTTTTCCACCATAGTTGCCATAGTCAGACTGCTTGATTTTGAGGTCCGAAACCTATCTGCCATTACCTATGCTGTGGAGCAAAAGATTCCAAGCGATACGGTAATGTCAAAAATCATAATCAAAGACTAGTTCTTTACTAGATGATACTTTAGCTTCTCTACTGTAGATTTGATGGTCTGGCCAATTCTTTGGTAGGCCTCAAGGGTTTGCGGATCCATAAACAAATCCTTTTGTGTCTTCCACTCTGATGTTATGACTATTTTTGCGTGTGATTCCTTTTTCGGTTTGTACTTGTACCAGTACGAGTCATCCTTGACTATTCTGGATATCTCATAGTCGACTTTGGCCTTTGGCTTGTAGACAGAGATCGTGATTACTTGTTCCTTTAGTAAAGAGTGCATCAATAATTCACGCAATTTTTTGTCCGCAGTCAGGGCTGCGATCACGTCGTCGGCTACCATTCCAGGAGGAAGGGTTGTGAGCTTGCCATATCCACTCCAGATAAAATCTTCTACTTTGGAGTGGAGCCTTCCTTTGAGAATCTTTGTAAGCGTTCCAAAGTTCAGTGGGCCAAGTTCATACTCGGATGGAAATGATAAAAAGTATCGCAGCTTCCACATCGTTCCTTCTGCGATTCCCATCCCATAGAATCCTCCGGGGGCAAACTCACTTTTTGATACTGTTTTTCTTTTGAGCAGATCAATGTAGTCAATACCATCGGCTACCTTGAATACTCCTCTGCTTGCGACTCCAGGGTTTGGACCATCAAGCGATGATCGTGGGTAATCATACTCAAAGTCCATTGTTCCATCTGGAATCATCTTGCACTCTAGGCCAAGTGAACTTAGGTGCTTGTGCAGTTTTTTTGCTACCTTTTCCTCGACAGCTGTTGCAACTATGGTGTCTGGGTAGTGTAGCACTGCTATGATATACAGTCAATATTTTTAAGATTATCGATTCAAACACAAAAGAATTGTAATAATTATATGATCGTTGTTCGAAATTCGAACAAACACCACATAAAACATGTAATTATTATATCATGCCTGGTTTATTTTTGCATAAAGATACAAACGCAGGTCAATGCCGAGTCAATCTTGGAATTTATTTATCACGGCCTGACAAGTTTTTTTATGAAGTTTTTTGCTCTGAGGCCCATACCATGACGATTGGTGTTGTGATTGGCGAGTCCAAGCCAACATCTGTTACTGCCCAAACATCTCGGCCACTCTCTGTTGGAGAATATGTCGTGATTGATTCTCAGGATGGTAAGCTGCTTGGATTAGTAGAGAGATCATTTGTTACCAGCGCAGCACTGACTGATATTCATAATTTTGATGAGGCAATAGAAAGCAAAGAGATTGCAGACATTAACTCTCGCGACAAAAGCTTTACTGCCAAAGTCGGCATACTTGGATATTTGGCGCAGCTGCAAAAAAGCATCGTAGTATTGCCCGCAATTCCACCAATTCCAGGAACTGCAATTCTGAGTGCCACAAGAGATGATCTAGGAAACATTTTTGCTCCACAAAAAGACGAATGGGTGAAAATCGGCAGCCTGCTTAGAAACTCACAGATAGAGGCCAAGGTGAATCTGAACAAGATAGTATCACGGCATTTGGGAATACTTGCAATGACTGGAATGGGAAAAAGCAACCTCGTGTCACTGTTGGCAAAGCAAATCTCTACACTAGATGGGACACTAATAATATTTGATTATCATAATGATTACTCTGATCTTCGGATTCCTGGAATTAATGTGATTGATGCAAAAATAAATCCAAGACTATTAGATGCAAACACACTAGCAGATGTTTTAGAAATCAGAGAAAATGCAGACATTCAGCAAAGGGTTTTGAGATTGGCATTTACCCCAGATGTCAAAGAGGCCCAGAATTTTTGGGATGCGCTAGACCACAATGTTGCAATGATTGGCGCAAATCCTGAAAGAAAGGATGATAGGCATTCAGCAGACCGAGTCCAGGATAAGATAGACGATGCCAGGCACAGATTTGCCGATGTTTTGGACCCAGACATCATGGACCCGCTAGGGCTAATCAAGGAAGGCAAGGTAAATGTGCTGAACATTTCAGAGCTATCAGAAAAGCAGGCAAATGTGGCCCTTGCATATTATTTCCAGGAATTGCTAACCGACAGAAAATCCGCTCTCATGGCAAAGAACACAAAGAGCAAAACGGCAAAAAGATACAGATTCGACTCGCCAATATTTGTAATAATTGAAGAAGCTCATGTGTTCATTCCAAAGGGTGAGGACACCCACACAAAATACTGGGCTGCCAAGATTGCCCGTGAGGGACGCAAGTTCGGCCTAGGGTTGTGTATAGTGTCACAACGACCAAGAAACATTGATCCAAATGTATTATCCCAGATGGGCTCACTGGCAGTAATGAAAATAGTCCAGGAAGACGACCAGCATCAAATCGCATCCGCTGCAGAGTCAATCAGCAGGGATTTGATAAACCAGCTAACATCGCTAAATGTAGGCGATGCCGTATTTGTCGGACAGTGGGTGAACCTGCCAGCAATAGTGCACATAGAGGAAGTAAAAGACAAGGCAATTGGCTCTGACAAAAATGCAGTGTCAGAGTGGCGCGGAACAAAAAAGTTTGAGAAAATTGCCGAGTCCACGCAAGGATTAATACAAAAAGATCTATTACTTGATTGAAAATGATCTTCTCACACATCTCTGATACTCACTTGGGCCTAACGCAGTATGGCCTACAAGAACGAGAGGACGATGTGTATTTGGTGTTCAACGAGTCCATTGACACATCCATCAAAGACCATGTTGATTTTGTGATTTTTGCAGGTGATATCTTTCATGTCCCAAACCCATCAGGCACTGCCATCCTACAGATGGCAAATGCACTAAAACGACTAAAACAAAACAACGTCGAGTCGTTTTTTGTTCTAGGCGAGCATGACATATCCAGGATTCGCTCATCCCCAATTCCATACGTGTACCACAACCTAGGATTCTCAAAATATGTTGGCCAAGGCACACCAATCATACACAAAGGTGTACTGATTGCAGGGTTTGATAAGATCAGGCGCGGCGAGATGTCCAAGTTTTATGATAAATTCTCGGAGATTGATAAAATTGCTGCAAGCCACCAAGGCCACAAAATACTGGTAATGCACCAGGGAATCTCTGAGATAAACCAGTTTGCAGGGGAATTATCATCAACGGATCTGCCAAAGAACTTTACATATTATGCGATGGGCCATCTCCACGACAAATTCCTAAAACAGTTCTCTCATTTGGGCGGACCAGTCGCATATCCAGGATCCATAGAAATGACAACAAGTGAAGGAATCAAGGAGACGCAGAAAGGATTCTACGAAGTTGATATATCAACATCAGAGGCAAGGCCAAGCTGGATAAAGCTAGACACACGGCCACAACTCTCAGACAGAGTAGAGTTTGAAAACCTAAATGAATCCATTACAAAAACAATTGCAAAGATTACAGGGTATTCAAAAAAGCCAATCATTGAGATAAAAATTCATGGCAACAACATTGATTCAGATATCATTCAATCACAAATTACACGACTAGCTCCACACACCCTACACTATACCTGGAAGATAACACAGGTAGAGGATTCAGGAGGTTCTGTTCTATTAGAGCGACCATCAAGTATTGACGATGAATTATTCAGACTGGCAATCAATTATTTGGGAACACAGGAAAATGCGACATTTGCAATCCAGGAACTATTACCATTACTATCCACAAACAAGATCAAAGAGGCAGAGCAGGCAATACTGGAAGAATTTGAGCGATTCAGGAGCAAGAAATGATCACCTCAATTGAGCTTGGTAATTTCATTTCCCACTCTGAGACAAAGCTGGACTTTGAGGACGGTGTCACTGTCTTTGTTGGGCATAATGGGGCCGGAAAATCAAGTATCATTGATGCAATAACATTTGGTCTTTTTGGGGAGCACACCAGAAAATCAAACAAGAGCCTGATTCGGCGTGGGACAAGTCAGGCATACGTCAAGGTCAGATTCTCTGCCAGGAACCGAAAATACGAAGTTACCCGAAAAATAGACGCAAAAGGCACGCTTGCAGCCCAATTTGTAGAGATTCAGGGAGACCAAGAACTAGTAAAGGCCGCCGGTGAGCGCAGACAGTTTGGGGAATCAACCACTCATGAAATAGAGACAACACTTGGCCTTGACTTTCAGAAACTCAAGATAGCATCAATTGTCCAGCAGGGCGAGCTTAATTCCATCATAAAGGCAAAGCCAAAGGAGTTCAAAGAGCTACTAAACGCAATAATTGGAATCGACAAGCTTGATTTGGCATCAGAGAACCTCAAAGTTGCCCAGAAAAATTTCAGACAGACAATTTACAAAAAATTCGGATATGATGATACCCATATTCCACTTCTTACAGTAGAGATGCAAGAGAAAAGACAAGAGATCAAAGAATCAGAACCACATCTGGCAGAATTACAAAACAAAAAACAGACCAAAGCAAAAGAGGTAGAAGCACTACAACATCAAGTAGATACAGATTCCGCCAAGGAATCCATCCTAAAGCAAATAGAGGATCGCAAATCAGAATTTACAAAATATGTAAGAGATGCAATCATTTCAATTCAGAAAAACATAACTGAAAAAGAGCGCAAAATACGTGATTGTCAGGACTGCTTTGAGATGGCAAACAAAAAAGACGAACTAGAATACACCATGCATACAATAAAAACCGAAATTGAAGGGACTCGCAAAAAGATAACTGAACATGAGACAAAAAAGGCAATTCTAAACGAACATGCAGAGATGGCAAAAAAACTCCAGCTCCAAGATGGTAAATGTCCGGTTTGTGACTCGCATGTGGACAAGTTAAATCCAGTCTTTCAAGTAGAGCACCTCAAACTAGAGCAAGAAAATCTAAAATCACAAATCAAGTCCCTGGAAGAAAAAAGACAGCAGACAGCAAAGATTGAATCAGAAATATCAGAACAGGTCAAAAAGGCAACTGCTGCCAAGGCAACACTTGATGCGCATTCCATACAAAACAAAGATCAGATCAGTGCCCTAATTTCGGAAGTAGCATCGCAAAAGGCACAAATCCAAAAGATACCCCTCACAATAGCCACGTCTGGCGGACTACTCGAGGCATCAGAGATCGACTCGCATGCAAAGACATTATACGAAAAAATAGAATCGCTCCAAAAAGACATAGTCGGATTTGTCCCCTCAGAGTTTCTCAAAACAAAATCACAACTAGAGACAACAAAAAATGAGCTAAGCAAAATAGACCAAGAATATGGTGCAATCACGCAAAAAATTACCCAGGCTTCTCAAAGAATTGAAAAAATAAACACCATTCTAGTTGAGCTAAACCACGTCAAGGAATATCTGACAAAACTGGACGAAATTCAAGATAATATCTACAATCGCGACGGTCCTGTTGCGACCAGCCTAAGGTCGTGGGCCCTATCCACCATATCCGGTAAAGCATCAGATTACCTTGCAATGCTAAACACAAAGATTCATCGAATAACACTAGCTGAGAAGACTCGCGACATTTCCATTACATGTTATTCAAAGAACACCATAATTGACATTGACTCGCTATCTGGCGGCGAGCAAGTTAGTGTTGCATTGTCATTGCGTTTAGGCATGACACATTTGCTTGGATCATCAAATCTCAATTTTGTCATATTGGATGAGCCAACTACACACCTAGACAGCGAGAGAAGAAAGTCCTTGGTGCGAGTATTATCTCAATTATCTGACATATCAAATGGAAATGCAGGCCCTCTACAGTTTATCATAATAACGCATGATGCTGAAATATTTGAGGATTCGTCGGTTGAAAAAATCTACCAGTTTGAGTCAAGCCAAGACGGAACCAAGGTTGCCTTGCTCTAGCCGCCAGTTAGTTTAGCAAATTTTTCGTTCTTTGATAGCTTTTCCATGAACTGCAGATTCGATAGCGCCACAATTGCAGATTCCACTACAGGCTCACTTGGATCATCTAGTGCTTTGGTCAATGTAGGGATTGCCTCTTTTGCGCCAACAACACCTAACGCAATTGCGGCCTCGTGTCTAACAAACATGCTAGGATCATTACTAGTGGCGTCTTCCAGGTGAGGAATTGAGCTTCTATAACCCATTTGCCCCAATGAAAATGCTGCCTCGTGTCGGACCAGCTCGTTGTCATCGTGTTTTAGGACCTTTGCGATATATGGAATCTTGTCCTCGCCGCCAAAGTCAACCAGTATGCATGTTGCTCTGGTTCTAATGACATAGTCTTCGTTGTTTAACAATCCGACAAAATAATCAACATCCTTTTTTTCGTACCTGTCCTCCATTTCTGCAAAAAGGGCAAGTCTTTTTTCTGGAACTATGCTCATTTGATCTGCAGATTTTTTGGTCTTATATTATCCTAATTGGAGCATTACATTTTATAATAAATCAAAAATATTCCAAAATAATGTCAGTGCAGATAGGCCAAAAGGCGCCAAACTTTGGAACATCAAAATGGGTACAGGGAATGCCCACAAACTTTGATCAGGAAAAAGACCACATCGTACTAGTTGAGGTCTTTCAGGTTAATTGTCCGGGATGCTTTTTGTATGGAATTCCAGAGGCAATCAACATCTACAACAAGTACAAGGATCAGGGCGTGCGGGTTTTGGGAATCGCAACCGCATTTGAGGATTTTGATAAAAACACTGTAGAGAATTTAGAATTATTGGCAAAGACTGGCGAGACAGTCGGTGAGACAAAAAAGGCACTTGCAATGTATGGTAAAAGCTCAGACGGAAAAATTCCATATAAAATTCCATTCCCACTGGCAATGGACAATTTGGAGAAAACTGCAGGCAAGCCATCGCAGGGAAAAGTAATGGAGTTTATCAAAAGCCAGCTGCCAGACTTTGACTCACAGCCAGAAGACTACAAAAAGCAAATCATTGCAAGAGTGGAACAATACATGCTATCAAAGGCATATTCTGCAGAGACATTTGACAAGTTTCAGCTTAGAGGCACACCATCAACCATTCTAGTAGATAGAAAGGGAATCTTGCGCGATGTATCGTTTGGCCAGTCAGGCCACATCGAAGGCATGATTGAAGATCTGCTAAATGAAGGCTAGGCCTTTTTTCGCTTCAGATAAACTGCCATAGTGGTAGCACCAGCACCTGCCGCAACAATTCCAACGGCTGCCAGAACTATCAGAACATTGTTTTGTGGTTCTTTCATTGGTTGTTCTTCTATGATTGGTGTTTCTTTTGGTGCAGCAAAGTCACTGCTCATCTCTAGAGTATGAGTTCCATTTCCTTCAAATTCCAAAGTGACAAAGACAATTCGCTCATTTTGTAGCACCTTTGGCGTTATTTCTGCCCCATCCAGTGTAAAGCGCATTACTCCCTGAGTCAGACCATTTGGGATTTGTATCTCACCAATGTTTTTCTCAAGGCTACTATTGATTGCAAATATCAGCGTATCATCAACCAACGAGACATTTCTTACATCAAAGTTTGCAGTTGTCTCAACAAAAAACGTGTCCCCACCTACTGGAACTGAAAAGCTTGTCTTGAGTCCGGTTCTGTCTGATAGTGGTTCTGCAGATATTGGTAAAACAATTAGAGCTAGTAAAAATGCAAATAAAACTTTCAATTTATGCAGGAATTACTCTTTTGCGGAGTTCTTTGTCTTTTGAGATTCTTGGGTGTGCCTTGTCTGCCAAGATAACTTCAAACCAATAATGAAATCCATCCTTGTACAAAAAGTACGAGCCAAGCAATTTCAGATTCTTGTATTTTTCCTGGGTTCTTTTCTCTGCTACCTGCTGCATGTTAACGTCTGCCTTGATTCGAGTTACACCAAGGTGCTTTGGTCTTCTGCCTGCAACTGGTCTTTGTCGTCTCATACCACCGGTACCAACACGGGTTCTGATCACTACGATGCCCTGCTTTGCCTTGTATCCAAGTCGTCTTGCTCTTTGGATTCGGCTAGGCTTGTCAATTCGATTAAAGGCTGGCTGTTTTCTCCACTCTATTGCCGTTTTTCTTATTTCTGGTGAGTTTTGTTGCCAGTGCTTTAGCCATGTTTGGTCTTGTGGTGTAAGCATTAACGCAACTATTTTTTCCCCCTTAATATGCCTAAGTCGGAAAACAAGCACAAAATGTCTGCGAGTGTCAGAATTCTTCTAGGGTTTTTTCACCCGCAGGAACCACAAAGGGTTCGATCATCATACTACAACATACCATCATAAGCATATCTGAGATTAGTTTGTATTTTTCAAACGACTGCTAGAACATAATGTATCATTCCCACCATACTACATGCCAGAAAAGCACATCAATCGCCTGACAAAGAGCGAAGAGGATCTAAAAAAGCACTATAATCAAAACACGTCTGCAGAGGACGAATGGGCTCACATCACAGAGACTGGTCCCAAGCTGGAGATTGCTGACGCCATGGAGGTTACCTCACGACAGATTAGCTTTGGAAAAGAGCGCAATTTTTTCACAAAGGAGGAATCGGTTCAGGACAAGTCTGAGCGCTTCAAGGATGACATGTCAAATACAAACCAATACCTAAAGTTCGTAAATGCACACCTTGCCGCAAAAAAGACAAAAATCGAGAAACTAAAGCAGGATGAGCAGAGATTCAAAGAAGAACTTGAATCATTACAATCATTTCAGGTAAAGCCAAGAACGGAGCTAGACAAAATACACTACAAAAAGATAACGGAAAATGACACCAATTCGTTGTTATTACACTTGCAATCAGAGCGTGAATCAGTACTGGAAAAAATAGCATATCACCAAATGCAGCTAGAACGGGAAAAACAGATCCTAGAGCAAAAAGATGCGCAAATCTCTGATGTCAAAAAGGAAATCGAAATTCTGACAAAGAAAAAGCAGGAAAAGCAGGCAGACCCAATTGAGGTGATAAGGGCTGAGCTTGCAAGGCTTGGAATCAGTGATGACGCGGCCAAGATCCTTGGCGCAGTACAATCACTAGAGGAATTGGTCAAGACAAAAAAGCAGTAACCTTTTTGTGTAGTTTTGATTCTGCCAAAATAACGTGAATGCGTATTTTCTGGTTTTACTATTGATACTACCACTTGGAGTACAATTGGCCGATGCGCAGACCGTACTGGTGCAGACCAGCAAGGCAACATATCATTATGGAGATTATCTATCTGTGACAATTTCAGTATCCAAAACAAGTGGAAACAATGCGATAATGCACATTATAGATTCTGAGGGAATCAAAAGCAGTGCAATCCCGGTCCAAATAAAAAATGCAAACACCACTATCACCACACCAGTTCCATTCAATGTGGAACTGTTCCGCGAGGGAAAATACCAAATCCAAGTAGAATATGATGGGGTAAAATCATCTGCGCCATTTCAGCTAGTAGATGCAGGAAATATCGTGATGCCATTTGGCAGCAATGTCATAATGCCACAGTGGCTGGACGGTGCCGTATCTGATCACATGTTTTTCAAGTTCCTAGTGGAAAAAAACGCAATCAAGCTGCCTGAGGGTTCCAAATTGGGTGAGAAAATAGAGATCCCTTACTGGTACAAGACAAATGGTAAATGGTGGACTGAGCAAAAAATTACGGATTCCGAATTTGTGAAAGGACTACAATATCTGGTGAATCAGAAAATAATATTCTAGTTCTTGCTTCTGCCAGCTTTGCCGATTGCCCACAAGACTATCATCACAATGAACGAGACAACAAAGGCTGCAACTATACCAATTGCAAGCTGAGTTCCCTGGCTCTTTGATACTGCTGGTGCTTGGGTGGTAGTATCTAGCACACATTGTCCATCTTGTAGAATTGTTCCTGGTCCACATGTCTGGTCCAGCACACATTCACCGTCTTTGAGTATAGTTCCAGGACCACATTGAGAGACTTGCGGTGTTTCTGTTGGCTCCTCGATTGGTGTTGGTGGTGGCTCTTCTGCTACGGGTTCTACTTGTTCCAATACACACTGTCCGTCTTGTAGAATTGTTCCTGGTCCACATTGTGTTGGTTCTGGTTCTTCAACTGGTGCTTCTGGCTCTGATGGAGCTTCTGGTTCTTCGGTTGGCTCCTCTACTGGTATCTCTGGTGCCGGCTCGCCTGCTCCAAAGTTAGTTGTTCCAAGGGATATAATATCAACAGAGTTTGTTCCAGACGGAACTGTAATTGTTAGAGTTCTAGTAGTGTCAGTCTTGTCATCAACAAATAATGCTTCATCAGTGTCAGCTAGGACCAAAAAGTCATCGTCGGTACCATCTGTTTTAGAGTCAAAAAAGCTTCGATTCAGATCAACCACTAGAGTTCCTTCAACATCAGTGGTTGTGACCAAAACAGACAACGTTGCGGTATTGGTGTCTGCTTCGATTCCTTCGACTGTCAGGCCAGTTGCCTCGTATGTTACCTCATGTGTGACGCCGTTTACCTCAAGGGATGAGCTTGCAGCGTATGCATTTGGCAAAATCAGCCCAAGTGCTACTAGTGCGAAGGCAAGACCCAGTTTCAATCTAAATCACACCACGTAAAATCTGTATTATCTTTTCTGCTATAACATTTGCAGCTAATGACTGAGCTTCTTTTGTCTGCGCACCAATGTGCGGTGTGGCAATGAAATTTGGCAGGCTGACTAGCTTGTTGCCAATTGCTGGCTCTTTTTCAAACACATCTAGTGCTGCACCGCCCAGATTGCCTGACTTTAGTGCCTCATACAGAGCGTTTTCATCTACTGTTCCACCACGGGACGTGTTGATTATTCTTGCAGTCTTTTTCATGGTGCTGAGTCTATTTGCATTGATGAGATTTTTTGTGCTATCCAGCAATGGTACGTGCAGTGAGACATAGTCTGCGCTTTGCAGTAAGGTATCCAAGTCTGCCTTTATCAGCCCAACATCTTTTGCAAATTCGGGATCAATTGGTACTACATCAAATCCTATAATATTCATGTTTAGTGCTCGCGCCAGTCTTGCCAGTCTTTTTCCAATGTTGCCAAGCCCAACTATACCAAGATATTTTCCTGCAAGCTCTGTTCCCATGAGTTCTTTTTTTATCCATTTGTCATTTCGGAGCTCACGGTCTGCTCGAGGAATGTCTCGTGCCATTGCAAGCATCAGACCGATTACTAGTTCTGCTACAGCATTCATTGCTCCTTCTACTGCGTTTATGACTCGGATGTTTTTTGCCTTGGCGGCATCTGTGTCGATATTGTCTAGTCCGACTCCGACTCGTGCCATTATCTTGCATTTGGTAGCCTTTTCCACCAGATCTTTTGTTAGCGTGGTTCTGCTTCTCACCACAATGATTTCATAGTCACCGATTTTTTTTGCCAGATCCTCTGGCGTTATTTGCGGTTCGTATGTTACAGCAAGACCATTTTTTTTGAGAATATCATTTAGTACGGCATCAACCTGATCACAAATCAAAACTTTATCGCTAAAACTCATGTAGTGTTGCCTCTAGATGCACGAAATATAATCTATTATCTGAACTTTGGTGATCCTTGCTACTATAATGTAAAGTAAACAACAGTGAATATGACAAGCGAGGTCAATGGCGCTATGAAAATTATTTTTTTGTCCAGCCGCATTTGCTGATCTAGTGTGAATTCTCGCTTTTTGACCTCTGTGTAATATCTTGTTAGCACCATCGGTGTCAGACATATGATAAAGAAAGTATAAGCTGTGATCATTATCTTGTCTGCCAAAGTCAGATATCCTATTGGAGGTAGCTCAGCATTGAGGTATCCAGAATGGAAAAAGGTGGCGGACAAAAGTGAAGCAGAGATCATCCCCAGTCGTTCACCCTGGCTTTTAGGTGAGAGCAAAAATGATGCAAATGAAAATGCCATTAGCACTCCGATTGGGAATAATTTTTTCATAAAGGCCAAAAGATCTGCTGTACCAACTAGATAATGAGCTTCAAAGTGAGTAAAATCGCCCCACGGATAACTTTGGGTGCTCGAAGTAAAGCTTGGATCACCTATTGACCATCCCGGTACGCTGGTTGTATCGGACTTGCTTATTCCACTGTATTCTTGATTGACAGTAAATACAAGCTTGTCGCTGGTGTTTGGGTAGTATGGCTCCATATGGATTGCCAGATCAATGCTCTCAAATGGATAGTCCCGAAAATCCATTGAATTGTAGAAAACGCCCCTTACCTTGAATTTGTGAAAGTGTTGCTCTGTATGCATCCCAGTTATCTCCTCTACATGTCCATTAGTGAAATCAAATGTTTGTGGCGGAGGGTTTTTTGTAAAATCAATTTCATCAGATGATATAGTTACCCAAAAAATCAGCTCATATGATCCCCCTTGCCTATCTATGAATCCAATGTTTTCTAGCTGTATTCCAACATCATACGTTACGGGTGTAGATATTTGCTCTGGGATTTCTTGGCCTTGTGCAAAATTTGGAACGAGTAAGACCATCATAATTGCAGGAATTAGCAAGAAATGTCGCTGCATCATGGTTTGTTTTGGGCAATTATATTATAACAATATTGTTCAAGTCAAAAATACAAAAATAAGAAAATAGGGGTTTTAGAGTCCTAATTCTGACTTTAATTCGTCAGCACGTTCATCTGTGTACAATCCGTGCAAGTTTAGTTTTGGATGCTCAATTGTGTTCTTTCCGGTTGGAGGAACTGCATCGCTTGGGTTGCCTAAGAGCTCAGAGTATGATTGTGCGTTGGTGCCCAATTGTTCATTTAGACCAAATGGATCGCCTGCTACAAAGATTGTTGCTGCACCTGTGAAGATTGCTGCATAATCGTGATTCACTGCGGCATAAACTCCTGGTTCGTCAAAGACGATATCCATGATTGCGCCTTGTGAGCCACCAATCATCCAAGTTTCGGTACCCTTTGCATGCACAACATTGCCTTGTGTAACACGGTCAATGATTTCGCCCACTACATGCCAGTAAACTGGTTCATTGGCTTGATTCTCAATGAACACTCTTACGTGTTGGCCTGCTTCAACGAACAATAGTTGTGATTGGTATTGTTTTAGATCATCAGAGTTCCATGGTTGGACTACGAAGATGTTTTTGTTTGCATCTCCCTTGATGAGCTTATTGTGGTTTGCGTTTGGAACGTAACCAAATGACATACCATTAACAACTGTGTAGGTTGTTTCGTGTTTGAACATTTTTCCTTGATCATATCCACCTTCATCGTTCAGGTATAACTGAGCGTATTGGAGTTGGAATTCAAGTGCATCTGCGGAATAAGTATTTCTGTCTTTAACAACTTCGCCGTCTACAACTGCTGTTGAGTCAACAACTAGTGGTTTGTAGCCTTTGAGTGGATCGACGATTGTCATTCCGTACATGCCAGACAATACATGTTGATCCATTGCTGCAATATCAACACCAGAGCAGTGATACTTGAAGGTACCAGGCACTTGTGCAACATAGCAGTATGTTCTTGATTCACCTGGCATTACTTTGCCAAATGGACCAGAGTGCATTTGTGATGCATGCATGTCGTTTCCGTGTGGAGTTGGTTCGTCTTCTGGGATGGTTAGTGTCATCATTACGACGTCGCCTTGTGTGACTCTAAGTGTTGGTCCTGGGACCTGTCCACTGAAAGTCATGGCTTGGTAAGTCTTTCCGCCCAGAATTGGGAGGTCAGCGCTTCTTGCGTAAAGATCAAAGCTAACCACATTTCTTCCCTCTTCGATGTTGTCGCAGTCAACTGCGGCAAATGCCTGTGGCATAACAAGCTTCAAGCCACCCATGTCATGGATTTTTTGAGTCATGCTATCGTTTGAGGAAGCTGCCAGTGTAGAACCGACAATTTGTGATTGTGTGTATGTGCTTCCGAATAAGGTTGCTGCCAAGACCGCTACTGCTGTAACGGAAAATAGCATACTGTAACGCTTATTCATTGAGTTTGGGACTTCTACCAGCCTATATAATAATTCCCCTTATTTCCATTCGACTTTGCAATTTTTACAAGTCTTTTTCGCTGGGAATTTATTTTAGTTGTATTGTGAGGGTATAGTTGGAGTACAGAACTGACAGAGATTCCTTGGGCGAGGTAAAAATCCCAAAGGATGCTTACTATGGTGCATTTACCGGCCGTGCCATTATACAATACCATGTTACGGGTAAAAGATCACACCAACATTTGATTTCAGCCTATACTATGATCAAGCGCTCTTGTGCGGTTGCCAACATAAAATGCGGGGTTTTAGATAAAAAATCCGGCAACGCCATCATATCTGCGTGTGATAAGATTTTGTCCGGCAAATTCCAGGACCAGTTTGTTATAGAGGAGATCAATTCAGGTGCAGGAACTGCATTCAATATGAACTCTAATGAAGTAATATGTAATGTTGCACTAGAAATTCTGGGCAAGAAAAAAGGCCAAAATGAATTCCTACATCCAAATGATCATGTGAACATGTCCCAGTCCAGCAATGACACATTCCCTACTGCAATGCATGTTGCTATTTTGCTAAATCTCAAGGAAACCATTCCAGCAATCGATGTTTTGATCAAGTCGCTAAACAAAAAGGCAAAAGAGTTTTCTGGCTATAAAAAAATAGGCAGGACTCATTTAATGGATGCCCTACCGGTAACACTCGGTAGCGAGTTTGCGGCATATTCCACATCAATTACCAAAGCAAAAAACTCCATCACACTAGCAATCAAGGAACTGGAACTAGTAGGACTGGGCGGCACAGCAGTTGGCAATGGCGCAAACACTCCAAGGGGATTCAGAAAGATAGCAATTGCCGAGCTTGCCAGAATTTCAGGCCTAAAACTAAGACCAGAACAAGACATGCAACATTCGCTGCAATCAAAGTTTGCAGTAGCTAATGTTTCATCTGCAATCAGAAATCTCGCACTGGAGCTAAACAAAATTGCAAACGATATTCGACTAATGGCATCAGGTCCAATTGCAGGACTCTCCGAGATTGGAATTCCTGCAGTGCATGCTGGTTCGTCCATCATGCCGGGTAAAGTAAACCCATCATTAGCAGAATGCCTCAACATGGTTTGCTTTGGAATAATAGGAAACGACACTGCAGTGGCAAATGCTGCACAGGGGGGACAGTTTGAGCTAAACGTGATGTTGCCTGGAATGCTAAAGGCCGTACTAGACAGCACAGACATGCTCAAAAATTTCTTGCCAATCTTCTCAAGGAATTTGATTGATGGCTTGTCTGCAAATGAAGCGAGACTACAGCAAAACATCGAAAAAAGCCCAGTCATAGTAACGCTGCTTGCACCAAAGATTGGCTATCAAAAGTCAGCCGATCTGTTCAAGGAATCACTAAAGACGGGCAAAACAATTCGCGAGCTGGTTACATCAAAGAAATTATTATCAGACAAAGAGATTAGCGCACTATTCAAGTAATATGGCAAAAATCTGGGTCGAGTCATATGGTTGCTCTGCAAGCTTTGCGGACGCCGAAATGATTTCTGGATTAATCGTAAATGGTGGCCACACCTTGGCAAGCAGCTCCAAAGACTCTGATCTGAATTTGATAGTTACCTGTTCTGTCAAGGACGCAACCGCAAACAAGATGGTAAACAGAATAAAACGCCTAAAGAGCAAACCACTAGTAGTTGCTGGATGCTTAGCAAAGGCAGAGCCAAAATCCGTTCAAAAATTTTCTCCAAACGCAAGCCTGATGGGTCCAAACTCTATTGGTAAGACCCTGCAGATAATCGATCACACATTATCTGGTAGAAAAAAAATAGAACTGGAAGACTCAGATATCACCAAGACAGGCCTGCCAAAGGTTCGACTAAATCCCATAGTAGGAATTGTAGAGATTGCGTCTGGCTGCATGAGTGATTGTACGTTTTGCCAGACAAAGCTTGCGCGAGGGGATCTGCAATCATATCGACTGGGCGACATTGTGCGCCAGGTGGAGCACGAGGTAAATGATGGGTGCAAGGAAATATGGCTCACATCAACCGATAATGGATGCTATGGATTAGACATTGGCACTACCTTACCAGAACTAGTAAACAAGGTTTCAGAGATTCCTAAAGAGTTCATGATTAGAGTCGGCATGATGAACCCAATGTACATGCCAAAAATAAAAAACGACTTGGTGGAATCATTTGAGAATGATAAAGTCTTCAAGTTTTTGCACGTACCAGTACAATCAGGCAGCAATGACATCCTACATGAGATGAAGCGTGGCCATACAGCAGAGACATTCCGAGATGTTGTGAAAAGATTCAAGGACAGATTTGGCAGATTCACCATATCCACGGATATTATAGTCGGATTCCCAGGCGAGACAGAGCAGGACTTTGCAGATACAGTACAACTAATCAAGGACACAAAACCAGATGTGGTTAATCTGTCCAGATATAGTCAGAGGCCTGGAACAAAAGCAGCCGAGATGGTACAGTTAGATGTTGCCAAAATCAAGGACCGCAGCAAAGAACTATTCAATCTCATAAACCAGATCACCCTGCAAAACAACCAGCAATGGGTTGGCTGGTCTGGCGAGGTATTATTTGATGAGCAGACAGACGACATGGTACGTGGCAGAAACTTTGCCTACAAGCCAGTCTTTGTGGACGATATGGTCCAAGTCGGTGATAAGGCCAAAGTCAAGATAACCAGGGCTACAAACCACGGACTGTACGGTCTGATCGCTAGCTAAATCTTTTAGATCGGAGTTTGGATCAAAATTAAGTAAGAAGGTTTTTTATTGAATTTTGCGAGAGTCCCGCATGGACTTTGTACAGCCCGTCCTTTTGGTCGGAATCGGTGGCGCAGGCTCAAAGATGGCAGCAAACGCTGCAGACTTGATTGGAGCAGACAGCATTGCAATCAGCCATGACAGCAATGACCTGAGTTCTCATCATGACATCAAGATTCATGCAGAATCCTACGTCAATCCATCTGCTTACCTGATTAGGGCTCAGGCTCAAAAGTCAATGGACAGGATTCGCGATAAAATTGCCAACTATTCCACCGTGATAATATTTGCCAACTTGGCTGGCAAATCAGGATGTGCAATTTCTCCACTTGTTGCAATGGCAGCAAAGGAGGAGAGAAAGCGAGTCTTGTCATTCGGAATAATGCCGTTTAGATTTGAAAAAGAAAAACTGTTCTTGTCTGGCGTCTCACTCAAAAGACTACGCGCAAGCTCTGACTCTACCATAGTGGTGGACAATGATGCATTGCTAGAGGCAAATCCAGACCTTACCATGAACAAGTGCTATGATATTACAAACCATGCAGTAATGTATGTGGTCAATTCACTGTCTGCATCTTCAATTTCTGATAATCTCAATGTATTATCTACAAGCAAAAATGAGCAAGACATTGAGACATCACTGCGAGAATCAATCAAGATGCTATACGAGGATGCACCGCCAAACACCATAAAAAAGACAATGCTGTATGTTTTTGGCTCTGATAATGTTTCAGTTGGCAAAATAAACGCCATAACAAGTACCATTTCTGGAATCTTTAATGAAAACAACACCGGCGTATCACTTGCAACCACACAGGGTGATAAATCCCAGGTTGTCATGGTCAGCTCAGTCGAGGGCACACTAAAGTTTGATGCCTATGATCCACTGGGCATGATTCCACAAGAGAATACATTAGACTGGGACGAGCCGGAATCATCCATCAAAACCGGAATAGAACTATACCAACTGGAATAATCCAGAAGAAAAGATTAGTTCACTTTTTAATGTAAGACGAATTGTTCAGTGATAATTGAGGAAACTGATCTGTATCACATTGTCGGTGATTTTGCTATCATCGGTTTTGGTTCACCAATCATATGCAAAAACGAATAACATCCAGTATGATACCCTGCCAAACAAGTTTTCTGGAACGCCAAGCTTTTGCGCAAAAGAGCCTCCAGCAGATCCAAACATACCGGAAAGTCTAATTCCAATTTTGATGAAGCGCACCAAATCAAGCCTTGATGCGTGGATTGGTCCACTAAAGTCAAGTGGCAAGCGCGATTCCAACTGGGACGTAAATTACTATACCATCCCAAGAGACCAGCAGGAAAAATACGACTATACCAAGTGCGATGTGGTAATATCGTTTCTAAAGAGTCCCCCAAAGGGCCAAAACAATGTAGAGATTTTGGGATTACATTATTTCAGGGACGGCAAAAACTATATCGAGATTTACTATCAAGGATACGGAATTTGTGAGACCAGAACAGATGTTGCAACATACTGGTATTCATGCCAGCAGGACTCGCCAAAACTAATTGTTGCAATGGAGGCCATTCTGCGACATGAACTTGGCCACTCTATGGGCCTTGGTCATTACGTATCAGACGAGGTGCTATACCATTTTGGATCTGGCCATCCATCATCGATAATGGTACCAATTTTAGATGTGATAAACAGTCCAACGCATGTTCCAATAGACCCAGAGTTACTGGAGATAATGCCAGTGGACCTGGACAAGATTCGCCAAATCTATGGTAACGGTGGATGGGGAAACCAGAAAAAATCAGAACTCATCACACAGCAATCAGAAACTAAAACAATCCAGCTCAAAGGCAAGACCATCATTGAAAAGATTTCTGGAGCTATACCAAAAAACATGTACAAAAAAGATCAGCGACTAGATGTGGTACTAACCAAGCCAGACGGCAATACCAAATCATACAAGGTTGCGGTGAGCAGTACAGGCAAGTACACGTATTCATTTATCATACCAGACAGCATGACGCCCGGCAAATATTCCATAACACTAAAGTACACAGGCGATGAGCTAAGAAAGATTCCTTATGAGATAATTTCTTTGAGAAAGTGATTTGATAATTATTTAGAACTCTTTTTGGCTTCTTTCTTTGCTGCCTTTTTGACGGATTTCTTTGAGGGTACTTTTTCCTTCTTTGGTTTTTTCTCTTCTACCTTTTTCTCTGCTTTTGGTTTCTTTTCTTCTGTCTTTACCACTGGCTTTGCCTCTACTTTTTCTACTTTGGTATCTGCTTTTTCTTCCTTCTTTGGTTTTGGGGCCTCTGCTTTCTTTTCCTCTTCATATGGTGAGACCATCACATAACCGTCGTCGGTCTTTGCCATCTTTACTCGGATCTTTCTTGGTGGGCTACGGATTCCTTGGTTCCAGACTGCCTTGGAAAGATCTTGGTCGATCTTGACTTGGCCTGTCTTCATGTGATGTTCGGTGAACTCGCGGATCATGTTGATTGCTCGCTTTGCTCGCTGGTTGTTTGGTGAAAGCCAAACCTTGCCTAGATTAATGGTATAAACTCGCTCTGCTTCTTGGGACAAGATTATCCTACCTCCACGTCAGTTTGTCTCCAAGCTCTTCGCTTTGGATTGGAGCGGACCTGTCTTTTGGTCTTGAGAATAATCCACGCTGGTACTGGAGAGTTTTGCTTCATCTTTTTGAGCAGCCTTATCTTGCGTCCAGAGTGTTTTCTTGTCGCCATAAAAATTGAGGCATTTTACCCTCTTTTTAAATGAATCTGAGTTTTGTGAGTGATTTTACAACAAATCATGTTGCTTGAAAATATCTGCAATTTGTTTTAGCATTCTAGCGGATGCACCCCAAATCAGTTTATCCCGGTATGTGAGTTTGTATGCTTCGAATAATGATCTATGCTCCACATCATCATCGATGTCTAGTGTTTGTAGTAATGAGAACATTGGAATGTGCAAGATTTCATCGACTTCTGAGTTTGGCTGCAATGAATCAATATCATCTAAAATGGCAACAAATGGAATTATGGTAAACCCAGAGTTTCTTGTTTGAACGGTTTGCAATTGTCCGATTATTTTATTTCGCGGAACTATTAACGAGATTTCTTCCTGGGTTTCCCGGATTGCGGTATCTAGTAAATCATCATCATCGTGCGCTATTTTTCCGCCGGGAAACGATACCTCTCCTGCATGCTGTTGCATTGTTAGTGGCTTTTGTGTCATGATTATTTTATGCTCGTCGCCATAAATTATAATCAAGACTGCAGCATGTTTTGTGGTGTGATCATCAAGGTGTGGAGTTATGTTTGTGGTAAGTAGTTTTTTTATCATATCATAATTCATACTTGCAAAGAAGCAATCGAGCTTAATGATTTATTCCTTCAAAGGTTATTAATCCAGAAGAGTAGGGAATTTAGAAATGACCATCAGATATGAGATAAATCCACCCAGAGTGATTTCAGACGGAGTATTATCCCACAAGGAGGTAAAGGGCCTGCTTGGCAAGGTGGAAAAAAGAATCATATCGGCATCAAAATATTGCGGCGGCATTCACTTGACAGATTCTGTATTAGGGGTGCCAAGAATCTCACCAATCACCACAGGTGCCATAATTCGAAACGATGGACTAAAGTTGGACATTACTGCAAGTCTGCGTGTTCGGGACAGAAACATTACCGCTCTGACCCAGTCGGTTTATGACGCAATTTTATTAGGACTGGACGGATTGCTGATACTAAAGGGGGACGAGCCGCCAAAGGGACCAAAGGACTCTAAATTGATTCCAAGTGGCGTGGTAAAGCATTTCACCGAACTAGGATTTGATAAAAATCTGGACTTTTTTTTGTCGTTGCCCGCAGAGCCCGACTATGATCAAATTCAAAAAAAAATAGAATCCGAACCCAAAGGATTCATCACTAATGTCATTCAATCTCCGGAACAGGTTCACCACATAGTGGATAAGCTAAAGCCGCAGGGATTCAAGATAATTCCGTGTGTAATGATTCCATCGCACAACAACGCCAAGTCTGCCCAAATGGTTGGAATTGACTTTGTAAAATACGAGGATATGATACAGGACTTTATCACAGAGATTCACAAGTCTGCAGGTGACATTCTGATAACATCACCTAACGACTTTAAATCGGCACTAAAGGTTCTATCCAAGATTAAAGGAATAAAAAGAAAATAATCTCAAATCACTCCATGGCACAAAAAAAGAATTTTTTGGATGCAATGCAAGAAAGAATTTTGCTATTTGATGGTGCGATGGGAACTGAGATCCAGCGATTTAATCCAAAACCGGAAGACTTTCCTGATGGCAAGGACGGATTCAATGACGGATTAATTCTGACACATCCCGAATGGATAAAAAAAATTCATCGTAATTATTTGGAGGCAGGTGCAGACTGCATCGAGACAAACTCGTTTGGCTCCAACAAGCTAAAACTCGACGAATACGGATATGGCGATAAAACAGTTGAAATCAATAGAAAGATTGCCGAGCTTGCATCCGATGTGGTATCAGAGTTTTCCGATAAACCGCGCTATGTCATTGGTAGCATGGGCCCTACTGGATTTTTGCCAAGCTCAAATGATCCTGACTTGGGGCAAATATCACTGGATGAGATCAAAAAAGCATACGAATTACAAGCAGAGGGCTTGATTTTGGGCGGCTCTGATGCATTGCTAATAGAGACAAGCCAAGATATTTTGGAGGTAAAGCTTGCAATCGAAGGAGCTCAAGAAGCAATGAAAAAGACAAAAAAAGTTCCCCTAATTGCAAACGTAACACTAGACCAGTACGGAAAGATGTTGCTTGGCACAAACGTGCAAGCAGCATACACCACGGTATCCGACATGGGAATCGACGTGTTTGGTCTGAACTGCTCTACTGGTCCAATAGAGATGACATCTAGTGTTCGCTGGCTGGATGAGCAAAACGAGTTGAATCTACTAGTGGTACCAAATGCCGGCATGCCAGAAAACGAGGGAGGTCAAGCTGTCTACAAAATGACGCCAGAGAAAATGGCTGATGCATTACATGATTTTATCTCAAAATACAAAAAGGTGAGAATTATCGGCGGATGTTGCGGTACAAATCCGTCACACATTGCAGCCTTGCGCAAAGTAATTGATAGTACAAAATAGAAATTTCCAAAAATGGTACTAATTTGATAAAAGCATGATGTTGTTCAGTGGTACCATCACAATAGAGTAATGCCTGACTTTTCCATATTTGGCAGAGGGGATTTTTATATCAAGATCTCTGAGGCACAACAATGACAACAAAATCAGTTCCAAAAAGCAAGAAAAGCATAACACTGGAAAAGGAAATTGAGACAAAAGTACGCAGAATTCAAGCACGGCTAATTGAGAAGACTGATCAGACTTGGAGCTTATCAGTAGTACTAAACATACTGGTATCAGCTGGTCTGATGCAGACAAAAAAGATGAGCCGTGCAGACTGGCAAAAGATCAAGACACTAGTTGATGATAAAACCATCACATTTAGCGAGGATCTGATTTCTGACTTTGTCAAAAAGATGGCAGAATAAATTTCTCTTATTCTAGATCATTTTCTTTTATTATTTTACAATATTCCATGTCTGGTAATTCCTTTAGGTTCTTGTACTGAAAATAGGTGCATTGGATTTTGTCCTCCTTTTGGCCTACAAACTTGTAGAGAACAGTAACAACATCATCGCTTCTGCGGGGAGTATCAGATGATGACATGAATGTAGTACCAAAAGTGCGAATCTCACACCACGATAAAAGCCTTGTTTACCACATATCAATGTGAAATGAATCCAATATGGAGAATACGAATGATTCTGGATGATACAGTATGATCCGCATATTCCAAAACGAATTACCCTAACTATACGGTCAATAATAGAAAAACCGTCATATATTTACAAAATGCAACGACTTTGAGATAGAATTGAAAATTGCACGAGTAAGCTCATCACTAAAGGCAGTGGAGCTAAGACAGTTGCCCGCACCACTAATCATCGGCGAGCGCCTAAACACGCAGGGCTCTAAAAAGGCAAAGCAACTGGTGCTATCAGATGATTTTGATGGATTGATTGATCTTGCACGAATCCAAGTAGAGGATGGGGCGCATTGTCTGGATGTATGCGTTGCCACAACTGAAAGATCAGACGAATTGGAGTTTATGAAAAAACTAGTAAAACGATTATCACTAGAGATTGATGCGCCACTAGTGATTGACTCTACTGATCCCATAGTGATTGAAACTGCCATACATCAAATCCCTGGCAGGCCTATGATCAATTCTATTAATCTAGAAGGTGATGGCTCTCGATTTCACAAGCTTGCGCCACTAATGGCAAAGTACGGGCTTCCGGCAGTTGCGTTATGCATTGGTCCAAAAGGCATGGCAAAGACACCGCAGGAAAAAGTAGAGACTGCTGAGCTATTATACGAGACTGGGAAAAAATACGGCCTAAAGGAAGAACAGTTTGTATTTGATGTTTTGACATTTACTTTGGCAACTGGCGAGGCCGAGTTTTTGGATGCCGGCAAAAACACACTAGAGGGAATCAAGATGGTAAAACAGAGATTCCCAAATGCATTTACTGTCTTGGGTCTGAGCAACATTTCATTTGGGTTGGCACCGGCTGCAAGAAAGATACTAAATTCCGTGTTTTTGTATCACGCAGTAAAAGCAGGCCTTGACTCTGCCATAGTAAATGCAAAGGAGATCATTCCATATGGTGAAATTGATGAGGTTGAGCGCAAGCTGGTGGAGGCACTCATATTCAACACTCACCAAAATGCGCTAGCTGAGGTAATCACTCATTTTGAAAAAACAGGTACGCAATTCACTACATCAAGAAAGGTAGAAGTCGACCCAAGCTGGCCTGCAGGCAAGCGCGCCAATTTCAGAATCATAAACCGCCTAAAGGATGGAATTGAAAATGATGTGGTGTCTGCCATTGCGGAAAAAATTAATCAGAAAAACATTACACAGGAAAAAGAAGGCAGGTTGGTCATCAATGCCCCAAAAGAAATCACGCATGATGCAGCAATTGCCACACTAAATGACGATTTGTTGCCTGCAATGAAAGAGGTTGGCGACAAGTTTGGTGCAGGTGAATTGATTCTACCATTTGTACTAAAATCTGCAGAATGCATGAAGGCATCGGTTGTGGAGCTGGAAAAATATCTCCTAAAGGAGGAGGGAACCAGCAAGGGTAAGCTTGTCCTGGGTACAGTATATGGAGATGTACACGACATTGGCAAAAACCTGGTCAAGACCATCTTTGAGAACAATGGCTATACGGTATATGATCTCGGCAAGCAGGTCCCACTGCAAAAGTTTGTAGAAAAAATAAACGAAGTAAAGCCAGACGCAATTGGATTATCAGCACTTTTGGTATCAACATCAAAGCAGATGCAACACTTTGTGGAATTTGCGCGTGAAAACAAGCTGGAAATTCCGGTTTTATGTGGTGGTGCTGCAATCAACTCAAACTACATCAATCGAATAGCAAAAGAGGGCAGCATCTATCCGTATGGTGTATTTTATTGCAAGACAATGTTTGAGGGACTAAAGACAATGGACAAGCTGGTATCATCAGAGAAAACAAAGTTTGTCCAGGAATGGCACTCAAAGATACAAAACTGGCAAGAGACCAAAGTCGAAAAAGCACAGGGCGAGATTCCTCGTTCTGATATCAAGCCGGTAACGCCACCAGTGGCACCAATCCTCAATACACCAATAAGACTAGAACCAAAAGACTTTGATCTGCAAGAGGTCTGGAAGTATCTGTCCAAAAAATCACTCTTTGTGCTGTCTTGGGGTCTGCGCGGACGTGGAATGGAGACCTCGGATATTGAAGGTGAAAAACTACTAGAAGAGTGGAAGAGAAAAGTACTAGAAGAGAAACTCTTTGAGCCAAGTGCAGCGTATGGTTACTTTGTTTGTAATCCAAAGGGAGATAATCTTCTAGTTGATGCTCCAAATGGCGAGAAAATAGAGTTCAAGTTTCCACGATCGTCGCAGAGCAAGCATTTGTGTCTGAGCGATTATTTTGGTGAGAACGACCTTGTTGCATTCCAATCAGTGACTGTAGGAAATAGAGTCCAGGAAGTGATTGATAGGTGGAACAAAGAGGACAGATACACTGATGCATATTATCTGCACGGCTTAGCAGTGGAGACTGCAGAGGCAATGGCAGAATTGGTAAATGAGCGAATCAGAAAAGAATTGAACGTAGGCAAGCGCGGCCTTCGATATTCATGGGGCTATCCAAGCTGTCCCGATGTATCAGAGCACCACAAGGTCTGGAAGCTAATAGATCCTACAAAATCAGGCATGGAGATAACAGAAGCCGGTCAGATCATACCAGAGCAATCAACTGCTGCAATAGTTGTGCATCATCCACAAGCAGAGTATTTTGTGCTGTAATCTGATCCGGTTATGATATAGTTACCCCTCTTTTTATTAGCAATAAGAAGATCGTTAATTAATTACATGACACATACAAGACCATTGTCCAAAGCAAAGATTCACTCCCCTCCACTTTCAGACGAGGAGATACGTGATGTTAAAAAAGCACTAAAAGAAAAACGCGGACGAGTCTTCAAAACAGCTCAAGAGGCAATTGAGGACTTGCATAAAAGTGTGGCAAATTCTTAGAGCCAAAATATTTGACAGACAATACAAGAATTTAGGATCAGTTCGTCAAGAGATCGTCGATAAAGCACTCATAATTCTTTCAGAGTCAGAAAATCCAGCAGATTTGGGAGAATACAAGTCAAATCTCCGAGTTTGGTCATATGAACTGAACAGACACGATAGAATAGTCTACAGAATAGAGTATAAAGAAAATATCATTCACTTGCTACGTGTTTGTGACCACAAATCAGTATTTGGAAAAGACTAACAGAAAATCATCATCTTGAATTAAATTAATCAGATTTTGGATCAAAGCACTTCATGCAGCAACTAAATAATTTACTTAGAGGTGCAACATTCTTTCAGCACGCAGGCGTCTCAATCGTATATGTGTTCATGCCAATTTTGGCGCAATCACTGACTAGCAATATTTTCGAAGTCGGACTAACCATAGCATCGTTCTTTTTGGCGCAGATTCTGTCCGGTCTGTACTTTGGCAGAATCTCGGATGCTCGTGGAGTCAGGCTGACGTTTATTCGAATTGGGTTCATTGGATGCGCTGCAATGTTTGGCCTGCACTATATTGCGGATAACTCGTTTTACCTGCTTTTGGTTCGACTGGGTGCTGGGGTTACCAGTGGTATGATGGTGCCTGCAATGCTCGCATATACGTATGAATCAGGCAAGGACAAATCCAAGGTCGCATCTGTGATTTCATTTCATGCTTTGGGATGGCTGGCAGGAATTGTGGCAGCTGGTGTTGCAAACAATGAAAAGACGATATTTCTGATTAGTGCCTCTTTGTTTTTGGCAGGCCTTGTGTTTTCTGCAAGAATGCCAAACTACACCATGGCAAAGGAGGTAGAGTCAGGCACTACAAAAAAGGTGATTGCAAAAAACAAGTACTTGTTTTTATCGCTCTTGCTTAGGCATATTGGCGCAACGTCTGTTTGGACTATACTTCCTTTGGTGCTGACTCAGGCATTTGGCGCCAAGCTGTATGAGGTGTCTATCGTATATGTTGCCAATACGGCTTCTGCGTTTGTTCTGATGAATCTGATGGGTGGTAAAATTACCACACACAACATTACCAAGTTCAAAATCGGAATTGGGTTAACTGTTTTGGTGTTTGCCGGAATGGCGGTGATGAGTGATTGGTGGATGGCAATTCCCTGTATGGCGCTAGTTGGTGTCACTTGGGCGTTTTTGTATATTGGTGGAAGCATTCACCTAATGGAAAATAATCCAAAGTCAACATCTACTGGTGTTTTTAATTCCACAATATCGATTGCAAATGTGATAGGTCCTGTAGTTGCTGGTAGCATAGCATTTTGGTACGGGCATGTAATGGTGATGTATTTTGCAGTTGTGGTTTGCAGTGTAGCATTTTTGGTTTCATTAAAGATCAAAAAGTAATAACCATAGCAAGATCAGGTTTATTTCAACATCATTATCACACGTACGTATTGAGTAGAGCGGTTTTATTTTCAATTATTATAACAACAATTCTTGTTGGGTTTTCAATTCATGATGCTAACGCCATCACATCATACACTGCAGTAAAATCTGGTTATTTTGATGATCCAGCTACGTGGGGTTTAAGCACAGACCATCTTGATCAGGCAGATGTCACAATACCTATTGGCATTACTGTAACTGTCAAATCATCAATGAGGGGATTTGGCATACAAAATTCTGGAACGCTAATCATAAACGACAAGGCTCAACTCGACATTGGTAAAGATATGACGATCAACAACAAAGGCAACATTACCAATTCCGGACAGATGGATGTGGCCGATAGCACCATGACAAATCTAGGATACATTAAAAATATTGGAACAATACATGGCGGACAAAAAAGCATCATGACAAATTCCGGCACCATTGAAAATCGTGGAAGTTTCGGTATTGGGGGGACATTTGAAAATGATGGAACTGGTACCATCAAAAATTACGGCACGTTGGATATCATCCAAGGTACAGTGTCCAACTATAACAAGATAACAAATTTCGGAACAATGAATGCATTTGCTTTGACTAATTTTGCAAACATTACCAATAACAATGCAGGTACAATAAACGGCGGTAGTGGTTTTGTCAACAAGGCCACAATTGCAAACAATGGTGTGATGGTTGGCATTGCGACTAATCAAGGTACAATCAACAATGCAGGAACAATTACCGTAACAGACAACAGATCTGGAGACAACTCTGGCATGATTTCAAATGTAGATTCCGGTACAATCAGTGTAATTGGTACATTTACTAGTTCTGGAACAATCAACAATGCAGGTACTCTTAATTTCAACTCTAGATCATTTACCAATTCAAATCTTATAATCAACTCAGGTGCTATTGTAAACCAGAATAGTCTGACAAATACTGGAACCATAACAAGCAATGGCTCCGTTAATAATACAAAAGGTTCATTCAGAAATCAGGGCACATTCAGCAGCTCTGGCACCATTACCACATCAAGCAATATTTCAAACGAGTCTATAATGACAAATACTGGCTCCATAATAGCTCTAATTCCTGACGGAAATAGCGCAGGTATTACAAACTCTGGAACATTTACCAATTCGGGAACAATAACAATTCAAAATTCCGGTGTACGATATACCGGAATAATCAATCTTGGAACGTTCTCAAATGCCGAATCAGGCGTAATACAAAACGACATAGGAACCATACTAAACAACGATCGTGGAATATTTTCCAATTCTGGAATCATAAACAACAACAGGCAAGGAACTATTCAATATGGTAGAACCAACTTTGTCAATAACAATTCCGGAACCATAAACAACTCTGGCTTGCTCAACGGCGATATCAAAAATGACGGCACTATAAACAACAAAAACTCTGGCTCCATAGAGGGTAGCATAGCCAACACTTCAGGCACACTTGACAATTCAGGAACAATTGATCACAAAACATCCATAATCAATTCTGGCATAATGCGTGTTGGAATCACAGGTACAATTGGAGACCAATCATCAATTCAAAACAATGATCATGGTATGATCATTAATGATGGAGTAATCTCCAATTATAGATTTCTCAGAAATGATGGAGTATTTGCAAATAACGGAACCATTACCAATAGCCAGGAATTTACAAACACCAATATTTTCAATAATTATGACATGATTACAAATCAACTAGGTAAAATGAGTAATTCTGGAACACTAACCAATTATGGGACAATTAACAATTCTGGCCATGGTAGCAAACTTACAAACTCTGCTGCAATGATTAATTCTGGTACTATAACAAATACCGGTGAGTTTTCCAATTCCGGTACACTAGATAGTTCTGGTGTGATTACAAATGCCATAACAGAAAGATCAGGGCAAATTGAAAACACAGGTACGATTACCAGTTCCGGTACGATTACAAATGTGGGCTCTATTATCAATAACAACATTTTACAAAACACCAACATCATTACAAATTCGGGAATAATACAAAATGGCGCTGCTGGTAGGATGGCAAGCATTACAAACTCTGGAACAATCAACAATTCTGGTGTAAAGACAGACCATGTATCAAATGGAATTTACAATAACGGCGATATCAAAAATGACGGCACTCTAATCAATATCGGCACAATAGACAACAATCATGGATCAATTGAGAGTTGCTGCCCCATTGAAAATGTGGATGGGAAATCTGTCACATTGCCAACCCTGACAAATACGCCATCACCTGTAAAACAACCCCTAGTCGACACAGCAAAAAACAACAATACATCAGAATTGTATTGTGGTCATACGCAGGATTATTTTGCCAAAGTTATACAAGGAACAGACAGAAACGATACACTGATCGGTACTGATCAGGCAGATCTCATACTTGGCAATGGTGGCCATGATACCATCCAAGGAAATGGAGGAGACGATTGCATTATTGGTGGGGATGGCGATGATAGAGTCTTTGGTGGTCCAGGAAATGACACCATTCAGGGTAACAGTGGTGATGACAGGATTTACGGCCAAGACGGCCACGATGTAGTAGACGCTGGTCATGGAGATGACAGAATAGTTGGTGGTCCAGGAAATGACACCATAGATGCCAGTCACGGAGATGATACTATTTCTGGAAACAGTGGTCAAGATGTAATTACGGGTGGAGAAGGTCAAGATACCATACAAGGTGGAATCCACGACGATGTATGCAGTGACGTCTCTGCTACAACACAAGGCTGTGAAAACAATGATGTGTCAACCACATTACAAAACACCAACTCTACACAAGCACCAGTATTAGATACACCGAGAGAAACGCCCGCTCCAGACCCAATTCAATCAAATTCTACTGATATACCTCAAGTAGAATCAATTCCAGACAGCACTATAGAATCTGTTCCTCAAGAGCAAACTCAGCCAGAAACAGAATCAAATCCTACCCAAACAAACTCTACGGGTAACTAGAGGAACAAGAGTGCGAGTGCAGACACTATCATAATTACTGGCAAAAACTTTAGCATCTTTCGGTTTATTTTTAGTGCACGCTCTGCATTGCTTTCCTTGTTGTATCTTTGCTGGATGATTTCTTCTGATAATGCATATAGAATTGTAACATAGCTTACAATTAGGATCTTGTCCTGCATTGTCAGATAGTCAAGTGGTGGCAAGTCTGCTCCCAGAAATGCAGCATGTAGAAAGACTAGTGAGAGAAACATCCCGATTCCGATTTCAGCCATTTTATGCTGTTTTGGATTTTGTATGAACGCAAAGATTACAATTGAGACCATAATAAATATCGGGAATAGTTTTGTAAAGAAATTAGATAGAAATGGCCTCTCTAAATGAAAGGCGGCAACATAATGAGAGTGAGTTCTACCATTTACATCCACGACTGACGTTATAGAGTCATTTACTCCAATCAAAATCCAGCCAGGGATATGGTCGCCATATTTTGTGGACAGTTTATCCAAATGTGTAGAGGTAAATTCTGCCTGATCAATTGTCTGATATTCTGGCTCTATTTTGATCAAAAGATCAATTGGTGAGAATGGATAGTTGCGAAAAGACATGTCGTTGAAGAATTTTCCATCAACCTCAAAAGAATATCTGTGTGGTTCTATGGATTCCACCACAATGTCTTCATCAAGATCACCGTTTACAAAATCAATTACAGGTAGCTTTTCCATTGTTGTAAACTCAACATCATCAGAAGACAATGTCAGTAAGAATTTCAAATCATATGAACCCTCTTTGGTATTGATTTCACCAATGTCAATCAGTGTTATGTCCACGTCATATTGTATTGGCGTACTAGTTTGAGCATATGCAGTATTCGATATCAAGATTAGAACAAAAACAGATGTCAGCGCAAAAACTAGAGCATTCATAATAACTCACAAATAAAGATCATCGCAAGCCCCATCTTGCCATGACTTTGTCTTCTAATTTCTTGAAGATCAATCCATCAATTACAATTCCAATTATCATAATTATCAACATCATTGCAATCACCTGTGAGACATCAGATAATTGACGCCCAACGTTTAGCAAAAATCCAAGACCCAAAAAAGAAAACAACAGCTCAGCGCCGATCACACCACGCCAGCCAAACGCCCAACCTTGCTTGAATCCAGTTATCAAGTATGGAAATGCAGCTGGAATCAAGACCTTTGTGATTAGTTGTTCGCCTTTTGCACCCATATTCTGAGCGGCTGCGATGAAATCAGGATTGATGCTTTTCACGCCAGTATACGTATTGATGGTAACTGCAAATAGTGCGCCAGCGACTGTGACAAAAATAATTCCAGCATCAGTCAGACCAAACCACACAATTGCAAGTGGTGCCCAAGCAACAGACGGAATCGACTGCAATCCCAGAATAATAGAGCCAATTGTCTCATTTACCGTCTTGACTCGCGCCATGAATATTCCAAGTGTCATGCCACCGGCTATGGCAATCAACAATCCCACTACCAATCTCCAAAGGCTGGTTCCTATTCCAATCCACAACGTACCATTTGCTGCACCATACCAAAGATCTTCTGCCACCTCATATGGTGATGGAAATACGCTGTCTGGCCAAACATTTGCTGCATCAAAGGCCTGCCATACCAAGACAATACCAACATAGAACATGATCTTTTTTGCAAGTGAGTTTATTTTCAAGACGAGTCCTCCTTTGCCTTTACTTCAGGCCTTAGCAATGCAGAGATCTCTTTTTGGTATGGAATCAATCCCTCATCTTCTACAAGTCGAGGCCTCTTGTGATCTATTGGGATGATTTTCTTAATTGTAGAAGGACGATGTGTAAACACTACAACCTTGTTGCCCAGAACAGTAGATTCCGAAATGCTGTGTGTCACAAATACGATGGTCTTTTTTGTCTTTTGCCAAATCATTTGCATTTCCACTAGCAACAAGTCGCGAGTCTGAGCATCAAGTGCTGCAAATGGCTCATCCATCAGTAAGATTTCAGGATCCATCACTAGTGCTCTGGCAATTGCAACACGTTGTCGCATCCCAGTTGAGAGCTGGTACGTATACGAATTCGCAAACTTTGTGAGCTGCATCATGTCCAGATATCTATCAGAGATTTCGTGTCGCTCTGATTCTGGAATGCCAGCTATCTTTAATCCAAATTCAACATTGTCTCGCACCTTTAGCCATGGGAACAGTGCACCTTCCTGAAATACCATTATTCTGTCAGGTCCGGTCTTTGTTATTGGTCGATTATCAAGGAGGATTTGGCCCTCGTCTGGCTTTTGCAGGCCAGCTGCAATTCTTAGAAACGTAGACTTGCCACATCCGGATGGTCCAACCAAGCACACAAAGTCGCCATCCTCTACGGTAAAGTTGATTCCGCCAAGCGCCTTTAGTGGCTGCCCGTCATGCTCAAAATACTTGACAATATTTTTTGCCTCTAGCTTTGCCATGGTATGATCTCCATTGTCTTTGCATAAATGTCATCTAGATTGTATCCATGGCGTCCCAGATATCCAAGTGAATAAGCACGCTCTGCAAATATGCGAATTGCATCAGAATCAATCTCTGATGTGTATATGATTTTGGTAAAGGAATTGTGAACAATGTTTTCTTTGAGGGCTTTGCCAGTATGATCCTTGTAAAATTTGATGTATGTTGATTCGGTTTGGTTTGGATTTTGATTTATCCAAGATATGGATTGGTCGTGTGCTTCAAGCCATTTTTTTATTATATCAGGATGTTTCTCAATGTAATCAGCCCGCCCCACAAGCAAAACGGATGGAAATTTCTTTGTCGGCCAAATATCTTCTTCTTGGAATAGTCTTATTCCTCCCAGCTGCTCAACTAGCATAGTGGCAGTCGGTTCTGGAACCCATGCAGCGTCGATGTCTCCTTTTGCAAAGATGGTATAGATTTCGGCATTTGCTATATTGTATATTACGACATTGCCGCCTTTTTCAGCTGATTGGAGGCCATTCTCATCAAGATAGTTACGTAAGGAAACATCCTGTGTGTTTCCAATGAATGGTGCTGCTATTTTTTTTCCTGCCAGATCAGAAGGTGCCAGAATCCCCGAGTCTTTTTGGATGACAAAGCTTGCCCCATTATTGGCAGCCCCAGTCAGTATCTTTATTCCCTGGCCGCCAGACTTGACATAGCCATTCACAAACGGCGCAGGTCCAAGATACGCCAAGTCAACTGAATTTGCAAATAACGCCTCTACTGCCTCGGGCCCGCTGTCGACTATTTTGGTCTTGATTTGCATCTCGCCTAGTTTTTGCTCAAAATAACCATTTTCTATTCCTACTATTGGTACGGCATGCGAGATATTTGCAAAAAATGCCACCCTGACCTGATTTTTCTCAGAATCATTAGAGGAAACTATACTAGAAACAACAGAAATTGCAATTATTGCCGCAACTGCTGCACCAGCCAAAGGCAGAATTTTCATAAAACAGCGTTATGAAACTTTGGTTAAATAGTGATCGGATTTTAGCTGCAGCTATAGCTAATTTTTTGGCTCGAGTATTTTTTCCAAAATCATAAAATGAAAATTTTTCTCATCCGGAAAATTTCAAAACCAGATCAGCATAAAAGATAAATGCAAATCATATCACGAAAAAGCTCTAATGAAACAAAAAGCAGTGCTTGCTTTTTCCGGCGGACTGGACACTTCTGTTGTTATCAAATATTTACAAGAAAAGCACAGAATGGATGTCATTACCGTAACAGTAGATGTAGGAGAGGGTAGTGACCAGAAAAAAATTGCAGCCAAGGCAAAGAACCTGGGCGTTTTACGACATTACAATATTGATGCAAAAAAAGAGTTTGTCGATGATTTCATTCATCCATCAATCAAAGCAAATGCATTATACCAAAGAAAATACTGTCTAGCAACCTCACTTGCACGACCACTAATTGCACAGAAGGTACTAGAAGTAGCCAAAAAAGAAAAAGTCGACGCACTGGCACATGGATGCACGGGCAAAGGAAACGACCAAGTAAGATTTGATGTTACGTTTGGTTCTGGGTCTAATCTCCCAATAATTGCACCAATTCGTGACCTAAATCTAGATAGAACCACAGAACTGGAATTTGCAAACAAGCACGGCATTCCAATTGATTCGGTATCAAAGAAATTCTCTATTGATCAAAACCTTTGGGGACGAGCAATCGAAGGCGGAGACATGGAAGACCCATACAATGAACCGCCAGACGACGCATTCATCTGGGTCAAGACAAAGAATCTCCCAGACAAGGCAAGATACCTAGAGATTGAATTTGACCAGGGAATCCCAGTTGCAGTAGACAAAAAGAGAATGTCACCAATCAAGCTAATAGAATATTGTAATAGGGTTGCAGGCTCGTGTGGTGTGGGAATAGTAGACCATATCGAAGACCGAGTCGTAGGTATCAAGTCTCGTGAAGTATATGAAACACCAGCTGCCTTGTGCCTAATTGAGGCTCATTCGGATTTAGAAAAAATGGTGCACACAAAACACCAAAACAAATTCAAGAGTATGGTAGACCAAGAGTGGACCTGGCTTGCATATTCCGGATTGTGGCAAGACCCGCTAAAACGAGATTTGGACAAATTCATCGACCAGTCACAAAAGGTGGTAACTGGAACAGTCAAGCTAAAACTATACAAGGGAAGCTTCCGAGTGGTTGGAAGAAAATCCAAGTACTCTTTGTATAGTCATAACATTGCAACCTACGGCAAGGGATCTGCCTTTGATCAAAGAAAGGCAACCGGCTTTGTTGAGCTGTGGGGACTGCAAACAACAGAAGCTAATAAATTATCAAACAAGAGGTGAGAAGGATCGTAATGAATTGTTTAGAATGTGACGCAGGAATCAATATCCCAGGGGACGCAGCTGTAGGCGAGATAGTATCTTGCCCAGAATGTGGCGCAGACTTTGAAATAGCAAAAAAAGAAGGCGCTAACGTTCAGCTAAAACCAGCAGAAAGTGTTGGAGAAGACTGGGGAGAATAGTTGTCCAGAGTCTGTATCGTATTTGATAGAATAAGACTGGAGGAAAAGATGCTGCAAGACGCATCTGCCAGCCTCGGATTCGATACAATAATGCTGGATGCAAAGATTACTCAGCTAAGCACCGAAAGCAAGAAAACCGATGTTGACTTTGGAGATGTGGTCCTGGAAAGATGTGTCAGTTACTTTAGGGGGCTGCACTTTACATCGTGCCTAGAATTTCTGGGCATTCCAGTCATAAATTCACACAAAGTAGCAGACAATTGCGGAAACAAGCTGGTAACATCACTTTTACTAAAAAAATCAGGTGTTCCAACACCCAAGACGTATTTTGCATTCTCATCAGAGGAGGCAATGAATCTAATCGAAAAGGTGGGCTATCCAATTGTAATAAAACCAGTAATTGGAAGCTGGGGCAGAGGCGTAATGCCATTGCGTGATAAAGACACTACCGAAGCAATAATTGAGATGCGTGATATCGAGGATGGTTCACATGATAGAATTTACTATTTACAAGAAATGATAGACAGACCGCCACGCGACATTCGAGCCATCACAGTAGGGGATCAGGTAGTTGCTGCAATGTATCGCAAGTCCCAAGGCGATTTCAAGACAAACATCGCATTAGGTGGCGACCCAGAACTGTGTGAAATTACACCAGAAGTGGAAGACATTTGCCTCAAGGCATCAAATGCAGTTGGCGGCGGAATTCTAGGAATTGATCTTATGGAAGACAAAGCTCGCGGATTGGTTTGTCATGAGGTAAACAACACAGTAGAGTTCAAGGGATTGGCGCGAGTTGCCAAGAAAAACATCCCACAGGAAATGGTAAAATTCGCAGCCTCACAAATCAGAAAATAATTCTAGCCACTCTTTGATGCATACTTTCTTCTGTACTTGAGATATCGATAGTGTTCTTTTTGATATTGTAAGTAATCCGAGTGATTTTTCTGATGATTTGTAGAAACTCGCTCAACTACAGATTTTTTGTTTTTTGCATACCACTTTTTGTATGACTCTTTTAGTCGTTCCTTGAATGCCGGGTCTTTTTTGTATCTATTTCGATTATAGTCGGCCTTTCGTTTTTTTACTAAATCGCGATCAGATTTTGCCAACAAAAACTGAGCTATATGAAATTGAATAAATTTTTTTCTACATCAGAATACAATAAATTATACCGCATTCAGTGTAGGAACATGTTGCGAGTAGGAGTAGTCGGAGCTTCCGGTTATGTCGGAGGAGAAATGCTACGTCTTTTGGTCACACATCCAAAAGTAGAGATCACCCAAGTTACATCACGACAGTATGTTGGGGAATATTTGCACCGAGTCCAACCGGCACTAAAGGGATTCACAGAGATGACATTCTCGGAATTAGACTATGACAGAATGACAGACAAGTGTGACCTGGTATTTACTGCAGTTCCACACGGAACCGCAACAGAGATTGTCAAGGCATTATACGACAGAGGCCTCAAGGTTATCGATTTATCAGCAGATTACAGATTGCACAACAAGGATGCATATGGAAAATGGTATGGATGGGAGCACCCACACCCAGAGTATTTGGAAAAATCAGTCTTTGGTGTGCCAGAGTTGCACAGAGAAAAAATCAGGGATGCTAAACTTGTTTCATGTCCTGGATGCATGGCAGTGACATCAATACTAGCTATAGCACCACTAATCAAAAACAACATTATCGACACAGAGCATATCGTAGTTGACTCTAAAATCGGCTCATCTGGTGCAGGTGCAGGCAGTGTTGCAGGCACACATCATGCAATGCGTTCAGGTGTAATTCGACCATACAAGCCAGCAAAGCACAGACACACGGGTGAGATTGAACAAGAACTATCAGAAATTGCGGGAAAACCAATCAAGGTATCAATGAGCCCACACGCAGTAGATATTGTCCGTGGAATCTTGTGCACAAACCACACGTTCCTAAACAGAGAAGTGACTGAGATTGAGCTATGGAAGATGTATCGCGAAATGTACAAAGATGAAAGATTCATCAGATTGATTCGCGACAAGAAAGGACTCTACAAGTTCCCAGATCCAAAGTTCGTAGTAGGATCTAATTTCTGTGATATTGGATTTGACATTGATGAGGACAATCATAGATTGGTCGCACTATCCGCATCAGACAATTTGATGAAGGGTGCAGCAGGCTCTGCCATTCAAAACATGAACGTAATGTCAGGCTTTGATGAAATGGATGGCCTCAGATATTCGCCACTAACCCCAGTTTAGAAAAATGATTACAATTAAAATCGGCGGAAGCGTCGTAGAAAATCTTCATCCAAGCACCATATCAGATATTAAAAAAGTCGCAGACCAAGAAGGAGTTATTTTAGTGCATGGTGGAGGAAAAGAAGTCACCAAGACCTGCGAGTTGTTAGGAAAAGAGCCAAGATTCGTAGTATCTCCTAGTGGAATAAAATCTCGATACACAGACAAGGAAACCGCAGAGATATTCACCATGGTAATGTCAGGTAAGATAAACAAGGCAATTGTGCAAATGCTCCAAAAGCACGGAATCAATGCAGTAGGCCTTAGTGGAATTGACGGCCAGATATTTCTAGCAGAGCGAAAGGAAAAGCTAGTCATAGTGAATGAAAAGGGCAGAAAACAGATTATTGATGGTGGCTATACTGGTAAGGTAACCAAGGTAAATTCAGAGCTGCTCAAGATGCTCCTAGACAAGGGCTACACGCCAGTAGTATCCCCAATTGCAATGAGCAAGGAATTTGATATGCTAAACATTGATGGTGATAGGGCGGCAGCAAATGTGGCTGGCGCCATCCAGAGCGACAAGATCCTATTTTTGACAAATGTGGATGGCCTTTTGATGAATGACAGGCTAGTCGAAAAGATGACAAATGCCGAAGCCAAGGAGATCAGACCAAAGGTAGGCTTTGGAATGGAGAAAAAGATCCTAGCTGCAACCGAAGCCCTAGACATGGGAGTAAAAGAGGCACTAATTGGCAATGGTCAGCGCGAAAATCCTATATCAGCGGCAATTTCTCACACAAAATGCACAGTGATTTCAAAATGAGTGAAGACAATTTTCTTGGTAGCCTATACCAAAGATTCCCAGTCACAATAGAGAGAGGGGAAGGCGCAAAACTCTACGACATTAATGGTAAAGAATACATTGATTGCATGGGCGGATACGGAGTTGCCTTAGTTGGTCACAGAAATCCACGAGTTGTTGCTGCACTCAAAGCACAATTGGATAAGATCATCACAGTTCACACCTCACTGTACAACAAAACAAGAGAAGAATTTTTAGAGAATCTCATAAAGATTGCACCAAAGGGTCTAACCCAAGTTCATCTTGGAAACAGCGGAACCGAAGCAGTCGAAGCTGCAATCAAGTTTGCAAGAAAGTTCACAGGCAAATCCGGAATGGTTGCAATGAATGGATCATACCATGGAAAATCACTAGGATCATTATCAGTTACGTTTAATCCAAAATATCGTAAAGCATTCATGCCACTAGTGGAAAAAGTTGCATTCTCCCCATTTGGCGATATAGAAGCACTGAGAACAAAAATCGATAGCGATACGGCATTTGTGATAATGGAGCCAATTCAGGGAGAGAGTGGAATCAATGTAGCTCCAGATGGATTTTTGCAAGATGTCAGAAAGCTTTGTGATGAGCGCGGAATCCTGCTAATCTTTGACGAAATCCAAGCTGGTCTTGGCAGAACAGGCAAGATGTGGGCGTGTGATCACTGGAATACGACACCAGATATCATATGCTTAGCAAAAGGAATTGCAGGTGGTGTTCCAATGAGTGCCACTTTGACTAGACCAGACATTTTGGCTGCAATGAGCAAGGGTGAGCATTCCTCAACATTTGGAGGAAACCCATTATCATGTGCAGCCGGCATTGCAACTATCCAAGCACTAACACAAGACGGACTAGTGGACAATGCAGCAAGAGTGGGCAGAATATTCAGAGATGGACTGGAAAAGCTAAGAGAAAAGCACAATATCATCAGAGAGGTCCGTGGCAAAGGTATGATGATTGGAGTAGAGATGAAGTTTGAGGTCAAGGACATTTTGATGGATGGTATTGCAGAAGGTGTTTTACTGTTATATTCGGGCAGAAACATACTGCGATTCCTACCACCACTAGTAATGTCAGAAGCAGAAATAACAAAAGTATTAGAGGTACTGGACCGATTATTTACCAAGGAGTCGGAGAGACGAAAGAATGCACAAGGATAGCGTAGATGATGAGATTCTTAGAATCTTGCGGGATGATTCCAGAGAATCCTTTGTAGATATTGGCAAAAAGCTAAAGCTATCAGAGTCAGCGGTAAGGCGTCGAGTCAAAAACCTAACAGATGCCCAGATAATTAAAAAATTCACAATCGAAATCGGTGAGCAAAACTCTACCAAGGCGATTGTTCTCATTTCAGTAGAGTCATCCATGGACACATCCAAGGTTTCAGCAAGACTAACCAAGCTGGATGGCGTAAAGACAGTGTACGAAATCACAGGACAGTACGACATTGCAGTGATAATCTCATCGCCAAACATTACAGAGATTAATCTAGCAATTGACGCACTCCGAAAGGTACCAGGCGTATCAGACACCAACACAGTCATCATTCTACGCGAAGTAACCTGAGACGAAAATCGAACTACTTTCTCTGCTTTTAGCCGAAAAATAACCATAAATCTCTGATACTAGCCGCTTTTAGTACGAATATGTTTATAACAGGTATTGCGGCTTGCTATCTCTGCAAATGAGTGACCCAAACTATTACGCACATCTGTACAACGAGTACGACAAAAAGCCGCGAAGAATCCACGTACTGGACAGTACACTAAGGGAAGGAGAGCAGCACCCAGGAGTCACATTTACCAACAAGCAGAGAATCCAAATTGCATGGATGCTTGATTATTTTGGCGTAGACCAAATTGAAATTTCACCAGTAGTATCAGAGGATCATTTTGAGGCGACAAAGACAATCATCAAGCAAGGCCTCAAAGCAGACATTGTAGCACACGTTCGTGCACTAAAAGAAGACGTTGATGTCGCACTAAAGTGTGATCCAAAGTGGACTGCAACATATCTTGGAATATCAGACATTCACCTAAAGGACAAGCTCAGAATCACTCGAGAGGAAGCACTAAGACGTGCAGTAGAAACAGTCGAGTATGCAAAGTCTCATGGACTAAAGATGAGATTTACCGTAGAGGATGGCTCTCGAGCAGATCCAGAGTTCTTACTCAAAGTTTGCAAGGCAATCGAGGAAGCTGGAGTGGACAGAATCAGTCTGCCAGATACCGTTGGAATAATGAGACCAAAAGGCATGTTCAATTTTGTTAAAATGGTCAAAGAAAAGATCAAAGTGCCACTTGATGTTCACTGTCACAATGATATAGGACTGGCAGTAGCAAACGCATTTGCAGGAGTTGATGCAGGAGCAGATCAAATCCACACCACAATTGATGGTGTCGGAGAAAGAACAGGAATCCCATCGCTGGCAGAAGTCGCAGTTGCCATGACCTATCTTTACAAGTCACCAAATGATTTCAGACTAGACATGCTAACTGACCTATCCAGACTAATTGAGGAATATACCGGAATTGTACCATATGACTCAAAGCCACTTGTTGGGCCAACTGCCTACAAGCACAAGGCAGGAACTCACTTGTCTGCAATACTCAGAAATCCCGCAGCCTATGAGCCAATTCCGCCAAGAGTGGTAGGGAATAGACGCAAGATAGTCTTTGGAGAATTAGCTGGAAAGGGCGGATCAGCATATTTGATGTCATTGCTTGGCTTGCCAAAAAACGACGAGCAGGCAAAGGCAGTTGCTGCCGGGCTTAAAAACCTCAGAATGGGGGACCTATTGGAAATCCCACTTGATGGTAAGCTTGAAAGAAAGATAATTAATGACGCAAAAAGCAGTAAGGATTAACCATGGCAAAATGTGCTGAATGTGATTCAGATATTTCAATTCCAAGTGATGCCCTAGAAGGCGAGCTTGTAACTTGTCCCGATTGCGGCGCAAGCTTTGAGATAATCAAATCTTCAGGCGGATTTGGGCTAAAACCAGCTCAAAGCGTCGGAGAGGACTGGGGCCAGTGAGCTCCCCGATAACGGTTCTCTACGACACAATTCGACCAGAAGAAAAAGCCCTGACAGAAGCTGCAACCAAGATGGGCATCAAAATCGAGATGGTAGATTGTAAGAGCCTTGTTTTAGATGTAGATAAGAAATCCCAATACCAAACAGTACTGCAAAGATGTGTCAGCTATTACAGAAACCTGCACGCAACTGCTGCATTGGAGGGAATGGGTGCCAATGTTATCAATTCTTTGTATTGCGGAGTTTATGCAGGCAACAAGCTCTTCACGCACATGTTACTAAAAAACGTAGGAATTGAAACACCGTATGTCAGTGTGGCATTTTCAAAAGACTCGGCACTTACTGCACTGGATGAAATCGGCTATCCAAAGGTGATCAAGCCAACCGTCGGAAGCTGGGGCAGAATGGTCCAGAGACTAAACAACAAAGAAGCCGCCGAAGGAATCATAGAAGAGCGAGAGAAAATGTATCCAATTTACCAGATTCATTATTTGGAGGAATTTGTGCAAAGACCGCCACGAGACATCCGAGCCATAGTGATTGGTGATACGGTAGAGGGTGCAATATATCGCAATTCCACTACAGAAAACTGGAAGACAAACACACACCTAGGAGGTACTGCCGAAATATGCGAAATAACCCCAGAACTGGAAGAAATATGCATCAAGGCAAAGGACTCTGTCAAGGGCCAAATAGTAGGAATTGATCTAATGGAGAGCAAAGAGCGAGGCTTGGTGGTTCATGAAATCAACAATACCACAGAATATCGAAACGTAGCACGAGTGACAGGCGTGGACATTGCTGGAAAGATTTTAGAATACGCAGTAAAATCAGGAAAATAAAAAATGGACTCGTCATTTACTATAACCCCCAGATTCTCGATAAAGATGCTAGAAAAGGCACTCAGACTCTACACACCATCACTAGCTGAAAAGCCAATGGCAGAATTTCTGGCAGACAAGTGCGATGATTTAGGATTTGATAGTATCAAAATTGATGAGGTAGGAAATCTTATTGCAACAATTGGCTCCGGCTCGCCGCGAGTCTTGTTGTGCGGCCACATGGATACAGTTCCAGGAAAGGTCAAGGTAAGAAAGGAGGGTGATTTTTTGTATGGACGCGGAGCATCGGACGCAAAGGCCCCACTGATGGCAATGCTACTAGCTGCATCCACTCTACAAAAAAACAATGGCACCATAATTTTTGTAGGAGCAGTAGATGAGGAAGGAAACGCAACCGGAATTAAAAATCTGGCAAAGCAAAAGCTCGACATTGACTATGCAGTGTTTGGCGAGCCAAGCGGCATCACCAATGTCACAATAGCTTACAAGGGAAGAATTGCAATAAACCTCAAAGTCAATGTGGGAGATTCTGCACACGCATCTGCCCCCTGGCTTGCAAAGAATGCAATCGAGGAAGCCATGAAGTTTACAAGCGAGCTCAAAAAGGCACTGGAGGAAAACCAGGAAGGAAAATCAAAAGGAATGATGCTTACTGCCACCATTACTGAGATCAAAGGTGGTGACTCTCACAACGTAACTCCAAAGGAATGCAATACCATAATGGACATTAGAATTCCAGTTACGCTCAACTGCAAGGCAGTGGGGGAAAAGATTTCTACCAAGGTGAGTGAGCTTGCAAACAAGCAGCAAGTGGAGGCAATGTATTCGGTGATTGATGAGACCGAACCCTTTGAGGCGCCAATGAACTCGCCTTTGGTGCGCGCATTTACTCTGGGTGTAATGGATGTAGAGCGAAAAAGACCAGCCCTAATTAGAAAGACAGGGACTGGAGACATGAACATCATTGGCACGCTATGGAATGTCCCAGTGGTAACATATGGTCCGGGAGACCCACACGCATCGCACACTATAGATGAGCGAGTCTCTATGAATGAATACCTAAGAGGAATTGAGGTTATCAGAAATACGCTGCATCATCTAAAACGACTGCACGATTCCAAAAGCGAAAAGTAATGCTCTGGTTTGTAGGCCTAGGAATTGGCGGAGCCGAAGCATTATCGGATAAAATAAAAAAAATAATTTCAGAATCAGGTGTGGTGTATTTTGAGCAGTTTACTAGTCCAATGAAAGAACATGAAACCAAATTCCTAGAACAACTAACAAAGGGCCAATTCAAGCTTGCCCCAAGATGGCTAGTCGAAGACGGAAAGGAAATCCTAGAGGCTGCAAAGACAAAGCAGGTAGCATTGTTATCATACGGAGATCCATACATTGCAACCACGCACATAGAATTGCGAATTCGTGCAATCTCTGATGATATCAAAACAGACACCATCCACGGATCATCTGCCATTACATCTCTGATTGGCGAGTGTGGTTTGCACTTTTACAAAGTAGGAAAGACAGTCACCATAATGAGTGGCATATCATCATCTACTGCATACTATACAATATTTGAGAACCTAAAGCTTGGCAACCACACCATCGTATTATTAGAATGGAACCAAAACAAGAATTTCTTTTTGGACCCAAAGGACGCAATTGCCAGCCTCAAAGTCCAGGAAAAAGAGCAGGCAAGAAAGGTCTTCTCAGATGACACCTATGGAATAGTTGCATCAAGGATTGGCCAAGACAATCAAAAGATAATTGCAGGGAAATTCTCCTCACTATCCAAAACAGACTTTGGTGAAGCACCACACACTATCATTATTCCAGGTATGATGCACTTTACAGAGTCAGATGCACTAAAGGTATTAGCAGAATGCATTGAGCCACCAGAGGACAACACCCCAAAAATAGAAAAGATATCTGCACAAATGATGAAAAAGTACATCCCAATGGTCCGACGCGCACTAGACCAGATAACACCATACTACAAGGACTCAAAGGAATTTGCCGGAGTATTGGAAAATGCAGACTTGTACATCAAGGACGCAGAGCGATTCTATTCTCAGGGCCAAGATGAGCTTGCCATATTATCAATTGGATATGCCGATGGTTTGGTGGATGCGCTGCGAATAGCAAAGGGAATCGAGCCGGAAATTCCATAGAACGGATTAAAAATGATGAATACACAGGAGTAATGCTTTGGATATTATCGATAAAAAAATACTCACATCTTTCTATGTTTGCTCAATAACTGGCGAGAACCCAATCACACATTGCATCAAAAAGACAAATCTCTCAGAGACATACATCAATGACAGAATCGATGCCCTGAAAAAAAATCTGCTGTTATCTGAAAGCGGAATGCTGACAGAGTTTGGCAGAACCTCATTGCATGTTGTATTGGCTGGTGGTGTCTTTGATATCATACATCCAGGCCACATCTACACCCTAAATGCAGCAAAGGCACTAGGCGATGTACTGGTTGTAGTTATTGCAACTGGCGATACTGCAGTAAAAATGAAAAAGCGCAGACCACTGCACGCAGAAACACAAAGACAAGAGCTCATCGGTGCATTATCTACAGTGGACTTGTGCCTGGTAGGAAAGGAGGGGGACATTTTCAAGACAGTGTCCCTTGTTAGACCAGATATAATCGCGCTGGGTTATGATCAGGTTCACCAGGAAAAATTCATCACAGACGGATGCAAAGTGATTGGATTGAATGTACGAGTAGCTAGACTGCAATCCCCAATTCCGGAATATTCCAGCTCCAAAATAGAAAAAGAATACGGCGAAGCCCTACACGGAATCTAGAGTGTAATTTTAATCGATATTGACGAGCCTGACTTTAGTCCAAGTTTTTTGCGTATCTCAAGTTTTGATATTAATTCTATAGTAGACAGATCATGGTGAGTCCTCTCTAGTATGATTAACTGAGCATCGACCTTACCATTCAGCTTGCAGGCAAAGCACTTGACCCATCCATATGTTCGCTTGCCATCAGAAAAGCCGTCGATTTTTGTTCCATCCAGATTGTTCAGTTGGCGTAGCGATTCGATGTGTTCTTTTTTGTCCAGCTTGACATTCAGTGTTCCTGGAAATGGCACGTATCCAATTTTTTGCGCAAATTGTTTTGTATAGCCCTTGAGTGACATGTAGTATTTTCCCTCCCCCATTCCAGCAACTAACACACCAGACAGATCAATCGTAGATGGGACAGATTCTAAGCTGTTCTTTAGCAAATTATACAAATCAGAAATTTGATCAAATCCCTTTTGCGTTAGCTTGACTGAGACCTTTCTGCCAGACATTATTCTGGAGATAAATCCGCCCTCTTCTAGTTCCAGTAGGTGTTTTGAGGCTGCCTGCTGGGACTTGTGTATGTTTTTGCCCAGAGTGGATGTGGTGATTGGGATAAAGTTGTTCTTTGCACCTTTTGATAATAGTTCGGTTAGCGTGATTAGGTGCTGGATTTTTAGCTCTGACATTATTTTAAAAATAAAAAAGATAGTGTTTAAGATTTTATCTTAAGCGACCCCGAGTTCGGTAAATGTTTTGAGCGCTATGCCGTCTTTGTTAGTCAGGTTCGCTACTCTGTGTCCAATGACACACTCGATTCCTGCTTGCTTTGCGCCATCTACCAGTCTCTGGGTTACTATCCCGTCAAGTATCAGATATTTGATGCCGGATTGTACTGAAAGCTTTGAGACAAGTTCTGAAATTGGTACCTTGAAGACCTCTTTTCTGTCTGCGTCTAATCCAATTGCTTCTAGAGTTTCATTGATTTGTGAGAATGTCTTTTCTGCAAGCTCTGCCATTGGCTTGTCTGTTGGATCAGAAAGCGTTGGCTTTGCCTTTGGATTTTTCATCTCTTCTATGGTATCCTTTAGAATGTCGGTGATTTGTTGTGGTGTGAGTTCTTCGACTTCGACTCCTTCTGGTGCTCTATGTACGATGTCTATGTCGACTACGCTTTTGAGCTCCTTTAGGATGAATCCGCCTGCTCTATCCCCGTCCAAAAATGCAATCACCTTGTCCTTTTGGTCGCATAAATCACGGATTGATTCGTCGATTCTTGCGCCGTCAATGGCAAGTGAGTTGTCAATTCCTGCACGAAGCAGATTGATCACATCGGCTCTTCCCTCTACTAGGATAATCCAAGGAGAGTCAAAGACGCCTTGTCCGCATGGGAGTTTTCCCCTACCATATGTGGTTAGTTTTCCGGATGTAGATGTTCCCTCGTGGATGTCTTTTAGCATGGTATCGCCTTCTGAGATGGTCTTTGTTGCCCATTGCTGCTTGATCTCTTTTGCTCGCTTGATGATATCGTCCTTTTTTGTGGCACGAACATCTTCTATTGCGATTAGCTTGAACTTGCAGTCAAATGGACCTACTTTGTCTATGCTTTCAATTGCAGCAGCGATTAGTGCTGATGTATCAACATCAGTGCTCATTGGAATAAGAGCATCACCTTTAGTAGTGTTTGTAGTGCTGGTTGCAGTTACTTCGATTCGTCCGACTTTTGAAAGACGTTGCAGTTCATTTAGGTTCATCTCTGGGCCTAGCAGACCTTCGGTCTGGCCAAAGATTGCGCCTATGATATCTGCTCTTTCAACCAGTCCGTCAACATCAAAGGATAACTTAACGTGATATTTGACAATTCCTGCTGATGGCAATTGATAGTATACCTCCTAAAGTTCAATGGTTTGGCTTTTGCAATCACAGATATAAGTGCTTATCATGATCTAGGCTCGGCAAAGATCAATACAAAAATGAGAAAATAAAGAGTTTATTCGGTGCTAAAAGAGTGTCCGCATGAGCAGGATTTTGTAACATTTGGATTGTTAATCTTGAATCCGGATCCCATCAGAGACTCGATGTAGTCGATGTTTGCTCCCTTGAGGTGTTCTTGTGAGTAGCTGTCAACTAGTAGTTTGACGCCTTGCTCTACGATGACGGAATCGTCCTCTTCTGGCTTTGCCTCAAAGCCCATTCCATAGGATAGACCTGAGCATCCTCCGCCTTGAACATATACTCGTAGGTATTCTGGCTTGTCTGCTTCCTCTTTCATAAACTCGGCAATCTTTTCCGCTGCTTTTGGTGTGATTGTTACGAGCTTTTCTGTTTGTTCAGTTGCCATGGATGTGCTAGTCGTTCCAAATTATAATAAGGTTTTCACCTCATAACTAGTAGGAATAAAGAAAAATTAGGTTTAGCTTATTTTTTGGACTTGTTCACAAATGCAGTCATGCGTGCTTCACGATCAGGATCGGTAAAGCAGTTTCTCCAAGCCAAGAGTTCTACTCCAAGGCCCGTATCAAGATCCGCATTGCGTCCCTTGTTGATTGCTATTTTGGACATTTTCACTCCAGAAACGGAATTTGCTGCAATTTGGTTTGCCATCTTTAGTGTTTCTTCCATTAGCGATGCCAATGGCACTACTTGATTGACAAGACCAATTTCTTTTGCCTCATCTGCCTTTATCATCTTACCAGTGTAGACTAGTTCTTTTGCCTTTGCGATTCCAACAATTCTCATTAGTCGTTGTGTTCCGCCCCATCCAGGTGGAATTCCTATTGTGACTTCTGGTTGGCCCATCTTTGCAGTGTCTGCTGCAATTCTAATATCGCAAGACATTGCAAGCTCGCATCCTCCACCCAATGCAAATCCATTTACTGCCGCAATTGTCGGCTTGGATACTAGCTCCACGGTATTGGTGACTAGCTGTCCAAGTTTTGCATATTCAACTGATTGGTCTGCAGTGATCTTTGACATGTATTCAATGTCTGCACCTGCCGAGAATGCTTTTTCGCCCTCACCAGTCAGGATGATTACTTTGGTCTCATCGTCGGTGTCCAATTGTGTAAAGACTGCGACGAGTTCTCTTGCAACATCCATGTTCATTGCATTTAGCTTGTCTGGTCTGTTGATTTTGACTGTAGTAATTCCGTTTGATTTTGATGTCGTAACTAAAGCCATGAGTTTGGAAAAATTTCTGCTTGAAATAAACCTTTAGAGGTGCTTGCCCCATTGAGCAAGCGCTGACGCAGCTGCCACCCAGTCTCGAAGGTCATCATAGACAGGTACGCCTTGTTTTTCAATCAGTGCGGATACTTTGGCCGTGTATGGTCCTCCGTTTCCGCCTACTAGCAGCGGCTTTTTCTGCTGCTTTGAGAAATTAGCCAGATGATCAATGATTGTCTCCTCCAGTGGATCGTCTTGGAATACAAACCAAGGCATCACGATATCGACATTTGGGTCCTCGTAGAATTTCTCTATGGTATAACGATAGTCCTCGGCATTTGCACCGCCGGTAACGTCTGCTGGATTTCCTTTGCCAATGACATATGTTGGTGGAAAGTGCGCCTTCATCTCATCTAGTGTCTTTTGGCTTACCTTTGCAAGCTCGAGGCCTAATCGCTCAAAGTGATCAATTCCTCCAATCATTGGACCTGCTCCGTTACTGCACATTGCAGCTCGGTTGCCCTTTGCTGCTGGCTGCCATGCAAGTGCCTTTGTTACTGCTACTAATTCTTGGTAACTATCAACTGAAATTATGCCAGCTTGCTTGAATGCGCCCATGATTATAGCATTAGAGCCGCCAAGTGATCCAGTGTGGGATGCTGCCTGCTTTGCTCCAGCCTCGGTTCTTCCGCTCTTCCAGATTACTACTGGCTTTTTCTTTTCCTTCATTACCTGCTTTGCGGTTTCAATGAACTTGCGTCCATCTCCAAATCCCTCTACGTATAGTGCTATAACTTTGGTTTGTGGATCGTTTGCCAGATACCAGATCATGTCTGCTTCATCAACATCAGAGCGGTTTCCATAGCTGACCATCTTTGATAACCCAAACGAGTCAGCAGACTCTAGGAAACTAATTCCCATTGTACCTGACTGAGATAGTAATGCAACATTTCCTAGCTTTGCGCGAACCATTCTTTCTTGGCCTTGGAATGCGCAGTCGAGTCTGTTTGCTGCATTGAACATTCCGATGCAGTTTGGACCAATAATTCTTATTTTGTGTTTTTCAGATAACTCTTTTACTTGGGCCTCATATGCAGCTCGTTCGCCACCAAGTTCCTTTCCACCGCCGGAAACAATTACAACATTATGAACTCCCTTCTTTGCGCATTGCTCCAAAACTGGAGCCGTTACGGATAGATCAACACAGACTACTACAAGATCAACTGCGTCAGGGACTGCATCAACTGCAGGATAACACTTTACACCGAGGATCTCTTCTGCCTTAGGATTGATTGGGTATACCTTACCGGTATAGTCATGCTTTGCCAGGCTGTCCAAAACAGAGTTGCCGACTTTGCCCGGTGTTGCAGATGCGCCAACTAGCGCCACGGATTGTGGTGTAAAGAACTTCTCCATGAATTCAGCATTTGGCTTTGCTTTTGATATGGCGTTTTGGTTTACCTCTTTTGCAAGTATTATTTTTGCATCAACTACAAAGTAGGATTTTGGATATACCACTATTGGGTTAAAGTCAATGCTGTTTACATGTGAAGCATTGTCTACGCCTATTTTTCCAATCTGGACTAGTGCTTGTGCCAGCATGTTGAGGTCAATTGGTGGGGAGCCTCTGAAGCCCTTGAATAGTTTTGATGACTTTAATTCCTCAATCATTGATTTTGCATCAGCTACTGTGATTGGTAGCATTCTCCATGCTACATCCTTGAAAATTTCGGTCATTACACCGCCAAGGCCTGCCATTATCACTGGGCCAAATTGTGGGTCTACTTGTAGTCCGACAATCATCTCAACTCCCTTTGGGACCATCTTCTCTAGGAGAACGCCTTTGATCTCGGCTTTCTTGTCGTATTTTTTCACATTTTTTAGAATTTGATTAAACACAGTCTTGACTTCTTTTGCGTTTGCAACACCGACTTTGACTCCGCCTGCATCTGTCTTGTGTAGGATTTGTGGCGATACAATTTTCATTACCAGTGGAAAGCCTATTTTCTTTGATGCCTTGACTGCCTCTGCCGCAGTCTTTGCCAATGCATATGGTGGAACCTTGACTCCATATGATTTTAGGATTGATTTAGAGACATCTTCAGTGATAACCTTGTGATCTGTTTTCATTGTTTCATCAAAAATTTTCTGTGTGTTCATTAGGTGATCGGACACATCCTCGCTCAATATATTAAATTTGTGTCAGAGGCCAAATTCTGACTTGAAGTTTTTGTAAAATGCTTTCATGTTTGATTGGACCATACCAATGTGCAGATCAAGCTCCGATCTGATTACACTCGGTGAGATGTACTTTGGCAGATCCTCGTGTGTGTGATCAAGCCAAGACTGGACGATATCAGAGTTTACCTCAAGATGGAATTGCAGGCCAACCGCAGTACCATACCGAAACGCCTGGTTGTATGATTCAGAATGAGCCAATCGGTGAGCGCCGGGCGGAATATCAAATGTGTCGCCATGCCAATGAAACACAGTAAAAGGCGAGGATATGCCAGAAAACAGGCTCGATTTCTCATCAGGTATGATGTTATGGTAAAAACCGATTTCCTTTTTTGGTCCTGCATAGACTTGCGCCCCAAGTGCTTTTGCCATTAGCTGAGATCCAAGACAAATCCCAAGGGCGGGGATATTTTTTTGCGCTGCCTCTTTGATTAGTACCATCTCATCTTTGAGATACGGGAGATCATCGTTTGCGCTTTCTGGTGCGCCAAGGACTAATACCAGATCATGATTTAATGGTGGGATTTTTTCTTTTTTTGCAAGTATTGTTTGCATGGAGAATCCATCTGATTGTAGCAGTTCTCCAATGGTGCCAGGTCCCTCTAGTCTTGCGTTTTGGATTACCAAGACATTTTTCATCATACATCACAGCTTGGCTTTTTGTTTATCAGATCCAAAAACTCTTGGCCGGAATATTGCTCCGTTATGGAAAATGGCACCACTCCAAGTATGGTGGTGTCTAGCTTTGTTATGACAATGATTTTGTCCTTGTTAATTCGAGTAACATCTGTTCCACCCATCTCTGTATCCAAAAATGAGAAAAACAATGCAGACATTCTATCATCCTTTGATTCAAATTTTCCAAACACTACGCCATCGCTGTGAGGGTTTAGTCCGCCAGAGCCTGTGCTGTACGTGCCAAGATCATCACCATCATAAATCATTGTAAAGGAATATTGCGAAAATGTTGCAGGAAGATCTGAATTATTACAAACATGTATTGTCTTGCCAGTTAGTGCCGCCAAAAAATCAAACGACTGGCCAGGCCAGCCAAACTCGAGATTCTTAGCAGATACCACATTTAGCGATGAATAACCCAAAGAGCCCACAATTACTGCTATTGATATTACAACTATGATGGTGTGCTTGTTTGCCATGAATCAACCTAATCTAGGCATAATTTTAGTATTATAAAATGAAAAATGAGGATTTTATGGCCAAAGGCCTTTTGCTTTGAATGCTTCAACAACTCTACCGACTGCCAAAACCATTGCTGCGCGTCTCATGTCGATTTTGTGCTTTTTGGATAAAGCGAGTGTATCTCTGAATCCTCGTGTGATGTGGTTTTCCATCTTTGATGCTACTTCATCAAATGACCAGTAGTAGCCCATGTTGTTTTGTACCCATTCCAAATATGAGATACAAACACCGCCAGAGTTTGCCAAAATGTCTGGAATGACGATTATCTTCTTTCCATATATGATTGGGTCTGCTTCCGGCATTGTAGGACCGTTTGCGGCCTCTGCAATTATTTTACATTGCAGTTTCTTTGCAATGGCTGCATTGATCTGGTTTTCCAGCGCCGCTGGAACCAGTACATCACATTTTGTTGTTAGCAGTTGTTCTGTTGAGATCTTTTTGCTTCCAGGATAACCAACGACTGAGCCTGTCTTGTTTTTGAACTCTAGTACCTTTTTGGAGTCTAGTCCATTTGGATTTATGATAGAGCCCTTGGTGTCACTTACTGCGATTATTTTTGCACCCATTTTCTCTAGGTACTCTGCAGCAAATGTTCCCGCATTGCCATATCCCTGAATGACAACCTTTGCCCCCTTTAGTCGGAGGCCGATTGTCTTTGCAGCTTCGCGGACACAGTATGCGCATCCAAGACCTGTCGCTACGTTTCTTGCAAGAGAGCCACCAAGTGATAGTGGTTTGCCCGTGATTACTCCAGGCTGGCTTCCCATGCCATTTAGTTTGCTGTAAACATCCATTATCTGAGACATTTCTACGCCTGTCGTGTACACGTCAGGTGCCGGAATGTCTTTTGTTGGACCGATGATTTCAGATATTGCAAATGCAAATCTTCTAGTCAGTCTTTCGAGCTCGCCCACAGATAGTTTTTCTTTTTTAGGATTGACGAAGATTCCGCCCTTTCCCCCACCTAGTGGAACATCAACTACTGCACACTTCCAAGTCATCCAAGACGATAGCGCCTTGACCTCCTTTTCCATGTAGTCAACGCCGCCTTCTGGATCAAAGTACCTGATCCCTCCCTTGTATGGACCGCGATCGTTGTTGTGCTGACTCCTAAATCCAGTAAAGACTCGAACTTTTCCGTTGTCCATCTTTATTGGTAGTTTTACACGCAAGACTTTGTTTGGCTCTGCAAGATAGTCCCTGGTGCCTTTGTCAATTTTTAGAATTGAACATGCATCATCAAGTTGTTTTAGTGCATTCTTGAATGGATCTGCCTGAACCAATTTGATCGAGATCTGATGAAGGCAAATTCTATTTAAGTCTGTTGAGAAATCTTATCCTAAAATATCCGATCTAATATCATACCATGATGAGCTCAGACAAGTTTGCCACATTATCAGGCCACAAGTACATCAATTTGGAGACCTACAAAAAAAGCGGACAAGCTGTTAGAACTCCTGTTTGGTTTGTGATATCAGATGAGCAGATTTTTGTGCTGACCTCACAAAATACAGGCAAAATAAAACGAATCAGGAACAATCCCACCATCAAGATAATGCCTTGCGGAATTAGAGGGGATTCTAAAGGGGAGTGGGTTGAGGGATTGGCAAGAATTGCAACCGAACCAGAGATGCAAAATACCATAAGACTGCGCTACAAAAAGTATGGCTTTAGGGCAAAGATCATCGGATTATTCAAAAAAGACAACCTGGCAGGGATCGCTGTTAAGATTTAGAGGTATACAATTTTGCGGCTCATCTGTCTTTCGAGCTTTTCTATCACAACATGCAAAGCCAGAATGTTTGCCTCCAAATAGTTCGATAGATGAAAGGTTGCGCCGTATTTTTCGCCCAGTTTTGTGACTAGATTGTTTTTTTCCAGTGCATTGAGATGATGCTGGATTGCCTTGTAATCCAGATTCATTATTTGGGCAAGCTGGTTTTTGTTCATCGGGGTTTCGGATAGCAAGTTGATTATCTGTAGTCGGGTAAATCCACCCCGAGTCCCAGTAAAGACGTAGAGGAGCAGTAGTTTTGCATCCCGATCCGGTGTGCGCGCAGATCCGGATTTTTTTTCTACCATCTCTTTGATCTCTTGTAGTTTTTCTAGGCTCATTGGATTTATGGATCAGATTTTTGCTTAAAACACTATTTCCAAATCTCCTCCACATTGCACCAGAATTCGAGGCTGAATACCCCAACTAACGCTTAAATTGACAACTAGAACAGCTTTGATCATTATGATGCCAGCACGCGGATACGACATGACGCCTACAATGTATTCTCCGGATGGAAGAATATACCAAGTAGAGTATGCCATAGAGACAGTAAAGCGCGGAACACTGGCAGTCGGCGTAAAAAGTAAGGACGGAGTCGTAATGGCAGTAGAAGAGATTCCACGCAAGCTCCAAGTTTCAGGTATCACACAAAAAATATTCCAAGTCGATGATCATATTGGAATTGCCGCAGCTGGTTACATCCCAGATGCACGAGTCCAAGTTGACGATGCAAGAACATTTTCCCAGAGTCACAAGCTAATCTATGATGAGGAAGTAGAGGTTGAAACCGTGGCAAAACATCTGGCGGACAGATGCCACCAATATACCCAGTATTCTGGTGTGCGACCATTTGGAGTAGCATTGATAATTTCAGGCGTTGACCAAAGAGGCAATCTGATTTACGTGACTGATCCTTCAGGAACCTTTGTTTCTTATTCAGCAGTGGCAATCGGTGCAGGAGCCGACGATGTGAACTCGTTTTTGGAGAAAAACTACAAAGACGACATGTCATTGGATGATGCGTCCGCCCTGGCAATTGCTGCAATCGAGCTCAAAAGCGAGACCAAAGAAGAAAAAAGCATCAAAATGTCTCGAATCACCAAGGACAATCGCACCCTGCAAAAGGTAAACGATTCAGACTTGGAAAAATACTCCAAAGCCGCAAAAGAAAAGTTTCCAAAGCCAAACTAGTCACTAGTTACTACAAATTATGTCAATATGATAATCAAAACCAATGGGTCTTGGTAGTTATTGGGGCGAGGTAATTGAGGTACTTCGGCAGATAATCCCCATTTATGATAAGGTAAACTCGTACATCTCACTAGGAAAAGACAAAGAACATCGAATTCGAGGAATCACAAATCGGGTGCAGCCAGGGAATCACATCTTGGATGCGGGTTCTGGTTTTGGCAACATGTCAAAGACTGCAGAAAAAATCTGCGACGGGAATCTTTCCATTACACTTTATGATCCATTAGTTCCAATGCTAAAGAACACCGGCACATATTTTGCCAAAACACCAGACATGTCGTGCGGTGTGTTTGAGCACATTCCATTCAAGGAAGAACAGTTTGATGCGGTATTGTGCGGATATTCGTTGCGCGATGCCATAAATCTAAGAATTGCAATCTCCGAAATTCACCGGGTGCTAAAAAAAGATGGACGATTCGTTATTGTGGATTTGGGCAAGCCAGATAATCCAATATCAAGGGCCGGCGTGTCATTCTATCTTAGGGTGATTTTACCAATGATTGCATTTGCAGTTGGCGGAAGATTGGGATTAAAATTCGGCACCCTATACGGCACATACAAGCGCTGGCCGCAAAACAAAAAGCTAGAGGGATTGATTTTGGAAAAATTCTCCAGAGTTGAATTTGAACAGGATTTGATGGGTGGCGCAATAATGGTTGCAGCTTACAAATGAATAGGACACTACTAATCCTGAACCTAACAGGACTCTTAATTGGAATATCATACGGCATACACAACCCGATTGTTCCTATTTTTGCCAAAAATGAGATAGGTGCATCATATGCGGAGCTGGGCCTGATCGGCCTTGCCAATTTTATCCCATACATGTTCATCCCGGTTTTTGTCGGAATGTTGGTTCACCGATTCAACAATGGCAGGCTGCTTTGTGTCGGAGTTGTGATAAACACGGCATCGGTATTTTTGCTGTCTTTGGCAAGAACCGTTCCAGAAGTAATGGCATTGCGTGCAATGACTGGAATTGCGCATGCATTTTTTTGGCCGCCGGCCGAGGCAATCATTTCTAATGTGAGTGAGGCAAATACACGCGTCAAGAACATTTCGCGATTTACCGGGTTTTTTGTTGCCGGCTTTATGATCGGGCCGTTAATTGGGACATTCCTGCTGGAGGGACTGGATGTCTCGTATCGTGGATTATTTGAGATTGCGACATTTGTGATGGCGTCTTCGATAATTTTTGCACTACAATTAACAAAAAGACAAACACAATCCAACCATAGCACATTCTCATTTTCTGCAATAAAGCAAGTAACAAAATTCCCAGTCGTTATCATGATTTTGATTTATTGTGCATCCTCGTTTGGGATGATTCTGACCATTTATCCTGCATTTTTGAACGATAGGTCCATGTCGGCAACAGAAATAGAGATCTTGTTTTTTGTCTTTGGTGCATCGCGTGTGGCGACCCTTGCACTGGCAGATAGGCTGGCAAACCATACCAGCACGACACTAATTGCATCGACTTTGGCCATTTCTGCAGGACTTGTATTGTCATTTTACTCAGATTCCATTATCGAGTTTTCAGTTGCAATGCTTTTGATGGGATTTGGATTTTCAATAATATTTCCATTAACGCTGGAAATCATACTAAGAAAGACACCCACTCAAAGTTCTGGTATGACAATAGGTGCATACGAGACAACATTTGGCATGGGCTGGTCAATTGGGCCAATCGCTGCTGGGTTGATCTCGGAGTTTTCAGGAAACGCTACACCATATTTGGCGTTTTTTGCGCTGGGAATTGGAATCACCATAATCAGTGCCATAAAGAAAAAGTCGCTAGAGCCAAATACCGCTTAGAGTTTTACGTATTTTCGTAGTTGTAGTATTATGATGGCCGGTGCGACAAAATACAATCCCATATTCAATAAAATGATTCCAATTCCATATCCCAACATTTCCTGCTCGGAATCTATATCAACATAGTTCAGAATTGACAGAGTCGATAACATTGGTGTTATTGTGGTTTTGATGATTTCCTTGAACAGTGGACTTTGTCTTTCCAAGTCGGCTACTGCCGGACTGAACGCATAGTAAAAGTCGTTAAAGCCGGCCATGAAAGTTGTTCCTGTTCCGGTACTAAACAAAACATTGTCTCGGACTTCTCTTAGCATCTGTACTTGGGGTGCAAGCTCGGTTCCAAACGCTGCTGTTGCAATTGCGCACTGGCCAATTCCTTCCTTTTTGTCCAAGACACATACTCCGTTTTCTGCATGAGTCCCCGGACCACATGCACTTGCAGGTGTTGGGGCATCTACTCCTACAATATCATAGATGGTATCGTCTGGAAAGTTTTTGTCAAACCATTCCTTGTATGCTGGCTCGTTGTTGTATCTGTCAATGTATGATTGTGGATCTTTGGTTGGGTCTGGGAATCCTGGAATGTGTGTCTTTTTTGGACCCTTGACTCCCACTATATCATAAATGGAATCATCTGGGAAATTCCTATCAAACCATTCCTTGTATGCTGGCTCGTTGTTGTATCTGTCAATGTATGATTGTGGATCTTTGGTTGGGTCTGGGAATCCTGGAATGTGTGTCTTTTTTGGACCCTTGACTCCCACTATATCATAAATGGAATCATCTGGGAAATTCCTATCAAACCATTCCTTGTATGCTGGCTCGTTGTTGTATCTGTCAATGTATGATTGTGGATCTTTGGTTGGGTCTGGGAATCCTGGAATGTGTGTCTTTTTTGGGCCTGTAATCTCTTCTGCCTCTGCAATAGGTTCTGGTACTGGCTCGGGTTCCGGCTCAATGGCTGGCGCTACAATGCAGGTCTGTGATGTTTCATCAAATACTGTTCCGGTTCCACACTTTGGTATGACTGGTGCTGGAGTTGATGGTGGTGGAGTACTTGGTGTGGGTGTAGTTGGAGTGGTCGGTTGTGTTGGCGTTGTGGGTTGAGTTGGAGTAGGTGCTGGAATTGATGGTTGTGATTGCTGTCCCATTATTTGTGCAGCAGATGGAGATACTGGTGAGCCATCAGATGAGTAATCAAACAGTGTAAATTTCCAGATTTTTTGAGGTTGAGGATCATCAGCATAAAATGCAGTTACATTGTAAATTCCTTTTATAGTGAATTTATTAGAAGTTTTTTCTTTTGATGTATCTATTGCAAATGTTTTAAAATTTCCATCACCATCAGAATAAGCTTGTGTGAATGCCACTCCAACACCATTGGAATCAGTCACTCTGACACCAATATTGTAATTGGCATGTGCACTGTCTGTTTTTCCAACAATTATTATCTGATCTCCTTTTTTGTAAGATGTTTTTTCAGCCTTCAAGTCAATTATGACAGCATATGCTGGGATGACTGCCATTGTACTTACCAACATAGCTAGAATAATCAATAACGCCTTCATCGTTCAGTTTTCGAGGGGGCTTTAGGATCTTTAATTAGATTGTGTAGAATTGTATAGTGACTGCTGGACAGATCTAGACTTTGGATAGGCTTATTTTTGCAATATGACAAAGCCAAGGCATGCTGGATTATTCGCTCAACATAGTAGGCAGTGAATGGATAATCATTGTTTTTGTGGCCCTAATTGCGCTTTTGGGAACCAACAGGCTACCAGACATTACAAAAAAACTTGGACGAGCTGTTGGTGAATACAACAAGACAAAAAACGAAATCCAAAATCAAATCACCGGAACATACAATTCTAATCTCAATGTCACCTCACCAGTACAAAATGAAAGGCAAAAGATGGAGTTCATTGCAAAATCCCTTGGGATTGACTTTGCAGGAAAGACAGACGAAGAATTAAAAAAAATAATTGCATCAAAGATGGCAGGCCCAGACACAAAGGACACTAGTTAATCTTGAACAAGATTGCGCAAAACCAGATCTATAATGTAAATTGCATTGATGGCATGAAGCTGTTGCCACAAAGCAAAATTGACCTAATTGTTACTGATCCGCCGTTTGCAATCGATTTCAAGGCAACAAAGCAAAATTACAACCGTACTGCGTCGCGCGTAATGCAGGGATATAATGAAATCAAGCAAAAAGACTATTACGATTTTTCAGTAAAATGGATGGAGCAGGCGTTTCGAATCCTAAAAGAGTCTGGAAGCATGTATGTTTTTTCTGGATGGAATAATCTCAAGGATATTCTCAGTGCACTGGATGATGTTGGATTTGTGACCATTAATCACATCATATGGAAGTACCAGTTCGGCGTGGTTACCAAGACAAAGTTTGTCACATCTCACTATCACTGTGTGTATGTATGTAAAAATCCAAAAAAGCGCAAGTTCTATCCGTTTGTGAGATTTGGTAAAAACCAAAAAACATCCGAAGGGCGCAGCTTGCACTATAAGGACAAGGAAGATGTCTGGGACATCAAGCGAGAATACTGGACTGGAGACCAAAAAACCCCAACCAAACTCCCAGCAGAAGTGATAAAAAAAATCTTGCAATATTCCAGCAAGGAGGGAGATTTGGTGTGTGATCCTTTCTTGGGGTCCGGTCAGGTAGCCGTAGTATCAAAGCAGATAAACCGAAATTACTTGGGATTTGAGATTGTCAAAAAATACCACGACTTTGCAAAGAAGAGATTAGAGCAGAACCTGTATCGTCTCAAGGCATAAAAAGTGCGGAATTTGGGTTTTGGCCCAATTCCAATTGTATCTATCTGTATTCCATTTTGCCCTTGATGCGCTTTACCTCACCCATCTCATCTCGGAGATGTGATGCCAGTAATCGTTCAGACTCTTTCTTGTGCTTCCAATAAGCATTAAGAACTTGCTGTCTGGACTTGGCGCGTTTTAGGGCAGATTGGTATTTTCTGTGGATTGACGCTACGCCTCTGGCATAGCTTCCAGCACTACTTCCCATGATATCGTAGAGCCACACCAGATAGATAACTTTGTCAAGTGTATGATATTGTCATGGTTACTGAGTTTAGGTTGACCAATGGAATGTGGCGATCAGCAGTGGTTTAGGGATACCATACCATAACCAAACCATAAATCCATACTGCACCTAACGGGGTGTGAGTTGAGGTATTCTTGCCCCAAGTGTGATTCTGGGATTCAGATTCAAAAAACATTTAACAAAAAATTCATGATTACATGCTCCGATTGCGGCCTGCAGGACTTGGTAGAATATACAAAAAACATTGACGAGGTTTACTTGGAGTTTTTGGCGCGATACGACCAAGGACAGACGCCCAACAAAAAAGAGATGAACGTAGAACTAAAGGAAGCAGGAATAGTTCGAGACAAGTCCGAAATAGAAAAGATGGTTCATGGAAACACGCCAGAGCAGATAACAAAGGACGTTTTGTATTCAAAAAAAGACTACATCTCATATTACAAGACCATTAAAGAGCCAGATCCCACATTTGGAATGCTAGTAGACGAGATGGGCCTTGATGACAGCACAGTACAATATCTGCACCAAAAAAACATCAAACAATTCTACAAGTTCCAAGAGGATGCCATTTCTGAGATAATATCTGGACAAAACGTAGTCATTACAGCACCCACGGCATCTGGCAAAACTGAGGCCTTTGCCATACCAGTCATAACAAAGATAGCAAGGATGGGAAAAACAGGCGTAATTTCTGCCGTTTTTGTCTATCCCACAAAGGCGCTGGCGCGAGACCAGCTGCCAAAGATTTCAGAGCTTGCAAAAAATGCAGGCATAACAGCAGATGTGTTTGATGGTGATACAAAGCAAAAGGAAAGACTAGAGATCCTGGACAACCCACCAGATATCATTGTGACAAACTTTGATGTCATTCATTATCATCTGATGTATAGGACCAAGTTTGCATCCATGTTATCCAACATTGAATTTCTCATAGCGGATGAGGCCCATGTTTATTCCGGAATTTTTGGCTCTAATGTACACTATATCATAAAACGACTAAAGCGAATGTGCAAAAAAATCCAGTTTGTCGCATCGTCTGCCACACTGGATAATGCACAAGAGTTTTGCGAGCAGCTCTTTGGGGAAAAGATGCAGTTGATTAATGGTTCTGGCAAAAAAGGCGAGACAGACTTTGTCATAATATTCCCATCATTGCGAACGCAAAGGGCACTGACAATAGATCTGCTGGAAAGACTAGTCGTACAAAAACATAAGACCATGGTGTTTAGCAACTCGCACCTAAATTCAGAGCTTGTCGCAATGCAGGCAAAAAAGAAAAAAATAGACATTCGCGTCCATCGCGCAGGCCTCATGGCAAATTATAGAAACTTTGTGGAAAAGTCCTTCAAGGATGACAAAATAATGGCAATATCTTGCACGCCGACTTTGGAGCTTGGAATTGATGTCGGAAATGTGGATGGTGTCATTTCATCTACAATTCCAGTAAATAGACTGATGCAAAGAATTGGGCGCGCAGCCAGAAAGGGCCAAAAAGGATTTGCTTTTTTGGCACTGGGTAATGATCCCATATCACAATACTACAAGAATCACCCAGACAACTATTTTGAAGATATAGAGAAAACCTACATTGATCCAAAAAACCCCTTTGTGGAGGAATTTCATGTGCTTGCAATGGCGTGTGACAAGCCAATTGCTAGGCACGAATTATCAGAGCATTCTGAGGTAATTCAAAGACACGTCGATTCTGGAAGACTGATACTGCAAGAAAACCGCTATGTGCCAAACTATGATTCCATAAAAGAGACACTCGAAGAATATTCTATCAGGGGTATTGGAAAATCCATCGATATTTTCTATAATGATAAGAAAATTGGTGAGCGAGTCTTGCCAATGGCACTAGAGGAACTGCATGAATCTGCAATCTATTTTCTTGCTGGGACCAGATACAAGGTAAAAGAGTTTGATTATCCAAAAAAACAGTACGCCAAGCTTGTGTCCATTCCACGCGACTATCCATACTATACCAAGGCACTCACAGAGGAGTGGCCTACAATCGAAACAGTATACGAAAAAAGACAGGCATTCGGGATTGAGGTGTATTTTTGCAAACTGCACATACAAAAGCAGGTCTATGGCTATGTCAATATCGAGCTAGGCCAAGAGGTGAACCAAGGCCAAAAAGTATTGCTGGAAAAGCCGCTTGAATATGATTTTGTTACAAAGGGAATTGTGATTCATGCGCCAAAGCCCACTAAACAAATGGAGTCATCTGATAATCCCGAATACACCGAGGCAAGTGGATATCATGCAACAGAACATATCATCATAGAGGGCAGCAACATGGTAACTGGCGGCGTATCGCAGGACTTGGGCGGAATATCGCTTGGAACGTCGGGCTTGATCTTCATTTATGATGGTGCAATAGGTGGTAATGGTGCAAGCAAGGCACTATACGACAGATTGGAAAAGGCATTAGAGCGCAGCCTATCCATAGTAAAAGAATGTCCGTGCAATAATGAGGCCGGCTGTCCGCGATGCACATTTTCGTATAGGTGTGGCAACAATAACGAGTTTTTGCACAAAAAGGCATCACAAGAAATCTTGCAGAAAATCAATGACGGTGAGATAACTGAGATAATCGAGCCCACAGAGGGCGACAAACCATTGGTTTGAGGCTAGTTTTTGGATTTGGTCTTGTAGAGGACTAGCTTTTTCTTTGCGTCTTCTAGTGCTTTTGCTTCCAAGGCAATCTGCTTTTTTGCATTATCTTTTTTTGCATTAGAGTCCTTGAGTGTTTTTTCCAGTGCCTTTTTTCTGGAATCCTCTGCCAAGGCTTTTGCATTTTTGATAAATTTGTCTTTTTCTTCTGGACTCATGTTTTGCTTTGAGGACTTTGCAAATGCGACACCGAGTGATCCTGCACACAATAACAAAACAGACATCAAAACTGCAAGAGATTTCATCTAATGCTCACCTTCAGATCAGACTAAAAAGGATGACGCAGAATTTGCCCGGTTTTGTGATATAGTATGATCACAATAGCAAATAGTGTACCAAGCACCAGAGATAGCCCTAATGGAAATTCAGGTGTCACCATGATTGGAATCTCTATCGACTCATCACTCTGGTTGATGTTTTCTATTTGTAGTGTGATCGGTCCCTTGTTGCTCTCAAAAAATATTACATCCTCAAAGCTTCCGCCTGCTTGGGCCATGCCGGAATTTTTGTAGAGTGCCTGCCCGTTTTGCAATATTGTGAAATCATATTCTGCTTTTGGTACGGGTTGCAGATTCCTATCGTATATGGTAAAGATGAATTCGGTCTCACCGGGCTGTAGGTTTTCTGGAATCCAAGTCAGATCAACAAAATAATTTCCTTGGGTGCGATCTTGCGTTGTACTTGGGATTCTAATGGGAAATGTCTTTTTGGTTTCCTTTGGAGACACCACAATCACATAATCAACAGAAGATAGTTTTTCTCCGTTTATGCCTTCTATTGATATTATTACTGGTCCGAGGTTTTTTTCTGAGAAAGTATAATCATAATAGTTGGTCTTTTCCTGAGCACCAATCAAGCCAGTAACGGATTTGCGGTATAATTCTGATCCGCGCTGTTTTATGACAAGGTCAAACTTGGCGTCCTCTTGGATTTTAGGCGCAAAATACCTGGTGATATCGACAAAGAATCTGGTGTTCTGATCAGGCATAATTGGAGTAGGCTCCCAGGAAAGGCCCACTTGGAATATGGCATTGTGAGTGAATGCGTTTAGCGGGAATTTTTCCATCTTGCTTGGTGTTATGGTAAAGTCAATCTTTGATTTGTCCTGGATAGAGTCAACCATTGAGAATAATTCTTTTTGGTTCAAAACCACATGGACGATTCTGCTGTCTGTGGTGTAATCATCTATTGTGATTGCATGTTCCAGTATTGGAATGCCATTGACCAGTCCATCATATCTTGTCACTAATAGCTCTGGAAATGTTTTTGGGATGTGGAGTTCTTGATGTATTACATTTGTCTGCTCGATGTTTTTTTGGCTCCATTCGTATGGCATTGAAAATGTTATGGTTCTTGATGGTTCATCAAATTCAAAGTCCTGTATCACATCATAATATGTCATCACGCCAATGTCATAGTTTTTTTTCTCATAAGACACTTGGTGTATAGTTTTTTGCGCAAGGCTAATTGATGCGTCATATTTTACTGGATTTTTTAGAACATTGGAATCTGCATTAACTGTCAAAATCTCGATGTGAAACTTGTACAGGCCGCCTGAGAGAAAAATTGGCCCCTCAATTTTTAGTGGGAATAGATCCGTGTTTTTCATCCATCCAAGCTCGCCAAAATTATTCCCCTGAATCTTGATTGGGCCATTTTTTGGAATTACCTTGATGGATAGATTGCTCGAATCATCGTGGAATCTTTCTCGCAGTAATTGCTTGCCGTCTTTGGATAACTCTACCAAATATGTCACATGTGGGATTACTTCTTGTGTATTGGCATCATAGAGTCGAATCAAGATCTCATATTCTCCGGTTGTACTATCAAAGATTGGAGGATTGATGTTGAGTGATAATGTAGCATTTTTGCCATCAATTAGAACTGGCGGTAAGGTTTCTCCGCCTACGCCGTGTCCAAATGATGGCTGCGTATAGAATGTAATCAGAGCAATCACAGTAAGGAGAAGAATTATTCGTGGTTTCATGCCTGAGTTGAGCCAGATCCGGCTAATAAACGAAGAATCCACAATAGTAGATTTGGTAAATGTACCAATTTTCTTAATTATTTTGGTATGGTTTGATGTGTAATACCTCGGTGAGAAACCAAATGAATACCAAAGGGACCTGATTCGACAAGTGTGATTTCTCACCGTTTTTTTATAATTGATTTAGTCTTTTTCTTGCCAGAACTATAGGTATGATTGCAAGACTCAGAATTATTGGCGCAAGCAATCCAAACTCTGGAACAACTGCAGTGCCAACTATGGTAAGAGATGATGCGCCTTCTGGCAGATTCATTTGCAATGTATAATGATCGGATGTGGATGATACCAACTCGTACTCGATCTGCTCTTGTGGCGATGCGGTAACAAACACTACAAAATTATTCCCTGTGGCATCAACCAGACCTCTTGGCACCTGAATTGTGGCCAATCCACCCACTACCTCGCCAAGCAAAAATGTCACAGATTTGGACGATTCATCTACTGTAATTCCAGAGATAGAGCCTGCCATTTCATACTTGATCGGAAACTGCACATCATTATACGAAACGGTCTTGATTCCACCATCGAACTTGACTGCATATTCTGCTGAATTGGTTGTTGACTCTGATGTAGAATGGTCCGAATGATCAGATACTCCAGATACATCTACATACCATGGAATTACTTTGCCTCTGATACCATCTATTGCAACAGTTTGCGCCAGAGTATATTGCGAGTCATCCACAGATATTCTAAAGTAAGTCTCGCTTGGATTTAGCGGAATCTCAAAGACATACTTGTTCAGATCTCCAATGCTTTGCTTGTTGAACAGCTCAAACGGGTTATTTTTTACTGGTTTAGCAGTGACCAGTCCGCCGGCTCTGGTGTGAGCCTGGACCTCGATATCACCTACTGAGCCTGTTGTTCCAATTATGATTTGGGCAGAGCCGGTTTCCAGTGAATACTGGATTTCATATATCATGAGTGTCTTTGTTATTTCCATGATTGCATGCTCGTATGGGTGATCACCTGGCATTGGGTCCATTTCATGGTCTGTTGTAGAATGAGTGTGTCCTGTATGAGATGCAGTATGAGATGAATCATGTGATGATGAATGTGAGGAATCACTGTGACCGTGTCCTGCATCTGTATTTCCGGTTCCAACCAAATATGATGAAAAGTGATCAACAGTTTTTGAATATGTACACGTATGTGTACCAGTTGAAGTTGCGGATAGATTAGAGCCAACTGTACTCCAACTGCTTCCCTGTTGAAGATACAAAGTCACACCTGTTGGACAATCAGATCCTACTTTTTCTAATGTGAACCTAATGGTTGGTTTTTCTGCATATACGGCAGAATTAGAAAAATCAATATCACCACTTGTTTGAAAATCCAAATATATTTTAGCAAATCCAGAAGGTACTGAAGGAGAACCAGAAGGAATGGCATCATCAACTTTTACACTAATTCCAACATTGCTACCTTGTGTATTCATTGGTAGTTCAATTGACTCTAGCATCGGATGATCACCGCCTTGAGATACCTTATCTGCTCTTATCACAATATTGGAACCTGGTACTATGGTGTCCATTACAGGTGTAAGGATGAAATTTCCCCCATTACTTGAAACTGGAGCAACATACACTGGTGGAATGAATGAAGTGCTGGTGCCAGACGAAGTGTCAGTTGGCGGCGAATATGTAGGGATTCCCAATGTGCTAATCAATGTGGATGGGGTAGCAGAAGTTGAAAATGTCTGAGTAAAGACAACATGGTCAGGCGGAGTTGCCGTTAGTTTTTGAGAGGCTACGACAATCTTGGCTGGAGGTAGGTCATTTTTGCTAGATATTGCAACACCGTTTATTTTGGCGCCTCCAGTGTTTTTGAGTTTGTCATATAGTGTATCGCTGATTAATGGGGGTTCAATAGTAGCAGATGTAGTTGTGGTAAAGTTGACAAAAGTCTGCGTTATATAGCTGAATCCAGTCGTTCCCATAATTTCATCCGATGCTGCAGGATACGCAGCCATTCCAAATCCAGCAGTGCCCTTGATCTGCATCACACTATACGTACCATTGTTTACCCCAACTAGTTCTATTATTCCCGGCATTGGATCGGAGTCTAGTTGATCATTGTCTGAAACTACGAAATTAAACCAGGTGGTAAGATCCAGATAATCAGTTGCGTTGGTTGCGTGAGCATACGGATTTGGAGTTATGATAAATGTAGTATTGCCACCAAGAAACGGATTAGCTTCTGTTTGAAAATTAAAAATTGTCAAAATTTGTGTATTTGTGTTATTGACACAGCCAGAACAGTTTTTGGCAGTGGTTAGTCCATGTGCCTCATTTAGTGCTGGAGATAAACAGACAAGAGACAGTAAAACTCCCAACTCTAGAAATCTAGTATCAATTTTTGGTGAGTTGGATCTCGCACCTTGATTACCACATAGCAATTGTTGTTCAAGTAACCTAATCAAAAAAAATGAAAAAAGAGCCATTTTTAGTGGCCGCTGTGTGAAGCAGTGTCGATACTGATACTTGCCTGAGGGTTTGAGAGATTTACTTCAGGAAAGGTCACTGCATTATACGGCGCAGGCATTGAACCGGTTGGGCCGTATTGATTTGGTGGATTTATGTCACCTACAACTCTGAGTAAAGTAAATGATGCAGAGTTTGAGGTTCTAAACACCACATTAGTCTGTCCCTGATTTAACAAGCCAATGTCCGTTACTCTTGGTGCACCTGGATTACCTACTCCAGTAGTATCTAGCGCGGGAATGTGTGAATGATATACACATGTTCCTGTGACTCCTCGAATTCCACCAGAACTGGCATGTGGAACAAGGTTTAGCTGTGCTGGAGCCACCCATGTTCTATCAAGAAGCTCATCAATGTGTCCAGCAACCGGAGTAACCAAAGGTTTCTTTGTTGTAGGATCACATGGTATTCTGACTAGTAAATGTCCGCTTACATAGTTTGGGCTAAAATCTGCAATTGCGAGATAATCACCAGGTCTCATTACTTGTCCAGCTAGCATCACATTTGCAACAGTAGGTAGTCCTCCACCTATTGCTCCTGTTTCAAAACCATGACTAGCAATCGCATAATGGTAAGTAAAACTACCTAATGCTACAGCAGTAGCCACTACCGCAATTATCAGTTTGGTGTCAAAGGTCTTCATTTTAGTTTTTGACTTGAGATTTTGTTTATATGATTTCTAGTAGAATCTCCAAACAAATTTTCTAGTTCTACCAATTTTGTTTAATATCTACAAATTTTTTAAAAATCAAAATATGATAACGCAAAAAAACATCAAACATCTATTGATGGTTGCTATTGTGGCTTCTTCAGTCATGTTTATGATTAATTTTGATGCTGCATATGCTCATATGAGCTTCGACATTGTTCCAGGAAGCGGAGTTTTCAAGGGTTCTGGCGGATCCATTAGTTCAGGCACCGGTACTGCCCCAACCAATGGCAACCACACAGTCAGAATTGGGATAGGCGAAACTGACGAGCCTGCTTACACAGGCGGAATTCATGATTTAGAAATCAGAATGACCCACATGCAAACATCATTTGGAGTAAATAATGCACATAAGGACCAGACAAAGACGGCTTATCAACAGAGTGATTTTTCACCAACCGGTAAAATTCTCAAAGTTGACGCATATTTTTACCCAGCATCAACACTTTACAGCTACACATCTGGTGGCAAAGCACTCTATGGTGGAGTAAAGTATGACAATTCCGGTACAAATCCAGGTGCGAACACGGCGGGATTTTGGTGTAACAGTTCAGGCACGGTAAGCAGCAATGTGTTGATTGGAAATGCAAATAATTGTGTGCCAAATGCTGGAGGATCTTTTGGATATACAGATAGTAGAACAGATATGTTTGGAAGACCATTGGCTGCACATGAAGTCCCAATTGGATTTAACCTCGATGGTACGTATAGACAAAGCACTAGACAACATTACACCCAACAAGGCCTAACTCTATACCACGTGTATGGCAGTATCAACTACTATAACGACACCAGCATTGGTTTAACAAACATCAACCTCTGGACTGATGGCAAGAACATCAAAACCTTGTCTTTATCTCAGGGAACAAACTACACAAACAACGTTAAACAGACTTACACAGGAAGTGTAGCAAACAGAACTGCCACAATTAGTGGAGGATTTGGATTAGGTAATTTTACATCTAGTCCAACTACAAACGGTTATTCGCAGGGAATAGCTTGGCCTGACAACAGTGCCGGAACAAACGAGCAGACATATCCAACAGACATCAGGACAGCAATCGGGCAGATCAGAGACAACACTTGGGATATTTGGAATATTCTAGAAGACATTGCAAATGCAATCAACACGCTAAACCCAGTCCCAGGAAACCCAATATCTGATCAGGCGCCAAGAAACTATACTAATCCAGGACCAACAAGTAATGGTCAATACACATTCCCATAGAGGGAAAGTTCACTCTTTTTCTTTATTTTTGATAGTTCTACCAGTCGCCTTAAATTTCAAAAATCATCATTAGGTATAGTTGTCACTTACCGCATTCATTGAGCAAAAAAGCAACATGTTCGTTGCCAGCATACTTGGGGTAATTGGAATACTGTTTTTGCCAATCATAATACCAAATCTTTTCCATGGATATCACATCGCCCACATCTTTTTGCATGTTGGTGGAATCGCACTTGCTACATTTCTTACCGTTTCTGCAGCATACGCATATGCCAAAATTAAAACCAAAAAGCTGGCAATCACATCAATTGCGTTTTCATTGTTTGTAGCATCAGAGATAATCAAAATAGTGGATGTGACTTGGCCTTACACATTTTATTTAGGAAGTATTACCTTGGAGCAAATTAGTCATATGCTTATTATAGGAATGTTGGGCATATTCTCAATAGGCGTATTCAGGAGAGACTAATGGAAACTAGAGCAGACCAAATACTAGAAATCGTAAACAGAAATCCCGGAATCAGTTACTCTGAGATAATGCGAGAGACTGGATTCAAAAACGGAGTTCTCAGTCACCACTTGTCAAAAATCGAGGAATCTGGTAAAATACAAATCCAGAGAACTCCTCGAGTTGCCAGAATATATCCATGTGGGATAGAGCAACAAGAAGCAGACCTCATCAAGAGTCTCAGAAACCCAACAATGAAAAAAATCATCACATCATTGCTTGATCATAGTCTTTCATTTAGAGAAATAACACACAAATCAGGCAAGTCACAGGGAACCGTATCAGTATATCTCAAGGAGTTAACAGAACAAAACATCATTAATAGAAAACTCCAAGAAAGCGAGCTTGTCTTTGAGATAACAGATTCTAACTACGTCAGAGAAATCATTGCAAGACACAAGACATCACTATTTGAGAGAACTGCAGACAACATCTCAGACATATTCAGCTCCATCTGATTACATAATAGAATATTTTTCTCTTTGATAATTCTACCAACATCATTATCTATACAAAATGAGTAAATGAAATAATGAATACCAAAATTGCCGCAATGGTAGTCTTTTTTGTAGCTACTGGTCTTGTCGGCAATGCATTTGCCCACAAATCCCAAGTCATCGGAGACTATGATATTGAAGTAGGATGGGTAAAAGAGCCTCCAGTGGCAGGCAAGAAAAACGCAATAGAAATAGTCATTGCAAAAGCTGCACCTAGTGACAAAAAAGCCTCACAGGACTCGCACGATCATAAAGACTCCAAGAAAAAAACTGAGAAAAAGACCACGGAGAAGAAAAAGGCAACTCACTCTGATCACGAACACAAACCAGACAAAAAGACCACAACAAAAACAACTCATTCACACAAATCAGGTGTAAAGGGACTAGCCAAGGTCTTAGAAGTCGATGTCACACTAAATGACAAAAAGACGACCCTGACCATAAAGGAAGATCCCAAAAAGGCAGGAACATACACCGGAGAATACACCCCAGAAGGAGAAGGGCATCCAACGGTTCACATCTATGCAAAGATAAAGACCAAGGAAATCGAGGGAACATTCCATCCAGAAAAAGTCGAAGCCCAGTAATTTTTTTTATTTTTATTCACAATTAATTAAGAACTTGGTGTAAATCATATTCATGGATAAGATTGCCCTAGTCACTGGAAGCTCTAGTGGGATCGGCTTTGAGACATCTTTGGCATTAGCAAGAGAAGGCTATCACACCTATGCCTCAATGAGGGACACAAAAAAGGGCGCAAAGATCCAAGAGATTGCAAAAAAGGAAAACCTTCCAATTACAATAATACCGCTTGATGTCGATAAACCAGAATCCATCAAAGCTGCAATTAATCAAATCATGGCAGAAAGCAAGAGAATCGATGTTTTAGTGAATAATGCAGGCTATGGAGTCTTTGGATGTTTGGAGGATCTCACAGTGGATGAGCTAAAGGCACAGTTTGATACCAACTTTTTCTCCGTAGTAAGACTAATCCAGGAGATTGCCCCAATCATGAGAAACCAAAAGACCGGTGCCATAGTGAACATTAGTTCGGTAGCAGGCAAGATAGGGTTTCCAGGCTCTCCAGCATACATTAGCTCCAAATTCGCACTGGAAGGACTATCGGAATGCCTCAGGTATGAGTTATCGCCATTTGGCGTCAACACCATAATAATAGAGCCAGGTGTTATCAAGACCAATTTCTTTGATTCAATGAAGATGCCAAAGAATGCAAAGCCAGACTCGCCATACAAGGAAATTACCAACAAGGTAGTGGCAGGAGTCAAGATGATGGCAGAGATGGGTACTCCCCCAAAGGAAGTAGCAGATGTGATCATAAAGGCACTAAAGGAAAAAAATCCATTGCCAAGATATCCAGTTGGTAATGATGCGTCAATGTTTTTGGAGGCAAAGAAAATGAAGACAGATATCGAGTTTGAGAATTATCTGAAAAAGGAACTCTTTTGACTGGTTAGCTTGATATAGGCAAAAAAGTCAGTTTTTATCAAAGTCCGCAACCTAGGTACGAAAATCATGAAATGGAAAACACTACAACACAATGGAATCATCTTTCCGCCAGACTACGAGTCCAAGGGAATCAAGGTCAAAATAAAGGGCGAGTTGGTAAAGCTGGACGTACTCCAAGAAGAGATGATCTACCAGTGGGCAAAGAAAAAAGACACCCCGTATGTACAGGATAAGGTATTTCAAAAAAACTTTGTTGCAGACTTTGCTGCTACATTTAATGGTAAATACAAGAATTTGACAATTTCCGATATTGATTTTTCAGATGCATTCAAGCTAGTCGATAAGGAAAAAGATGCACGATTACTAGTCACAAAGGAAGAGAAAAAATCTATTGCCCAAAAGCGCAAAGAACTCCGAGAAAAAATGAAGGGAATTTATGGTAAGGCAATCATGGACGGTAAAGAAGTCGAAGTGGCCAACTACATGGCAGAGCCTCCAGGAATCTTCATTGGAAGAGGAGATCATCCAATGCGAGGAAAATGGAAGCCAAAGATCACTCACAAAGACGTTACACTAAATCTTGGCAAAGAGTCCAAGGCCCCGCCAGGAAACTGGGGTAAAATTGTTCATGAGAATGATTCTATGTGGCTTGCCTGCTGGACTGACATTCTATCTGAGAAGATAAAGTATGTCTGGTTAGCAGATACTGCCGGACTAAAACAAGAGCGAGACATGGCAAAATACGACAAGGCAGCCAAACTCGGCAAAGAGATCAAAAAGGTAGAAGAAAAAATTATTTCTGCAATGAAATCCAAGGACCCAAAGGAATCCAAGATTGCCACTGCTTGCTATCTCATATACAGAACATCGATGAGGGTCGGCGACGAAAAGGATCCAGATGAGGCAGACACAGTAGGTGCCACCACACTACGCAAAGAACATGTCAAGTTTGATAATAATGCAATTCACTTTGACTTTTTGGGCAAAGACAGTGTAAGATGGGAGGAAACCATACCATCACAAGGAAACGACACCATGCTATATGAGAATCTCAAAAAGCTCACATCCTCAAAATCACCAAAAGATGAGATCTTTGATGGTGTAACATCTAGACACGTAAACGAGTTTCTAAGTGGAGTGGTAAAGGGACTTACTGCCAAGGTCTTTAGAACATACTTGGCAACAACTGAGGTCAAGCGATACCTATCTGACAAGCTTGATGTGAAAGGAAAAACAGAAAACGAAAAACTCTACATCGCAAAGATGGCAAACCTGCAAGCAGCAGTAATGTGCAACCACAAACGAACCATTCCAAAGAGCTTCGAAGCAGGCCTTGAGAAAAAGCGAGAACAGCTAAAGAAGCTAAAAGAATCAGTACCAAAGACACCAAAGCAAAAAGAGGCACTCAAGCTAAGACAGGAAAAGCTAAAACTCTCAATAGACTTGCAGGAAAAGACTCGCGATTACAATTTAGGTACATCACTGCGAAACTATATCGATCCCCGTGTGTTCAAGGCATGGACTGATGAAGTGAAAGCAGATTGGGAAAAACTATACACCACATCGCTTCAGCGAAAATTCCTTTGGGTCAAATCAGTCGATTCCAAATGGAAAGACGTTGCAGCTCAGTAAGTTACAATAAAAGCAGAATCATTTAATTGCGCCATAAAATTAGCCGATTTTGTGCCGGGGTAGCTCAGCCTGGTTAGAGTGCCAGTCTTCTATCCCTCCGATACAAGGGCATTACTCATAATCTGGAGGTCGTGGGTTCAAAACCCACCCCCGGCATTACACTCTATAATGTAGAGTGAAAAAACACTCACAATGGACCAGCCAATCACAGATGAGGAGAAAAAAGCACTCACTCCAGAATCAGGATTCAATCTGGTGGGAATCGACCCGTTTGGTACGATTGGCAACAGGCTATACCTGATTGAGCATTTTGATTTGTATCAAGATGCGCTAAAAGCAAAAAAAGCCCGTAAAAATGAAAATGAATATCTGATTTTGTATTATGAGGTCTAAAGCTGTTTGTTGGTTGTAAACATCCAAATCGCTTTATCATATTTTTGATGAATAAAACCATGAACAAAGAATTTTGTCATTTGTGCAAAGAAGGCGGAAAGCAATGTGTTAATGTCAATGAATCCCAAGAATATGCAATGCTTGCAACGCATCTAAAGTGTGCATCATGTGGAAAACCACTGGCGTAATTACGTAGCTAGTTTTTCTTCAATTACAGACTGGAAAACCGAATACGGCTGTGCGCCGCTTACCTGTGTGCCTTCGCCATCAGGCCCAATTATTATAAATGTCGGAGTTGATCTGGCACCGCTTTTTGTTGCCATGTTTTTATTTTCCTGAACCCGACTGTTATATTTTCCAGAATCTAGGCAGGCATTGAATTTTTCTGCATCCAGTCCTAGCAACATTGCTGCCAAGTCCTTGATTTTCTCGGATCTTGCCCATCCATTGTTTTCATGTCCTTGATTTTTGTACAAAAAGTCATGATATTGCCAGTACAAGCCTTGCTCGTCTGCGCAATAGCTGGAAGAATGTGCATCTAGTGAATCTGCACCAACTATAGGAAAGTCGATGTAGACTAGCTTTACTTTTCCGGTCTCAATGTATTCCTGCTCTAGGATTGGTTTTGTGTTTTGATTCCATTTTTGGCAGTATGGACACTGGTAATCGCCAAATTCTATTATGGTAATCGGTGCTGACTCTGAGCCCAAAATAGGTGAGCCTTTTGTGGTATCAACAGACGTCTTGGTTGGGCTAAAATCTACTGCACCTGTTCCTGCTGCAACTCCAATTACTGCAGCAATTGCTACTATGATTCCAATTCCGACAAACTTTGCCTTGCTGGATTTTGCCTTGTTTTGGTTTGGTTTGTTTGGCTTGTCCTTGTTGGATTCTTTGTTGTGCTTGCCCACGGGAATGGTTTTTTTCTTTGTTTAAAAAACATTAGCCAAATTTTGCAATCACCAGATCAACCAAGTATTGCAGCTTTGCTCTATCGTGTAGTTTGAGATCCCATATGATGTGGCTTGGCTTTTTTGTTTTGCGCGATATTGTATAGCCTAGCTTGATGAGCTCTTTTCGTAACGAGTCAGGATATAGTGGCTCCTTGATGGATTTTGCTCCGCGCTCATAATCATACGGATCAGATAGCACCAGTGTACTATTTTTTCTCATCTGTCCAGACAATAATTTTAAGAGTTTTTTTGGTTCGATTAGCTCAAAGAGATTCAGCCCTAGTATGAGATCAAACTTTGTCTTGTCAAATGGTGGCTCTAGTGAATCTGCTATGATATAGTCCAGGTTTTGGTGTGGCGTCTTTTTTGCTTGTACTATAGCATAGAATGATTTGTCAATCCCAAATGATGTTGTGCTGTGCTTTGCCAAATGTGCACTCATCACACCAATTGAGCAACCATATTCTACAGACAATTCACAGTCAAGATCAAATGATTTTTTTACAGTTTGATAAAATCTGGATTTTTGGTTTTTTTGGTATATTGCAGCCCATCTTTTTTCTATTATAGATAGATCGTTTGTGTCCTTGCTTGCCTTGCTCAATGAGGATTTTATGAGTGATTTTAGCTTGGGGAACTTGACAGACAGCAATAATTCACCGCCAAGCTTTTGCCTATTTGCAAGATAACTAGTAAAATCATTCCATAGAATCGGCACGCCTGAAACAATCGGATATACCAAGCCGCATCTCATACATGATAGAATCCCTTCAATTATTTCCGAGTCTTCTATGTATGATTCTAGTTTTAATCCTGAATGACACCTTACGCATTTTAGATATTTTATGGTGTGATGATACAAATCAGCTTTGAGAAATTTATTGCGAATTAATATCTTAGTGGTTGAACTGGTTCATCCAAAATGAGACTGCTCTGCCATATGCATCAATCCAGGAATGCAGAATGTCATTTCCAAGCTTCATGGTATTAACCATCATATCTGCCTGCATTTTTTTGTAGTTTGCATATGTATCCATTGCATTTAGTGTTTGATCAACCCAGCTGTCATAGAGTTGCCCATATACATTGAGCACTCCCTTGTCTATTCCAAGTCGATCAAAGTATTGTTTTTGCCAAAGATAGCACGTCCCAAACAGATTATCAACACAGTGCAGAAATTCCGTATGGACCTGTGTATAGGCCTGCAAGTAAATCGGAGTCTGGTATTCTGCCTTGGTTACTAGCTTGTGGACGCTATCCTTCCACACATCGCACACCGAAAGATACTGTGGTTCTTCTTTTCCAAGCTCTTCTCCAAGGCTTGCCCATTCCGATTTTTTCTGCGTAGTATCATTTACCTGCATTATTACACATAACACACCAAATCATATAGGAATGAGGTTGTGTCAATCAAACAAACCCAGTTAATGTTAAATTGACTGAGAAAAGCTCAAACTATCAATGACTGAAGTTGAGGAGTTTGCCGATGCTTTGTTGGACCAAATATCAGTGGAGATAAACGAAGAAAAAGATATTTCCACATTATCGACTAGAATTTCAGAGGACTCAGAATTCACCATAAAATTTGAGACACCAGCCCAAATAACAGACAGAATCATCAGCCCACTAAAGCAGAGATTGGCCGAGTTTACAGGCATTGCACCAAACCAGGACATTAGAGCAGAATTCCCAAACCTAGAAGAACTAAAAAAAATCAAGGGCAGAAAGGTCTTCACCACTCCAGATGTTCGTGACTATGTGGACAAGCTGTTTACAGCACTTGCAAAACAAGAGCGACAGTCCATTGCCAGCATAATAAAAGAAGACACTACGAAATTTTTGGTCTATTCCACATATGCCAAGGCCTACATTTCCAAAATATCCACAACATATGGCGACTATTTGGATGGTGTGATCTATGTGAATAATTTTGTCTTGTCCAGCTATCCGCAGATAATTCTCTACAAGCAGGGAAAGCCATACAATCTGAGATTTGAGATGGTAAACTCTGGCTATGTCGGTGCTCTAAAGATGACCATATTGGAGGAATTGGTTCACTCTATTCAGCACAATTTGTATGAGCAAAACAAATTAGCAGTAATTGAGGTAAACAAGATAAACGAAGAGCTTGCAAAAATCATTCTAGCCCTGGATGATAACACTGCAACCAAGCTATCAGAGTATTTGCAGCTTCCAGATGTACCATCAGAATTTCCAATTGCAAAGAGGGCAAACCTGTTCTTTACACTAAATCCGGACAATTTCATTGTAAATGTGCTTGGTCCTGATGTGATGACATTTACCAAGGTGGAAATAGACCCGACCATCTCCAGCATGGTTCCACAGTTATTGGACATTTACCAAAGGTGGCTTGGACCCATACAACGACACCACGCGGCATTCTCAACCATGGAGGGAATGGCCGAGTTTTGCGTTCAAAACATTCTATCAGAGGATGAGGATTTTGCGCAATACCTAAACCAGTTCATGGGAACTGATATCTCATCATACCAAGTTCGAAAGCACATGGGCAAAGACCTCACCAGGGCAGTATACAACAAGTATGGAAAGGAAACATTCCAGATTTTGATTCAAAATCCACCAAACACGCGCGAGCTCAAAGATCCTCAGTTATATCTGAAAAGAATCAGTAAGGAATAATGCCAGAATCATTTGATCCGTTTGTTGCCGAATGGGTTGCGTATTCGTCTGATCCAAAGTACAATCTGGTGGAAAAATGCCTCAAGCTGGCACAAATTCTGGAATATCCAGACTTGGACATTACACAAAATATTCAAAAAATCAATGATATGGCAAAGTCACTCAAGGTGTTATTATCGGATGTGAAAAATCCGACATATCTCATATCAATGCTAAATGAGCACCTCTTCACCACATTAGAGTTTCAAGGTGATACTGACGATTACTATGATCCAAAGAATAATTTTCTAAATGAGGTACTAGCAAAGAAAAGTGGCATTCCAATCACACTATCCATACTATATGTGGAAATAGCAAAGCGAATAGGACTGGACTTGAAGGTCTGTGGATTTCCAAGCCATGTTGTGGTAAAGCACGGAGAAGACATCATACTAGACCCGTTTGGCGGCGGGCGACTCTTATCTATGGAAGACTTGGAGGAGATCCTATATCGAAACTTTGGCGAAGAAATAGAATTCTCACCGGAGTTTTTAGATGAGCTGCCAGAGGACAAGATTCTAGTTAGAATAATTAGAAACTTGAAGAACTCGTACGCTCAATCATATGCGTATGATAAGGCCTTGCGATGCGCCGACATGATACTTGCAGTAGAGCCAGACTCGCCAGATGAAATTAGGGACAAGGGAATCGTTCTGGAAAGACTGCAAAAATACCAAAAGGCACTGGATCATCTCAACAAGTACTTGGAGATTGCACCCGAAGCCCAAGACGTTGATTTTATTTTGGAGCTAATCAGAAACACTAGAGATAAGCTTAATCGATAATTGATGTAACGTCGTGGCCCCTTTTGATTTGCGAGATTTCGTGTCGTGCCAGCTTGTTACGTAGTGCCTTTTTTAGAACATCTACCTCGTTTCGCAGAGACGCAATTTCGTCTTCTAGTTTGGCTACGCGCTCGTAAATGGTCTCGCCTTCAGTTGAACTCATTACACCGTACAATCAGAAAAAGAGCTTAAAAATTTATGGGTTGGTTTTTTTGCCAGCTTGCTCAATTACAAGTCAAACTCTTGGTTGCACGAGGCACATTTTGCATGCTCTGCACCAACTTGACCTATGATAAAAATACGACCCACGGTTTGACATTTTGGGCAATGTCCGGTTGTGACATTTTTTGGACCTGACTTTATTATCTTCTGAGTCTTTCGGCGTCCCATTATAGAGGCAATTTTGGAATCGTCTATTAAGTTTAAGGATTTGAAAAAACACGCGATAGAGCCGATTAGAGTTTTTATTAAAGCCGAAAACCGAATGACTGTTGGAAGCAAAGATCAGAGAAGGCATCCTGCACGACATTGTGCATTTTGGATTAAGAATTGTAATAGGCGTGGCATTTATCGTTCATGGATTTGAAAAATTCGATCCTGTCTTTGCAGGCTACATGCCTTCCTTTGGCATACCAACAGAAATGGCACCATTAATCGCACTAGCCGAGATCATTCCAGGCACGTTGATTATAGTGGGTGTTCTGAGCAGAATCGCCTCCTCATTGCTTGCCACAATCATGATGGGCGCAATTTTTGTGGTCCTAAAGGCATCTAGCTATACTGGGCAGATGGGTTACGAATATCCGCTGATATTGCTTGCGGCAAACCTCATGGTGATTGTGATTGGTCCTGGACGAATCTCATTGTCCCACATAATAAAAAAGATCCCCAGAGTATTGCAGTAAATCTATTGTTGCTGAATTATTTTTCTTCTGCTGACCATTATTGAAAGAATGACTGACGTCAATGAAATCAAAGCTGCCGCAATGAATATCAAAACATATGCCGTTTCTGTCGGAAATTCTCCTGCCACACCAGATACAGATCCTCGGTATGCATCTTGAAATATTCCAGCGAAAACAGGACCAACCGACATTCCAACCAGATCCAAGAGCATTGTCATTCCAAGAGCAATTCCAGTCACCTGCATTGGTACAGAAGTAAGTATGACATTGAATCCGCCCGCAATTGAAAGCGACAATCCAACTGCAAGTACCGTGAGGCCAATTGCAACCATAGTTTCAGTAGAGTGGAACATTACTAGCAAGAAAAATCCTATTGTGGATATTATAGTTCCAAGCAGAGTCAGCTTTGTATTTTTGACCTTGTTTAGGATAAAGCCAGAGATAACCGTAGTTACCAAAAATACAACCATAAATGGCAACTGTACGTTTGCCACTGCCAAAGCATCACCGCCAAATCCCAAAGGTACTGGGCTTCTCACCATCACGGGAACTGTAAGGTATACTGTAAAAATAGAAAGAAACACCAACATCAGAATCATAGTCGGGGGAAGAAAATTCCTGTTTTTCATCAGACTCAAATCCAAAAGCGGCTGAGATGCTCTCTTTTCTATTATGATAAATGCTGCAAGCGATATTGCAGATATGATAAACAATCCCGCAACATAGTAGCCAGTTTCTTTGCTTTCTAGAAAGGTAATGCCGCTTAGAAATGACACTATTGTGATTGTCAAAAGTATCGTGCCCTTGATGTCAATTGACTTGTCCATTGGTGTGTGATCATTTTCAGGTAAGGTCGGGCTCGGGATATGCATGAACTTCAATATTACAATCCAAAGCGCTATTGCAATTGGTAAAATTACCAAGAATGTAGCCTGCCAGCCAAAGTTTTGTATTATTACTGCCCCACCAACGAGGCCGATAATTGCCCCCGCTGGGAATGTAGAGCTGAATATGGTCTGAGCAGTTGCAAATTTTTTCTCAGGTAGCGACTCGCGTATGATTCCAAAGGAAATTGGGAACATTGCCATTCCGACACCCTGCAATGCTCTTGCAAACAGCATGAATTCTATGTTGGTGGCAAATCGCCCCGCAACAACACCCACAGTATAGATTGCCATTACTATGAGCAGCATTTTCTTTTTGCCATAGATATCAGATAGTCTGCCTGCAATCGGTGTCATGACAGCTGCCGCAATGATATAGGCTGAGAGCAACCAAGACGAAGTACTGTAAGAAATATCAAAGTCACGAACAAAATCAGGAATCGCAGGCAAAATCATAGTTTCATCAAACATTACTATCAAGCCAAGACAGCTCAGAATGGCAAGAATCTTCCAGCCGGATTTGTTTTGGTTTTGGTTGTCTGACATGAGTTACACTTTTTCTATTAGAGAATCTATCGATTCGCCTAGTCATACCCTTAAAACCCTATGTCGTCAGGCATTGGAACGTCAGCTGGTTTAATTATGAAAAGCGCGGGGGATGGGATTTGAACCCACGGGTCCTTGCGGACATGGGATTAGCAATCCCACGCCCTACCAGGCTAGGCGACCCCCGCTCAAAGGTTGGAAAGCCCAGTCTGTAAATAAATTCACTCTTCGCCGGATCTTGAATAGTTCTCGACGATGCTTTCTAGTGGAATTTTCTTGCCGCCTACAATTTTCAGATCAACGTGGATTTTCTTGTTTTTTATTGTGATGATATTGTATGTGTTCTCAAATAATCCTCTGACTCGCTCTGATGATGCAGTTCCTGCATTTACTATTGACAAGCCCTTGAAATTCCAAATCCACGGCCTGTGCTTGTGTCCACACAATACCAAATTAACCTTGGTTGCAAGTATTGTTCTTAGAACATCGCCTGCATCAATTACCTCCACTCTGGCAGAGCCAGTATCTGGAATTCCTATCAAATGGTGGTGCATTGCTAGAATCTTGACCTTGTTTTCATATTTTTTCATGGTTCTCTCTAGCCACAGGTTTTGTCTATATCCGACCTCACCTTCATCTCGGTCCGGTCGTGCAGTTCCAATCGTAACTATGACCACATCACCTCCAAGATCATTTACAGTTTCAAATGGAAAGTGCTTTTTGAACAACAAATATCCAGTATTTCTATAATCATGGTTACCAGGAAGTGAGATTATTTTTTTAGTGTCCAGCCTTGCCAAAAGCGCTCGACATCGCTCATATTCTTTTGATAGGCCCTCATTGGTTAGATCACCAGTCACTATTACTGCGTCCGGTCTGAGCTCATTTACTTCTTCAACTACCTGCTCAAACGTCTCTTCTTTGAACTGTGAGCCGACATGAATGTCAGACAGCTGGACAATTATCATTATGAGTTGATCTTATCAAATATGGTAATTTAGTTTTCTTTTAGTATGCCTTAGAGTTAAATATTGAATTTTGTCTTCCAAGATCTGAATTTGGGCAAAAAAGCAACCGTGATCAAAGGAGACGGAATAGGACCTGAAGTAGTAGATTCAATGATCAAGGTCTTACAAGAATGCAATACGCAAACCGAAATCATACTAACCGATGCAGGCTCTGAGCAGTGGCAAAAAAATGGCGAAAAAGATCCAACCTACATTCCAGAGCAAACCATGAAACTGTTGGAAAGCACAAATGCGTGCTTCAAGGGTCCAACCACCACAATACCAAAGCCTGGCGCTCCACGAAGCGTTGCAGTTACATTAAGGCAGAAATTTGAGCTATACTCCAACATACGACCAATCAAGACATACAAGCGAGTAACCCCAAACCATGATCTGGATTTTGTGTGCTTTAGGGAGGCAACCGAAGGACTCTACACGGGAATCGAGGTACAGCTAACAGATGATGCCGCAATTGCAATCAGAAAAATTACACGACCAGGATGCAGACGATTTATCAATTCTGCAATGAGCTGGGCAAAAAATTACGATATGAAAAAATTTGTAGCCATAACAAAGCGCAACATTCTCAAAGTTACAGATGGGATATTTTGGGATGAAGTATGTTCTGCTGGCAGCAAGATTCCAGGCCTTGACGTTCAGGAGATCTATATTGATAATATGATGCAGCAACTGGTGGTAAACCCATCCCAGTTCAACGGAGCAGTTCTGGCAAGTACCAATCTGTTCATGGATATTGTATCGGAATTGGCATCTGGTATAATCGGCTCAATAGGATTGGTGTATTCATCAAACATGGGTGACAATTACGCAATGTTTGAGGCAGCTCATGGTAGTGCACCATCATTCAAGGGCTTGAACAAGGTAAATCCAACTGCAGCAGTTTTGTCTGGTGCTTGGATGGCAGAATATCTTGGCGAGCGACACATCAAAGACGCAGTCTTTGCGGCAACGGACCAGGTAATCAATGAGGGAAAATATGTCACATTTGATATCGGCGGAACTGCAACCACTCAGCAAATGACTGATGAGATCTGCAAAATAGCAAAGACCAAGCTAAGAAAGTAATTTTGTTGCTTGCACAATAATCAGTTCCTCAAAAAATAATTTCTTTTTTGCCAAAACTTTTGCTGCAGATCCCATTGATGTTGTACTTTGGATTAATTTCTCATAGTTTGCCAGAGAGGATGTCAGGTACAGCATCTTTCCACCCGGCTTTAGGCATGAATTTGCAGATTTTATTATATCTAGTGGAATCGCCAGTCCTTCTGGACCACCATCTACTGTTCTGTCAATGATTTTCTCAGATGGCAGATATGGCAGATTACAGACTATTAGATCAAATTTTGCGCCCAATGCATCTGCCCCAGTACAACAGATTCCATTTTGTGTTTTTTGTGATTGTGTAACTAGTGATTTAAAATCAATGTCAGTAGATATTACCAGCTCAAAGTTTTTCTCTAGAATCTTGCTCAGATAACCAGAGCCGGTTCCAATTTCAAGTGCGGACACACCTTTTTCATTTTTGATGTGATCTGCCAGAAAAAAAGTATCTTCTGCCGGTGCGTATGAATCAGCTGATCTGCTTTGCAATTTTTATGATCTCATCTGGGCTTAGCTGCTCTGGTCTTTTATCTGATTGTATGGTATGACCAAATGATTTTGCAATGTTTGTGATGGTCTTTCTTCTCTGGGAGAATAATTTCTCTATACCATCAATCAATTCTTTGGTGATCTGTTTTTTTGGAGTCAATCTCAATACAACAGAATCGACCTTTGGTGGAGGTGAGAAATTGCCTTTTCCGACCTTGAGGATTTTCTCTATATCAAAGGAGTGATTTGCAACCACAGAGATTGCGCGCATTTCTTTGCCTTTGGTGAGCAGCTTGTCTGCAAACTCTTTTTGGACCATTATTACTGCCAGACGGAACTTTTTTTGTGCAAGCCACTCTATTGCCCGCTTGCTCTCAGAATATGGCAGATTTGAGACAAATATGGTAAAATCAACATCCACTTCAAATCCATCTCCATACATCAGCTCCAGATTGGGAATCTTTGAGAATTTCAAAATTGCATCAGAGTACAATGATTCGTCTGCCTCTACAGAAATGACGGATTTTGCTTTATCACACAGCAAAGGCGTCAAAATGCCAGGACCCGTGCCTATTTCCAGTATGACATCCTTTGGTGTAATCTGGGCTGATTGTATTATTTTTTCAGCAATGTTTTGTGATTTTAGAAAGTGTTGCCCTAGTCTTTGGCGCCTTTTCATCTTTTGACAAACAGGGTCACTTTGACTTCACCCGTTATCTCATCCATTATTCTATCTACTATGTGCTTCATTGGCTCTTTTAGGCCTACTCGTTCCTGCAGATCAGCAAAGCTTGCAAATTTTGTTTTCTCTCGCTCTTCCAGTATAGTCTTCATGTAGGTCTTTCCAATTCCTGGAATCAATTCCAATGCATGAATCCTTGGAGTGAGTGGTTGCGCATTATTGATGTAATCTACAAATCTTTTCTCATTTGTTGTGACTATGGTGGTCACGACATTTTTTAGCTCACTTTGTGCAGCTGCCGAAATGTTTGCAAACTCTAGTTTTCCCAATACAGACATTATTTTTGTGCGGCCTTCCTTTCCGATGTAGATACGCTCACCAATCTCAAATGAAGTGTTTGCCATTCCTAATACTTCTAATAATGTTAGTCGGTCCTCTCCAATTGCTGTTATGATGATGCCCTCGCGGCCCCGCACAGTTGTTGCCCTGCCACGCGTAACATAGTCTAGGACATATGCATATTCTTCATACTTGCGTGGTGCGCTATAGCTCCTTTCCAAGAAAAATCACTTGCTTCTACGAGTTCCCCTTGATGATGTTTAGAATTTTTTCTAGTGTTTCTGCGAGGATGAGTTTTTTCCATCCAAATGTGAATGCACGAAGTTCTGCTAGCGTTGTTGGCATGATATTGACAATCTCTACTGCTTCTTCTTCAGTCAGTCCGCATTCCTTTTTGAGTTCTGTTTTTACTTTTTTTGCTGCCTTTGCATCAAGCTTGGCAAATTTGGTAACATAATCATGAGTCCATCGCTGGATTTGATCCATCTTCTCAGCGTCTTCTTTTTCCAAAATCTCTTTTACTTCGGCCAATGATATTGGCTGGCTTTTCTTTACTTGTTCCATTATTTCACACCGAACGGTTTGATATGGTCCAATCTAGTGATTAAGGTTTTCGTCTTGTTACCTAGCTTGACATCCATTGTTACTGCACGTCTGCCCACTGCTGTGATGGTACCCACCTTTCCGTGATATCGTCTGTGTGGCAACGACTTGTGCTGTCTTGGATCGATGATTACCAGAGCCTGCTCACCTGTTTTGTATTCTCTCATCAAAAACGCCACTCCCCGTGGTTTTTCCTTGGTTAGTGACGATCTGGACTTGTGTCTAAAACCATGAGAGTGTCCAGATGGCTTCTTTGTAGTCATAAAGAAAAGGGTTTTTTGCCCTTATTTTAAACTTAGACCTTATTCCTCTTCTGCTTTTTTCTTCTTTTTGGTCTCATCCTCAGGATCGGCGACTCCGCCTTCAGTAACCGTAAAGATTACCTCTTCCTCTGGATGATGAGGACTGTCTACCATTCGGGCTATTCTCTTTTTGCCAGATTTTTTAAAGTAGATTCGGTATGTGCTGGTGTGAGCAACTACGTTTCCGCCAATTGGTTTTGTCGGATCACCAAAGAAGACATCAGGTGATGCCATGACTTGGTTTGTAGCAATTGCTGCACAGTTGTATGTTTCCGCTGTTCTAACCAAAAGATGCATGAATCGGTTTAATCTTTGCTGTCGCTCAGATAGTGTACCTCTTCCCAGATATTCGGATCTAAACAATCCGACTGCAGAGTCTGCAATCAATAGTTTGATTCCGTGCTTCTCTATGATAGAGCCTGCCTCTTCTAGGATGAGTGTTTGGTGTGCTGAATTGTATGCGCGGGCTACGATGATGTTGTCCAGTACTTTTTCTGGATCCAATCCCTTTGCCTTTGCAATAGATACGATTCTTTCTGGTCTGAAGGTATTTTCAGAGTCAACGTATAGTACGCCGCCTCCAAGGCCTCCTTCTTCCTTTGGCTTTTGTACTGTGACACATAGTGTGTGACAGAACTGGGTCTTGCCAGAGCCAAACTCACCATAAACCTCGGTTAGTGCTTGTGTTTCAACTCCGCCATCTAGTAATTGGTCTAGGCATTGGGTTGCAGTTGTAATTTTGCCAATATCCTGTCTTCTTTTGTAGATTTCAGTTGCAGTGACAAAATCCTTGCCTATCAAGCCCTGTTCCATTAGGGTATGACGTGCTTTGGTTACGATTTTTTCTGCTGTCTCCTTGTCCATGCCAGTTACTTCAGCGATATCTACTGGACCTCTGACAACTAGGTCCATAATGTTGTGTACGCCTGCGTCAGTTAGCTTTTTTGTAGTAACTGGGCCTACGCCATCAAGACTGTCAAGTCTTAATTCATCTACCATACCGTACTTTACGGTATAATACCTTATTATAGTTGTCGGTTTATGGAATTATCAAATTGATGGCTCAGATCTCAAATTTTTATTCTGTAAAAATCGGCTCATTTTTCTTTGTGAGATTATTTACGACGGACTTCCAATCCTAGCCTACGCCTTATTTTTTGAAGTCTATTTCTGCACTGCTTACAGTTTGACTGAACGTACGTACGACCTTGATACAATCTATATCCAAATAGCTTCTCTACGTCTTTGGCATTGCGTGCTACATTGGGGCATCTTGGACACTTAGCATGATCAAGACTGTTCATGAATTGTGAATGTTATCTCAAAGGTAAAAACATTTTTGCGAAACATTTAGATCGTAGGATTGATCCTTGCAAAGGATCTTGCCAGCCAAGATCGATGAACATATGGAGTTTTTTACAGGATTTGAAGAAAACATACCACTTTGCTGTGTTTTATTTTATGAATGTGCGTGGTTGCCAGCAATACGAATCAAAATTCCCGAATATCTGGAAAAAATGTGGGAGTTAACCACTCAAACTGGTGTTTTACTATGTCCAGAATGTCTAGTTAAAACGATTAGTAAGAACCTAAGAGAATCGGACAAAAAGACAATATCAGCTATACCAAACTAACCTAATCACATTTGGCAGACGGGTTTTAAATAATACATTAGGATCCTAAAATTATTGGTCAAGTCCATTCAGATTTACAAATACAAACTATGTCCAACCATGGCAGAATTACGTACAAAGGTAGGCACTGGCAAGACCATTACTAGACAGATTAAAGATAAATCTGATATCGGTGTGATGTTATCCGTTACCACAAAAATATCAAAAATCTATGAAAGAGATGGAATTATTGGTGGTGAAATTAAACATGAGGTTCAGGTTAAACAACCACTAGGTGATGAGAGTTACATCATGTTAAACCCAGTATATCATTTTATGATAAATCCCCACAATCAAATACTCGTTTTATGTGGCTCCAAAGATTTCAGAATCAGTGTTGAAAATACCCTAGAAGATTTCCTAATTGATGATGAGGATAGTAAATTCGAAAGTATTTTCATTTCAACAGCAAAAATGGACAAATTATTTGAAAAAATTCAAAGAGAAAATGTGCGGAATTATATTAAAAAACCTCGTCTTGATTTTGATAGGTTAAGTGATTTTGGTAAAATGGAAAGAGATGTAATGAAAATGCATGAGGGAAACTGTGCATCTAAGAATCCTCATTTTACACGAGCAAAAAAACATGTAACCTCTTGGGATTTTGTAGCTGGAATATTCAAGCTGAATGGTATTGTAGATGAAGAGATTAGTGAACCAATTACTTTTGACATAACAAAACATGCAACATTTACTGCGTCAATAGACATAGAGATTGCACAATGGAAACGTTTTGTGTTAGAAACCTGTAAGGGTGTAGTATACTAATTATTTAATTAACACATCTAGCTCAGTATCAATTTCATATCTTTTTTTAGTTACATCTTTTCTTTGAGTATCCCACATACGGGTTTGAATTTCTAATGGTTTGTATATTGAGAAATATTCTTTAGTTAACCATTCAAAATCAGTTATTATTTTATTATATTTTGTACGATCGTTTGAATTAAGAGCACCCCATCTAGCCAAAGATGTTTTTGTATTCTCCAGCAACATCTCCATTTTTCTATTATTTCTCTTATAGTATTGATTTAAGCCTGTTAAAACTTCTGCCGGATCTATATCAACCGATACATCTTCTTCTTCGTCAGATAGATCATTTTTGGATATTCTATCAATTTCGACAAAATGTTTTAGAATTTCATGTGTGTTGGATTTTGTCTGCATCTCATAGTATTCTTCTTCACGTTTTCGTCTTTGTCTGTCAGATTTTACGAACCAATATGCAATGAAAGCACCTATTGCAACACCTGCAATATCAAAGATACCATAACTCGCTAAAGTCTGTAAATATGGAAATTGTTTAAGAAATTCTTCTAGCATGTATGATTCACTCTAATTGTCAGTGCAATACCAACTAAAAATGTCCTTCCTTGATCGAAGTATTAACCTAAACTTGAATTTTGAATCATTGTGATCCATTTGCTCTTTCTTCTATTTGATTCCCGTTTTTCTGTTAGGGTATGCCTTTTAACTACACTCAAATTCCCATCAATTTCTTACGATATTGCACCAAAAGACAACTCTTGCAGACACAATCTGAATATTCTGGGCTAATTCTCTCTTCCTTAAAGCACCAACAAGACTCGTTTTCCTGGCACTCAAAATTCTGTTCGCATTTAATGCACTTTTTGTTCAACATTATCAGTACTGAGTTTGATCATAAATAATTTTGAGCTAGTTAGCTGCTAGACTCATCAGCGATTTTCCTGCAAATATTGCACCTATTGATAGTCCGACATTTGCTAAAACATTCAATGCCATTAGCCCAAACTGCTTGTTCTCAAGTAGTGTGGATGATTCCATGGCAAATGCAGACATTGTAGTCAGAGAACCACAAAAACCAACTGCCACAAACAAGACATATTTCGTATCAAGACTCCATTGTGTGGATAGAACAAAAAACAAGCCCAAGATAAAGCTGCCAATCACATTTACGATCAAGACATTTACTTGTAGTGCTCCAAACAGCAATGGCGATTCAGTTATTTTGTATCGAAGAAATGTACCCAGCATTCCGCCTACTGCAAGCAGTCCAAGCTCAAGTCCTTTCATAGTATGAGTCTAAAGCAGCACAATATCTCAATACAGGTCTGATTATGCCGACTGAATTAGAAAATTATTTTTAGAATTCCAGACTTTTGCTGGATTTAATTGACATTTTGGAGCTCTTGTTATATGATGAGCCCTTCATTGTTTTGTCTTTTTTTGAGCAGGATTTTTCCCCCTTGTCGGCATCGGCATCTTGCACACTGGTAACTGCTATTGTCAGTAAAGGTAGGATCAAAAGCAGCGCCACAAGTTTGAGCTTGCCATTCATGGCATAACTTGCCAAAATTCAGATAAAAAGTCTTCTACTCTCTGCTGAGCTTTTGCGTGTGGCCTTTGTCGTGCTTTATTGCATCATTCATTTTCTTTTTTAGCGAATGCAGGTGGTTTTCCTCGCACTGCCATGAGCAGTACTCGCGTGCACTGCCCTCAAAGTCCTTTCCACAGGTCTTGCAGGATTTCATGTATACATTATGAACTTCATATAATTAATTAAAAACATGTTGTGCATTTGCGCAACGGATTTGGTAAAATCATACAATATAATTTCCCATAATGGAAATGAGCAGACTCGGGGATTTGCACGTCCCAAGTCATGCCCACATTAACCGCCAAAACGGTCTGCTTGCCAATTCTGTCTGGATATGATTACATCCCCAGAGTAATTTAGGATTGCGCACAAATCAGATTAGTAAAAAGAGAGTTTTCCTAGCGTTTTCGTTTTCTTTGGCCAGGTTTGTTTTGACCAGGAGTGCGGTGTAAAGCGAATCGCTTCCTAAAGTTGCTCTTGTTTCGCAAAATAGAGATAGTTCCTATTCTTTTTCGTCCCTCAACTTTGGGTGTTTGGCCTTTGACCTTTCCTGCCTTTGTAATGGAGCCGTGAGTTGCCATTGTGTATTGTGTCTAAGGGAGCGGCTTTATAATTTTACCAGTATTTTGCCTTGATGGTTTCGATGACCTTTTCGTGCTCTTTGCCCTTTCTTCGAGCGTATTTTTCCATTGCGGATAACGGAACGCCTCCAAGTGAGCGTGCTAGCAGATTAAAGAACTGTTTTTGCATAGAGGTCTGCCTTGTGCCGGTTTTGGTCATGAATTTCTGGATTCCGTACTTGAAGTTGTGCTGCCATGTCTTGTACATGACACCAAGTTGTGCAGGACTCATCTCGTTGCCAATGTTAAAGAATTCGGATTTCTCCAGCAACCCAATTGGCACAAATGTCAATGGTGTTGCAGTAAACATGGAATCTGGCTGCTCTCGCTCTAGCTCACTGATTAGCGAGATGGTCTCCCAAGAGTCTTCTGGGGTTTCGTCATTGTCCAATCCCATGATTAATGTAAATGCTGGAACCCAATGGTGCTCATTTAGTGTCTTTACTCCTTCCTTTACTACCCAGTGCCATTCCTCTGGCATAAATGGCGCTAGTTTTCTATCTGCATATTTTCCAATTAATCGCAAGCTGCCGGTCTCAAATCCACATTGAATACCAATTAGGTTTTGTGCGCTGGACTTGATTATTTTTGAAATGTTTGGAATTAGTTTTTCGTCTGCAATTGCGCCAGCAAGTGTTCCGTGTGTTGGGTTGGTGTGAACTACGCCTGCATCCATTACTGCAGTGAACAATTCTTCCAGTGCTTCTCGGTTTGGCTCCATCTGCTTGTTGGTTCGAGGATCCATTCCATACACGAAAATATCATCGCTGTGAATCCATGCGTTTCGCAGGCCGCCCTTTTTGATGTTGACCTCGATTTCGCGCTTTACTTTTTCTGGCGGATAGTATCGCAGTGATCTTAGTGTGACATCGCAAAACTTGCAGCCACGTCCACATCCTCGCATTACCTCAATCATGCCGTGCATTGATGGCTCGACTATCTCTGGAATTTCATCTATCTCTGGTCGGTCCCAGAAATTCACAAATCTTCCATGAATCTTTCTGCCGCTTCTCTCATATTCTTTAATGTCAACTTTGAAATCACTTCTTTTCCTAAACGGATTCATGTTATCAAATTCGCCATCAATTAGATAATTGAAAAATCTGCCAGCGTGTCCGTCTATTTCTGGTGCAATTCCTCCAAGCTCGCCTTCCAGTATAGCATAGATTCCCAGCTCCTCGATTTTCTCTGGGTCATAGTTATACTGCCATGTTCCAGAAGCCCCAGAAATTACCTTGGCATTGCTGCCATTCTTTTTCTTTGCCTCGATGATTTTTTTGTGTAGGTAAATATTGTAATATTCGTCGTACGACATTTGCTTTCTTCCATAGGTAAATGTCATGGTGACAGGGCCCATTCCAAGTGGGTCCATTTCGTAGGTTCCAACAACTTGGGTTTCAGGTCCAATGAATTTCTCTACATGGTCTGGGTGTGCAACTACGACGTCTTCTCGCTTAAAGCCATCACGCAAGAGGCCTGCCTCTACCTTTCGAAGACCATATGGAGCGTATGATGCAATGCCATTGTTGTGCGGAATTGGATTACAAATAAAATCAAAGAGAACCTTTGGGGTAACTTGGTTTTTTAGAATTTTGTACCAAAATGAGTTGTGATCACGGTGTGGGTCTAGTGCTGGTGCGCATCCAAAGAATGTGGCAAGCGATATTCCTCGATAATTGGACATTAAAGTACGATCTGCGGTCAGTACAATCTTTGGTTTGGGCATTGTCTCTTAGGCGTCTCTTTTTTTATTTATTTTAAACCTTTAGGTATTTTTACGCCTATGTTTTGAGTTAATAGTTTTCCAAAACACCGGACTTGGCTCTGTGGGTGTGGCCAAACTCGACAGAGTTTGCCAAAAACTTGCCATCAAAGATCGTACCATCATGGCACACCAAGACATCATCCATGCAACAACTACCACATATTCCAATTCCGCACTTCATCATTCGCTCAAGTGATGCCTGCACAAAGATTCCTCTAGAGTTTGCAAGCTGGACTATTTTGTGCATCATTATCTCAGGCCCACATGTATAGATGGCATCAAATTTTGCAGTCTGGACCAGTTTTTCCAAGACGTCTGTGACAAATCCTTTTTCTCCGTACGAGCCGTCTTCTGTGCATGCAATGACTTGATGCTTTTTGTCGGATAGGATTTGGTTTGCCATGTTTTCAAAAAAGACCTCGTCCTTTGATTTGGAACCCATCAATATGGTAACATCGTTTGTGGGCTTGGCAAATTTTGCCAATCTCATTAATGGTACTAGGCCTGTTCCACCACCAACTAGAATGATTTTACCATTTTTGATATCAAATGTGTTCCCGTATGGTCCGCGCACGCCAATTTGGTTGCCAACCTTTAGGTCATAGAGTGCAGTCGATGATGCACCTCTTTTTCGTACTGTAAATGCGGCTTTGCCTTTTTCCTGAGTTACCATTACACTCATTGGTAGCTCATTAACGCCTGGAATCCACACCATTGCAAACTGTCCCGGCAATACATCGGACAGATTGGGATCGGCAATCACAAGTGTGCGAACGGTAGGGGTCTCATCGATTACTTTTTCGATTACTCTAATTGATGGGGTCTTAGAAACGCTTTGCAAGTCCTACCATCTCCGATATGTTGGAAAATCCTTTTTTCTTCATGTAATTTGCAATGCCATCATTAATTTCAGAAAACACATCAATCCATCCATCACCTATTGCACTGCCCACTTGGATGGCAGATGCCCCCGCAAAGATAAACTCTAGTGCGTCTTCCCAGGTTGACACACCACCACAGCCAATCACTGGAATCTTGTATTTTGATGCAATCTCATAGACACATCTCACCGCGACGGGCTTTATTGCAGGACCCGATAGTCCGCCTATTTTGTGGCTAAGTAGGGGTCGCTGGGTCTCCACATCAATTCCCATTGCACGAATTGTATTGATTGCCGTGATTGCGTCTGCTCCTCCATCGATTGCAGCCTTGACAGTATCAAGATAGTTTGTGGTGCCAAGTCCTACCTTTGCTATTACTGGAGCCTTTGTTGTGGACTTTACTCGAGAAACAATCTTTGTTACCAGTCTTGGGTCATCGCCAACTTCAAGCCCTACCTTTTCCACATGAGGGCATGAAAGGTTTAGCTCATACGCCGTTACATTAGAATTTTCAAATTGTTTTACCATGAATTCAAACTCGTCCTCAATTGAGCCAACCAGACTAACAATGATTGGTACATCCTTGTTTTGCGAGATCATTTTTGCAAAGTATGGAGCGCCTGGATTTGAGAGGCCAACCGCATTTAGATATCCGCCCTTGATTCCAACTATGGTGGGATTTGGATAGCCATCCCATGGTTCTTTGCTCAGTGATTTTGATACTACGGCGCCTGCACCGCTTCGATAAATTCTGCCAAAAACTTCAAGTGAGATTCCCAAAATTCCTGATGCAAGCATCGCAGGCCTGCCAAGTGAGATTGGTCCAATCGATACGGAAAGGTCAGGCGTCACTTGATTGAGTTGGTTTTGTTGTCTTATAATAGTTGATTTGTGTTAGCTTTTTTAATCCGAGAATGTGAGAATGCATGTGTATTTTGTTATAGTAACAGAGCTAGGAATTGTTGTTTCTGAAAATAATACAGTTACCAAATCTTTTGCCTTTGATAATCCAGCAGCAGAATTTGTAGAGGCCAGAGCAGGAAATCTCAAGGGTGGCTCAGTAATTGATTATCTGCGAGGAATTAATTCCGGCTTTTTCCTAAATGATGAGCCATTGCTCAAGGTCTTCAAAAAAGAAGGCCTAGACGTGCAAATGATGGAGGAAAAACAGCTAGATGAAATTCAATCAAACAAACCACAGATCCTAATTGATGCGGGCTTTGCAAAAAACATCCAAGACGCAATATCAAAGCTTAGGGACTTTGCATTATCACTATCATCATCAAGAGTAACTGAGATATCACAGAGCCCAGACCTGCACATAATCCAGGCAATAAATGCGCTAGACGAAATCGATGTCATGATTAATGGTTTATCGTCCAGACTGCGGGAATGGTATGGTTTGCACTTTCCAGAATTAGACAACATCATTGACAGCATAAACGGCTATGCGCAAATCGTGATGGCAGGAAACAGGGCAGGCCTCTCAGACAAAGTATACCAAGATGCTGGCTTTCCAGACTCTAAAGTCCAGATGCTGTCTGTGATTCAGCAAAAAAGCAAGGGCGGCGAAATATCCAATGAAAACCTGGCAATCGTCCAATCAATTGCAAAACAAATCCTAGACATGACAAAAACAAGAAACGCACTAGTAAATCACATTGAAACTCAGATGAATACAATTGCTCCAAACCTGGCAGCCATCCTAGGAAATGCAGTCGGTGCAAGAATTTTGGCAAAGGCAGGAAGCATCAAAAAACTTGCAACCCTGCCAGCAAGCACAATCCAGGTACTGGGTGCAGAAAAGGCACTATTCCGAGCGCTAAAGACTGGAACCCAGCCACCAAAGCACGGAATCTTGTTCCAGCACCCAACGGTTCACGCTGCACCAAAATGGCAACGAGGTAAGATGGCTCGAGCAATAGCGGCAAAAGCAGCAATTGCATCACGAGTTGATGTGTATGGCGCAGGTCTGAATTCGACTTTGCTTGAGAAGCTAAACGTGCGAGTCGCAGAGATTGGCGAAAAATACAAAGAGCCATCCGAGCGCCCAGCACAACCACAAAGAACGGAGCGAAGACGAGAAGACTTTGGACGAAGAGACAGAAAGCCTCGTGATAGTTTTAGATCACGTGACGATAAACCGCGGGATAGTTTTAGGTCTAGGGATGACAGACCAAGAGATAATTTCAGACCAAGGGACGATAAACCAAGAGACGGTTTTAGATCAAGAGAGGATAGACCACAGCGAGAATTCGGACAACGAGATGGTTTCCGCTCAAGAGAGGACAGGCCACGTGATGGCTTTAGGTCCAGAGAGGACAGAGGTGGATTTAGACCAAGAGAGGATAGAGACGACTTTAGATCAAGAGATGACAGGCCAAGAGATAATTTCAGACCAAGGGAGGAATTCAGACCAAGAGAAGATAGACCACAGCGAGAATTCGGACAACGAGATGGTTTCCGTTCAAGAGAGGACAGGCCACGTGATGGCTTTAGGTCCAGAGGAGACTCTAGACCAAGAGACGGTTTTAGATCAAGCTCAGATGGTCCCCGAAGAGAATTTGGGGGGGACGGAAATAAGCGAAAAAAGTTTGGAAGGCGAAGATACTGATATTTTTTGGCTAAAACTTGATGGCCAAAAAAGACTAGCTACTGAAAATTATGTAGAGGGAAACCAGGTTTATGGAGAAAAACTCTACAAAAAAGCCAAAATAGAATACAGAGTTTGGGATCCATATAGAAGCAAGCTAGCAGCTGCTCTATACATTGGGTTAGATGTGTTCCCAATTACTCGCGGAACCAAGGTCTTGTATCTTGGCGCATCAACAGGCACTACAGTATCGCACATATCTGATATTGTTGGCTTTGATGGGTTAGTTTTTGCAGTAGAGCATGCAAGCAGAGTAGCGCGTGATTTCCTAGATAGGGTTGCCAATTTTAGAAAAAACGTCATACCTATTTTGCAGGACGCAAGGCACCCAAAGCAGTACTTTTCAGTGTATGGGAAAATTGATGTTGTTTATTCAGACATAGCGCAGCCAGACCAGACAGAAATTGCAATAACAAACTGCAAGGCGTTTCTAAAGGATGGTGGTTATCTGTTTTTGGTGATCAAAACCAGAAGCATCGATGTTACCCAAGCACCAAGAAAGGTAATCGAAAGCGAGACAAAAAAGCTGCAAGATGACTTTACTGTCATACAAAGTATTGGCCTAGAGCCATATGACAAAGACCACGGCCTGGTAGTGGCAAAATATCACGCCAAAGGCTGACTCGCAATTAATTTGACTGGCGCCCAGCTTTTGCGCACATAGTCCGGCACGGTATGATTTTTTGAAAACCAGTTTTTGACGAACTGGACTGTTTTTGGATCAGAGGGATATCCACTTCCCACCGGATGATTCTTTGCCAGTTTTGATATTGCTCGGTCCCTAGTAACCTTGGCAATTATGGATGCTGCAGACACTACAACAAATTTTGCATCTGCATGATGGTATGATTTTATTTTTCCAGTCTTTGATAGTCTAGCAATTTCTTTTCCAAACCTAGCTGCATTCACATCGCATGAATCAACGTATGATACTGAGGGCTGGAGTTTTTTTATCACCTTTGCCATGTGTTGCGCCTCCAGATTATTCAGATCGTGTCCAGCTACAGCATAGTCGATTTGCTTTGGGGTTGCCTTGGACACGGCATAATCATCTACTAGTTTGATGATTTGCTTGTATAGTGATTCTCGCGCCTTGGCAGATAGTTTCTTCGAGTCCTTGACGCCTATTTTGGATAGGGTCTCGATTTTTGATTTGTCTATTGTTATGGCAGCAACAACTAGTGGCCCAAGCATAGAGCCACGTCCGGCTTCATCTACACCACAAACAAGCACGAGTCTGACTCTAGCAAATAACGTATTAAACCATTTTAGAAGTAAAGACTTGCGATCAATTGCAGATAAACGACCAAATCACAACCATAACAGAAGGAAAAACACAGATCCTAGTACCAAGGGGAGCACTAGAGCAAAAGGTTCCTCCACGAGACATTGCGTTTTTTAATCCAAGGGCAAAGCTGAGCCGAGACTTTTCCATCATAGTGTATTCGACATTTTTGAAAAACTTTGATGGCCAAAAATCATTCTTGGATGGACTGTCAGGTCTTGGCGCCCGTGGACTGCGAGTTGCAAATGAAATCAAAGGTACAGAGGTCTTTGTCAATGATCTAAACCCAAGCGCACTGGAGCTATCAAAAAACTCGGCAGAACTAAACGGACTGCACAACTATATCATATCAAGGAGTGATATTTGTCAGTTCTTTAATGGATTCTCAAAGAAGGGAAGCCGTGGCGCAATTGTTGATATCGATCCGTTTGGCTCGCCTGCAAAATACATTGACTGCGGATTGCGTGCCACAGTCCACAAAGGACTATTATCAATCAGTGCAACTGATCTTCAGGTATTGCATGGACTATTCAATGATGCATGCAAGAAAAAGTATCACGGCACTCCAGTCAAAACAACATACAGCAACGAGATATCAATTAGATTGGTCTTGGGCCTATCCATTGCAGTTGCCGCAAGGCTTGATGTAGAGGCAACACCAATTTTTGTAGAGACAAATCAGCACTATTATCGAGTATATCTTCGAATACTAAACAAGCCAGACACTAGAAACAACATTGGATATATCGCACATTGTAGAAATTGCGGAAACCGCCACACCACACCAGAGCAAATACAAAACTGCACACTATGCTCACACAAAGTCGAGCTTGCAGGACCACTGTGGATTGGGAGTCTCTTTGAGCGGGACTTTGTTGCACAAATGATCCAAAACATACCAGATTATTCTGATAAAAAATGCGAAAAATCAATCCGCAAGGCCCTACTAGAATCAGAAATGCCTGCCTGCTATTACACATTAGATGAGATAGCACAGATGCTAAAATCAGCCCCCATCCCGCTTGAGCAAATAATTTTGCGCCTTCAACAAAACGGATTTTCTGCCAGCCCGACTTCGCTTAATCCAACTGGATTTAGGACCGACTGCAAAATAGACAAAATCAAGGAATTGTTTTCAGCTCAGCCCATATCCTAGGCAGACAAAATACAGCTCGCTGCTTGGCTTTCTGCTTGCATTTGGCTTTTTCAGATGAACCTTGGCAAATTTCTTTTTTAGATAGTCACGAAACTCCATGGAATATTCACCATCAAATACTTTGAAGAGTGCATTTCCTTTTGTTGCCAAGATTCTGTCCATTATTTTAGAGCATGAATAGTTCAGTGAGATTTGTTTTGCATGATCCATTGACCAGTGTCCGGTGATTTGCGGCGATATATCACAAATTACGGCATTTGCACGCCCGCCAAGATACTCTATTATTTCATCTATTACAGACTCGTCCTCTACGCTTCCTTTGATAAAGCGAGCCCCTTCCACGTCATCCATGTATGATGTATCAACTCCAATTACCTTGCCCTTGTTTCCCGCAAGCTTGACTGCGGCCTGCATCCAGCCCCCCGGTGCACACCCCAAGTCCACCACGTTGAATCCAGGTCCAATTATTCGATAAGAATTGTTTAGTTCTAATAATTTGTAAGTGGCACGACTTCGATATCCTTGCTCTTTTGCAAGTTTTCGGTAATGATCACGCTGTGCATCTAGTGGCTTCATTGTTCTTTCTTTTTCTTTGGCTTTGAGAGCTCATTGATTGTCCACTCTTCAATCCACTGACATGTCCTTGGGCTGACCTCGCCATCAAGTGAGCACTTTTGCTCAACTGGACACACAAGACATGGTGCATTCTCAATTGAATCGGTGCTAACTGGGGTCTTTTTGATTTTTAGAACATATGTCCATCTCTTGTTTTCAAGAATCTTTTCACGCATGATGATTCCCATTCTTTCCAGCTTTAGCGCCAGTCTGGAACCATCTCGGCTTGTGAGCTTGAATTTCTTCCAAAGCTCACTTTGCACAATTCCATCCTCATAGTTTGCCAAAAATAGGCACACACGGTTGGTGAGCTTTTCCATGTCGACTTTTTCTATTTGAAAGTTTTCGATTTCCTCATCGGTTAGTTCTTCTTCTAATTGTTCTTCTAGTGTTCTTTCTGATTCCTCTTCCTTCTTTTTCCTTTTTTCTTCCTTTGCTGCTGCCTTTTTGTCGGCTTTTTCCTTTGCCTTGTCTTCTTTGCTTGCTTTCTTGTCTGCTTTGGTTGGCTTTTTGTCGACTTTGGGTGTCTTTTTGTCTGCTTTGGTTGGCTTTTCCTTTGCTGCCTTTTTGTCTTCTTTTTTCTTGTCTTTTTTAGAATCTTTTTCAGCAGCTTTTTTTGCCATGATAAATCACGTGTGTTTTACTATGTTTGCAATATATAACATCGCATTATTGGACACTAAATTTCTGAGTCGCACTCAAAAACTTGTCCCCGGTTTTATCAAATAATTGTGCCTCTAGTGAGTATTGTCCTGCATCAAAGTTTTCTGAAAATTTTTCAGAGATTGGTAATGTCCCAGATGTTCCATAACATTGATCAAAGAATGCACCTTGTTTGACTGCCTTTTTTGCTCCTCCGGCAACATCATACACCGTAATGTACAGATCACCGCAATCATATGATGCATCACTAACGGATATCTGAACGCCGACTCGCTCACCACTTGCATATGATCCTTGCAGATCTAAAATCTCCAGTGTGCTGGACTGGTGTGTTGTCATGGAATCTACTCTAGGTCCTTGCATTGCAGAGCCAAGAACCAATCCACCATATACAAACGAGAAGATTATTGGAATTACAAAAAGTGCAATGCCTTTTGATGCCATTTAATTTTTCTTGGCGTCTTGTGTTTTTATATCTATAGCAAAATCTGTGCGTATGACAATGTCGAATAAGTTAAATCGTTGCCACCCAAATGGGCGCTAGATGCGATTAAGAAAATTCCGAGTGCGTGCATATCGATGCATTCATGATTCTGGCGAAATCAAAGTTGGAGACCTAGCTGCATTTGTTGGAAGAAACGAGAGCGGCAAGACCACCATACTGCAAGCGCTAACCCTTCTAAACAAGGAAGAGCGGGTCTCAGAGCTTGACTTGTGTGATGAGATGACCGAGGAGCTAAAATCAGAAGTAACCCTAGTCGAGGGCGATTTTCAGCTAACTCCAAAGGAAACCAAGATAATAAAGGAGAGATTCCCGCATTTACCGGAAATTAACAATGTACGAATTTTTAGATCAAACAAGTATGTCCAAGTCCAATATGACTTTGGTTCAGTAAAGCTAAGCGAGGAAAAGGACAGGGCGCTAAACTCTTGGGAGAATTATGCTGAAAAGATCCTAAACTTTGTCTCTACGGTTCCAAACCACATTCGAATCCAGTTTGACACCAAGTTCTTTGAGGGGCCGCCACCAAAAAGTAAAGACGAGTTCCTCAGCGAGATGACAGTCTTTAATAATTCACTGAACATGCTTGCATCAGATGAGCACCATATTTTGGCAGAGTGGGCAAGATTCTACCAAGAGCGAGAGAAGACATACGATGAGCTGTTAGTTGGAGCAACAGAAAAGACAGCGCTTGAGAATTTCATCTTGGAGCACTTGCATCCAAGATTTGTGTACTTTTCCGATTACAAAAAGATCTATGGCAACATCAATCTGGATGAATACCTCAAGGAGGTGCAGCGACCAGAAGGCATAGACTATGAAGAGTTTGACAAAGCAGAGACTGTCAGAAATTTGTTTTATCTGGCAGAACTTGACACTGAGAAGCTAGAAGAATACAAAAACAGTCCACCAAAACTAATCAAGCTGCTAAACAGCGCAAGCAGACGACTCACCGACAGACTAAATCCAGCGTGGAAGGGTGACCCAATCCATGTGGACTTGAGATATAATCCTGGAAACATAATGAGTGTAGTAATTTCTGATGTGCACCGAGATGGAACAGTAACCAACACTGGACTCTTGAGCAGACGTGCAGAGGGATTCAAGTGGACATTTTCATTTATTGTAAACTTTGCAGCAGAAACACAACGAGCGGAGCTAAAAGAAGCAATCCTACTGTTGGATGAGCCTGCAAGGAATCTTCATCCAGCACAGCAAATGGGAATCTCGGATCTGCTAAAAAATCTGGCAGGCTCCAACCAAGTCTTGTACGCAACACACTCGCCATTTATGATATTTGACTATACTCCAGGAAATCTTCTCGTGGTAGAGCTTGACAAGCGCAAGCACCTCTCCAGAATACATTATGATTACTGGAATGCAGATGATGCAACGCTGATTCCAATTTTGTATGGACTATCAAGGGGATTGGTAGAGTCAATCGTAGACAGGGAAATTGGAACAAACTCGAGGCCAGTCATAATAGTAGAGACAATGTCGGATGCAATGTATCTTAATTCATTTGACAAGTTCCTAGAAGATCCAAACATCTCCATGAATCCACTAAATGTGGTTGCATCATACAGCAAAAACTCGACACTTCCACTTGCCATCTTCTATAGGAACCACGGTCACAATGTCTTTGTCATATTGGATAATACGCTAGAATCAAAGAAAATAGCCGAGCAACTAAAGGCAAACGAGTTTACCGACATGCAAATCATTTACCTAGAGCAAGGAGGAAAATCAATCGAGTCAATTGAAGATCTCATACTAACAGAGGACTATCTTCATGCAGTAAACCAGACTTATGAAATCAAGCTGAGAAAGGAGGGATTCCGAAACCTATCCAAAGAAGAAGTTCTTGCAAGAAACAGAAAAGGAATCATCGATTCGCTGCGAGACATTTGGTATGAACACAGAGACGATGGCTGGAATGATTTTGATATAGAAGAGATTGCAAGATATATTTGCGAAAAAATCGCACTAAAGGAGGCCGAATTCTTATCAGACAAGACCAAGGACCAATTCCGAGGATTATTCAGATTGATGGCAGAACGAATCAGACAGCACCAAAACCTTACAGCACATGTGGGTCTGACCAAGTTTCAGCGAAGCAAGCCACGATAGCTGTTTAAAGTATTTTACGCACGAGTTATCACCAACGCTCAAAAAGAGTAAATAAACAATATTTGTGAAATCAGGTAGATAGAACGTGAATTACTCCACATTAATGATTCTTGGAATTTTTGCCGTTTCCATATTTTCAATATCAGGCATTGCAAGCGCTGAAACAAGTGCAAAAAGCACAAACTTTGAGAAAACAACCCTAGTTGAGTTTACAAACAATGACGCATCTGAGATCCAAACGGTGCGAATGTGGCTTGGAAAGGACTCGGGTGAGTTCAAGTCATTCAAATCAGAAAAGGGCTGGACTGGAACCAAGACACCACAAGGAGTGCTGGTTTTTTCCACCAGTGATCCACTAAACTCTGGCGAGTCCGTCAAGTTTGGAATTAAAACCGAGGTAGAAGGTCCTGGCATAAACTGGAAAACAGTAGATGCTACAGGAAACGAGCTTGCCGTAGGAAAGGTACTGCCAGGCCAAACATCAGCTCCTCCACCACCTCCACCACAAGACAACACCGTCATACCAACACCAAAGATGGACGGTGCAACATTCAGAGTAATTCCAGAATCACCAAAGACAGGCGATACGGTAAGAATTGTAGGTGATGGATTCCCGCCAAAGACAGTATTCAAGTTTACAATCGATGATCAGCCACTAGAAGACATTCAAACAGACGAGAAAGGCCATGTAAGCGGAACTGCCAAAATTCCAATCACAAAGCAAGCAGACAGAGTCGAGTTTTCTCTAGTTGACAATCAAGGAAACAAAAAGACAATCAGCATTAGAATCACACAAGCAGAGCAAGTAGCTGCCCCACAAAACACCAAAAAACTCACAGTTGATCAGGGTACCTCAATAGCAGAACCAGGAGAGAAGATCTCAGCAAAAGGAACAGGTAAACCAGGATCATCAATTAAGATCACTGCCAAAGATCCAACAGGAGTTAAATTGTATGAAGCAGTCGTCCCAGTTGATAATCAGGGAAATTGGTCACATGAAACAGTCGTCCCACTTGATGCACCACTTGGAACAAGGCAAGTCGAGTTCAGTGACGGATTGGACACAATCACAAGATCATTTAGTGTCTCTATATCAAAAACAATCAACATAAGCTCATCTGCTACAAAATACAACCCAGGCGACAAATTCGTCTTTAATGGTACTGCCAAGCCAGACCAATCACTACAAGTTGTGATTAATGATCCAATTGGAAAGGAGATCTTCTCTGACATATTAGAGCTTGACTCGACTGGCGTGATAAGCTTCGAATATCAGACTGCGGCCACGTCCACCAAGGGAACCTATGCGGTGATTGCAACCCAGGGGAGCGAAACCGAGATAGTTCGAGTCGGTCTTGGTGAGTTGCCCAGCCCGCAAATCATTGCCAAGTTTGACAAGCTAAACTATGCATCATCAGAGACTGCAAAGATAACAATTGAGGGTCCAGCCAAGGCAAACATTTCCATTCTAATTATTGATCCCGGTGACAAAGTCAAGCTGACAGAGACAGTTACACTAGGTCTTGATGGTAGCAAGGTTCACGACTTGGTACTGGATGGATACAAGTCAGGCGTATACACCGCAGTCATAAAACATACCAAGTCTGAGGCCCAGTTAGTCTTCTCAGTTGGATTACAGCAATCATCGGGTCCAATCTTGATGCAAGCAACAAAACAAGAATATCTTCCAGGCGACAGCGTTCTGGTGTTAGGTTCTACCAATGTAAACGTACTACTAAGTTTGGAAATGTTAGATCCTGATGGAAAGGTACTCAAGAAAAAAGACATCTTCTCGGACAAAGAAGGCAAGTTCTCCGAGGGAACATTCCGAGTTCCAAGTGATGCAAAGCAAGGTCCATGGGTGATAAAGGCAAAGAGCGGATCAAACAGCGCAGATGCAAAGTTCACTGTATCAGGTACAATAACAAAAACATTCTCAGTAAAGACAGACAAGACCACAGCATACCGCAGTGGGGACTACATGACAATAATCGGTACTGGTGGAGGAAAGACACAGACAGTAGTAATCAAGATTCTTGATTCAAAGAACAATGAGATAACAGACCTTACAATGAGCTCAACCAAGGAGGGAAGCTTCCAGACATTGTGGCCTGTTCCATCAGGAATGGAGCCTGGTAAATACAACATAAAGGCAACAGTTGGTGGAGAAACTGCAGAGACCACATTTGATTTGCAGTAGAACAAAAAGCTAGGAACCCTTTTTATTACTCTGCCAAACCCACAAATTTGTGAATCTACAAAACATCATCACAGAATATCCAGACTTTCCAAAAAAAGGAATCTTATTCAGAGACATTAGTCCGATTTTAAAAAACCCATCAGCAATGACGCATTGTGTGGATGAATTCGCAAAACGATATCACATAAACGATGTTGATATTTTTGCCGGAATCGAGTCCCGTGGCTTTCCAATTGCATGTGCAATGGCACTACGATACAACAAGGGCATGATAATGATTAGAAAACAAGGAAAGCTTCCAGGTGTTACAGTAAAAAGATCATATACCATAGAATATGGCAAGGCAACAATGGAAATTCAAAAAAACGCAATCAACAAGGATCAAAAAGTGGTGATTTGTGACGATCTACTAGCAACCGGAGGCACGGCAAAGGCAGCAGCCGAATTAATTGAGCGCATTGGCGGAGCAGTAACCGGATTTGCATTTGTAGTAGAATTAACAGAATTGAATGGAATCAAGAAGATATCAAAATACAGAACAGAGTCCTTGGTGAGATACTAGTGGAACAAGCAGACATTGGGATCTTTGGAGGAACTGGAATTTATGATTCTGGTCTTTTGACTGAGGCAAAGGAAGTAACAATAGACACGCCATACGGCAAGCCATCTGATTCTATAACAGTTGGAATCTTTAAAGGAAAAAAAGTTGCATTCATGCCACGACATGGAAAAAAGCACACCATACCGCCACACCTAATCAACTATAGAGCAAACATTTGGGCATTCAAGGAAATGGGCATAAAAAGAATCATTGCGCCATCTGCGGTAGGCAGCCTCAAAGAAGAACTAGCTCCGGGACATTTTGTTTTGCCAACCCAGTTTATTGATTTTACAAAATCACGCAAGGGAACATTTTCTGATGAGGGTAAAGTGATTCACATTTCCGTTGCAGATCCATTCTGTCCCGAATTACAATCAGCAATATTGGCGGCAGCGAAAACGCAAAACATCAATGTGCACAAAAACTGCACCTATGTCTGCATTGAAGGTCCCAGATTCTCAACAAAGGCAGAATCAAGATTCTACAAATCAACTGGTGCGGACATTATTGGTATGACACTAGTCCCAGAGTGCCAGCTAGCAAGAGAGGCACAAATGTGCTATGCATCAATTTCCACTGTAACAGATTATGATGTTTGGGCAGAAAAACCAGTTACCGCAAAAGAGGTAATTGAGACTCTGCACAAAAATGTAGAAAATACAAAAAGACTGCTCACATCGATTCCAGACTCAATTCCAGAACATCGTGGCTGCTCTTGTGCCAAAGCACTAGAGGAAGCACAATTCTAGGAATCGGCAAACGATTCTCTGCTTAGTCCTTCAGGTAATGTGATATTTCCAGAGACCAGATTTCTTTGCAGAATGTCAATTACCTCATTTACGTCATAGCCTAGCTTTTGCAGTGCCTTTTCAGTTGTTTTTGATATTTTTGCGCCAATGTTGTGCCCGCCAATTCTTCCAAATGCGATTGCCGAAAACTTGAATGTGTTATTACTTATGGTAAAGGTGCCGGTAATTTTGGCAGCCATGGTCGTGCCTTTTACATTATTGATAAAAACCGCAATCTCCAAGCCCTGCACCTAGATCTCTATTGCCTTGTTGACATGGTCATCAATTAGAAAACTAGCGTGCTGTGGATCAGTGACTTGAAAGTTATTCACCGGAATCTCGACTACCTTATCATCTGGGTTTTCAACCTTTAGAGTTCCGTTCTGCTTTAGGCGAACAAGCTTCCATCGGTCTTTTCCTTTGAACAATTTGCGAACTAAGATTGCCCATTTTTCGTCAGGATCTATTTTTGGCATTCCAACATAATCCACTATGGAGTCAATTCCTAGCTGTTTTTCTTCGCAAAATCTTTTTTTGCAAATTGCACATCTCCAAATGTCTACAGAACCTATTGTGCGCTCATCTATGTTTACGTTGGTGACTCCAAAGTAAACTATCTGATGTGTACAGGTTTCTGTGTCCTGGCTCATTGCACTTTTGCGCAAAAAGGTACTATTTAGTTCTTGCACGATCATAGTAGATTTCCAAGGCAACACCAATGTTATCGACTATTAGATTTTTTTTAAATTCAACATTTTCTCGATTGCACATTTTTCGATACATGTTTACCGCAGTGAATCTCGGATGCATGGCCTCAAACTCTGTTTCCGACATGTCAATGAATCCCCCAAGGGTTACGAGGTTTTTTGCAGTCTTTGCCGCATCATCTAAAGCTAGGCCTAATTCCTGCGCGATTTGAGTTGTGTTCATTTTGCCTTTTGTGGTAAGAAGCAGAAACATTTTTGCCTCAATAGAATTGAGCTTGACTTCATGAATTAGGTCATACTCTATTTTATTCAGATTCATCATACCATATCACATCAATGAATAATTAAATCTGAACTAGTCCGATTTTATCTTGAAAAGTTTTTTTGATAGTTTTAGCGAAAAGCCCATGCCGATGAAATGAGCCACTATTCCAACTATTAGTGACATTATCTTATCGCCAGTAACAAGCCATGACACAAAGAACGCAATTAATGACGGAATTGTAATTATTGCGCCAATGATCGAGCCCTTTAGGAATATGCCCTTTGTTGGACTGGGTTTGCTCTTGTCCACATGTACATTTTTTGCCTGCGATAATAAAAATCAAGATTTGAACTTATACAGATTCATTGTGAGTTTTGTTCGATTCGAACAAATGGCAACTTAATTTCACAAAGTCGGAAACTAGCTTATCTAATGAATAGAAAATATCTGAATCGGGATGATGACAAAAACAAGGAAGCTGACATATTTGATAAGAATGAAAAGGAGGTCTTTTTTGAAAAAGATCCGGCGCAAAACTCTACCGAGGGACAGTTTTCAGAACTTGGAGGCGACATTAAAGAGGTCAACAAGTACATCGGCTCACTAAGTAAGCATATTGCCAATCAAAAATCAAAAATCGACACCATAAAGAAATTGCAGAGTGACTTTGAGAAGGAATTGAATGTTCTGACTCAGGAAGAACAACCAATTCCAATTCAAACCAACAAGACAGAGTTTGAAACACTTGGAAAGGAATTCGAATCAGACAAAATCATAGCAGACATCACAAAGATTGTGGAAAAACAGGTCCAAAATAAAATAATGGTGCTTGAGAGTCAGCTTCAAGAGGAAAAAAGAAACTCTGATGAATTCAGAAGAATGCTGGAGCAAAACCTCAAAAAATTCAACAACTTGGAAAAAAGCCTCAAGGATCAAAAACTAGTTTTGGAATCCGAAGTTAGAAAAAAGACTGAAAGTCTAATCCAAGCAGAACGATTATCAGCGATTGGGGAGCTTGCATCAAGACTGGCACATGATCTCAAAAACCCACTTTCTGCAGTAAAGGGAACTACTCAGCTAATCAAAGTAACAAACAAGAATCTGGATGAGCTCACACTAAAGCGAATCGAGATAATAGAGCGAGCAATCTTTAGGATGACTCATCAAATTGACGGTGTCCTAGACTATGTGAAAGGAACACCTCTTGTAAAAAACCAGCCATCTTCACTAAATGAAACAATAATTTCGGCTTTGCAGACACTGCTCATTCCAACAAATATTACCATCAATTTTCCAAAAGACGACATCATAATATTGTGTGATTCACACAAAATGCAAATTGTCTTCTCAAATATGATACTAAACTCTATTCAGGCAATAGGTGCAACCAAGGGAACCATTAACATCAGAACCAAAAAGAAACAAAATCACGTTGAGATAAGAATAGAAGATTCAGGTCTCGGAATTTCGGATCAGATCTTTGACAAGATATTTGAGCCATTGTTTACCACAAAGCAGGAAGGAACCGGACTAGGGTTGGCAAGCTGCAAGAACATTATAGAGCAACACAGTGGTACGATAAGTGTATCAAACAAGCCCACCACATTTACCATCTCCCTGCCAGCCTAGACGCATAGTTGCTTTATATTTAGTAAAACGCAACTGGGTATAATCAAGTTGGCAAGCTACAAAAGAACATACTCCAATGAGCAGTCGATTAATTTCATAATCCCAATCATGATAATTTTGTTTTTGGGTATAGTGTACATCATGTCACTACGATATGGACAGGGTGCAATCAGCTTCATTCTGATTGGAATTGCAGCTGCGACCATGGTTTATTGGGGCTTTGTAATCAAAAAGATGACAAAAACAGAAAAGCCAAAGTACACTGCGCGTGAGGCAGAAAGCAAAAACTGGGTTTATGATGTAATAAAAGGTGAAAACGAGATAGTGTTTGTAGCCGAGGTCCCAGGACCAGATGATAAGATCATGGTAAGACTAGTCGAGGGCGTATTGTACATTCGCGGCTCTGGTAGTTTTTCAAAGGAAGTTCCAGTTGAAGGATCATCTGGAATGCAGATATCTGATTTCAAATACAGAAACGGTGTTCTAACACTACGAATCAGCAAAGCCACTACATCGACTTAGCTAGTTCTAGTTTTTCTGGAAGATACTTGTCTGTGATGTTTGTCAGTCCATATTTTGAGAAGGCCTCAAGTTCTGCCTTTCGCTTGATTTTAAGAAATATCTCTAGTTCCTTTTTCCAAATTCCCTCTTGATATCGAGGGTCTTTTTGCAAATCATAGATTCTTTTAATGTCGGATTCAGTCATTGGGATGGTTGGTAGTTTGTATTTTTCAATATCAGATGCCCATACGCCGACCCATTTTGCATCAGGAACCGTCAGCTCCCTTAGGTGGGCAGCATTTGCCGAGCCGGATTTAATGACCATTGCAATATGTTCCCCATAGACGTCCCCATCAGTCAGTATGACTACAGGTAGTTTCATCTGTGTGTTTAGTCTTTTTAGCAAGTTTCTAGTGGAACGTGGGGCTTGGCCTGCAGTATCAATGATGATTGCCTTGAATTTCTTGTCTACCTTTTCTTCAACGAATCTGGTGAACAGTCCACCTTTTTCGATTGCAATTACTAGCTCTGCACTAGTGTCCACAAGTTCTGCAGTACTAAGACTGGGCCCAATCAGATATCCGTCTGGATGATCTGATAGGTTTGTTCGTCTTCCTTCATATCCCGGTACTGTATACTCAATTGTAAGATCACCAAAGACGCTGCTTCGCTCCTCTGGGAATATGTGTAGGTCTTCTCTTGGTCTTGCAAGCACTGCCTCTAAATCCACTATGATATTATCAGATTCCGGCTGGTCTTCAAAGTCAATTGCAAATGCTTGGGATGAATAATAGATGTCTCTGAGCGTTGATGATTTTTTTTCCTGAATTAGTCGGTTTGCAAAAAACGCCAACCAAATAAGCTGGGTAAACGATCGAAGCTGTGCCATGTTTCTAGAGCTGCGCAATCCAGCAGATTTCCCAAGTATGTATTGACGTAGTTTCTTATCATATACAATATTGCTAACGGATCTGCTTGGCACATAGAACTGCGGGAACTGTCCCTTTTCCAGATCATTGTAGATTTTTGATCCTTCCATTTTGAGCAACTCCATTAACGAGTCACGCTTTGCGGTTGCGACCTTTTCTGCGTTATTCTTTGGCTTCGACATTTGTTCCCAAATCCTTGATCATCTTTTTGTAGTCTGGTTCTTTACTCTTTCTCGCCAGCTCTGTTGCAAATTGCGCAATTAGTGGTAGATATTTCTGGTATAGGTTGCTTCTCTTCTTTTCTGCCTCTGCTAGGCCTCGCTTTGACATGTATGCAGAGAGCTTTCTTAGTAAAAACTGCAGTGCTAGCTTTAGTTCTTTTTCAATTTCTGGCCTGTCCGCCACATTTTCCTTGCCTACCGTTTTGTATGGAATTCTAGTGGAGCAGATATGGCTAACTATCACCAATGGTGAGTCGTTTTTTATCTTGTATCTGCCCCAGTCCGTCTCATTTACCACCTGTAAGACAACGTCGCTTCCCTCATCATATAACAGCGGAATTCTGTTTGCAAACCTAAAGACATTGATTTTACCAGATGAGATCTCGCCTCCATAGGCAATTCCCATCTCCACTACAAACGGAAAGCCAGAATATGCGGATGCACTTCTTTGTATGACATCAAAAAAGTCAGGCTTGAAGAACTGCTGAATTCCTTTGCGGAGTGGTTCTTCGCCCAATGGTGCAAGGCAGGTCGGATCCGGAGACAAAAAGTCCTCATATTTTTGGAGTGAGTCACTGAGTTGTACAAGCTCATCGTTGGTAAAAGAGCCGATTCTTTTCTCTGGCTTTAGGCTGGCAAACTCCGAAAACTTGTTTGCCGTGGATGGTCCAATTCTTTGGAATCGTTTTGTAAGAAATGTCGCAAGCGATTCTCCCGCAACAGTATTTGCAAGTTGCTTATAGTATTGGCTTGATTTTGGCATGTCCACCATTACAGATTTTGATTCCCCAAAGTCCCAGTATGTAAGGTGCTTGTTTGCCAAATCCACATCGTCGATTCGTATCTTCATTACTTTGTCAAAGTCCATTTGCAAAAACGACATTAGCGCAATTATAACTCGGACGGGTCTGGATAGTGAAGCCCATTTTTTTTCTGCTCTTTGCATAATTCCCTCAAAGTTGAGATTCTTTTTTGCAAGACCCAGTTCTTTTCGAACCTTTTCAATCATGAAATTATCCAGTGTTGGAATCTCATAATGAGTGTCAACTATCATTCTGCGAATGGTCTCAACATCCACTCCGTGCGGGTGCGGTTTGATTATGGTTGGCGGTGCCGGCATTGTATCAACTATTCTTTTGTAGTGGAATTTTTCGCCCTTTGGATCATCAAATGTTATGGTGGCATACGGCGTAATCAGTGAGGTCTGATACACATAGTCACGGATTTTTGCGCCAGCCTTGGAGTAGTCACCCTCTAGTGTAATGCTAACATTGAGTCCCTTTTTGCCGGTCTCTTTGGTGGTGTGCTTCATTATGACTGGCTTGTTTTTTTGGATATCAAGCATCATTGAATATTCGTGAGAGTCCTTGCCATCGACGGAGCTTGACACCACCACTGGCTTGTTTGTAGTGATCTGTCCGTACAGTATTGCCATTGTGGCACCAAGGCCAAACATTCCCCTTGCCTGCTTTAGGCCGAACTTGGAACCATATAGAACGGTTCCAAATGCCAGAGGAATTTGCTTTGAATCCATTCCAGGTCCGTTGTCCTTTACGGTCAGTATGTACGGTTTTGGGTCTGGTTTTTCAGGATCAACTGCTTTGATTATTAGGTGAACATCAGGCAGGATTCCCCTTTGATCACAGGCATCAAGTGCATTTTCCACAAATTCTCTTACTGCAGTATATAGCGAACGCGTAGGATTTGAAAATCCGGCAAGGTCTCGGTTTCTATAAAAAAACTCACTAGGCGATATCTGGCTGAATGTTTCCTTAAGCGACATCTCTATCTTCCCACAGCTTCATTCTGTCCATCTTTTGCTTTCTCTTGTTTGCCTCAAGTTTTCCATAAACAGAGCCATGTCTACTGCCGCTAGAAATTGAAGAAATTGCAGAGACTGCCAACTTTATTTGGATTGGCTCGCCAATGATTGAGACAGTTTTTCCATAAACGCAGATATTAGTATTGGTAAGGTTCTCCATGTTTACTCTCGCCCTACCTCCCTCTCCAATTATTCTTCCTTTTATCCTTTCAATTTGTTGTGGTGATTTGCCAGCAAAGTCCCTAAGATCCATTACATGCAAAACATATTCTTCTTTTAGTAGTTTCATTGCACTCTCCGGCGAAAATCCCCTGCCAATTGCAGATACTAGTTCGGTTGCCTTGAATGGTTGGATTTGATTTACCGATCCGTCGACAACTATTTCGACCTCGCCCGTTTCACTATCGATTTCTAATTTGACAAAGCATGCTTTTTCTATTTGCGACTTTACTTTTCCAGCTTTTCCAATAAGTGCACCTACACGGTCTACTGGAATTCTTACTATTTTCTCAAAGCTCATGATATTATTTTGGCAAGGATGTCAGCTGGGTTCTCAACTGTTAGTCCTCTTTTTGCAAAAAAGTAAGACACATTTTTAATGTCTCTTTCGAGAAAGTTTTGAGTATTTGGGTGCATTGTGTCAACTGCAGACCCAAAGTCAAACAGAATTAATCCGTTTTCGGTCTTGAACACATTATATTCCGAGAGATCGCCATGAACGAGTTTTGCTTTTTTGTATAGATCTATGATTAGTTGGATCAGTTGGTGATAGTCATTTTCATCTACTTCTGTTTCGTGTAGTGTTGGTGCTGGAACCCCATTTGTTCCAACAAAGTCCATTGCAAGTACATTTTTTGAGACATGGATTGCCCTAACAGCAGGAATTCCTTTTTTTTCACATTGAACCAGGTTCCTGAATTCTTTTTTTGCCCAAAGATACACCAGATTTCTTGTTCCCTTTTTGAGGTGCAAGAATCTTGGGTCCCCTACTATGTATTGGGCTCGATTTTTGAAGCTCGAAGTACTAGTCAGATATACCTTTAGTGCCACATCTTTTCCCTTTGGGTCTACTGCCCAGAACAAGACAGACTCTTTGCCTGCCTTTACTATGCCATTGACATATGCGATTATCCTTGCATTGATCATCTCATACATTGTAAACATCGTAGATTTGTCAAGAACTTGATTGACGACCTTGTTTTTGTTGAACCCATCCTCCGGAGTATGTTTTCTTTGTTTTGGCGCTACATTGCGAAATCTGGACTCAAAGTCCTCAAAGTTTTCCAGTCCGGAAAAATCATCAGATGACAATTTCTTCCATTATATTACAATTAGAAATCTTTTGGCAGGTGATCATTGGCCTTGAGCCAGTCCACTTGGGACAGTGTGAATCTCCAAGTGATGTCACCACGGTCGTCTTGCTTGAAATCCCATGGTGCAATAATTACAACATCATTGTCTCTAATCCAAATTCTTCGCTTTAGTTTTCCTCGGATTCTGCCGCGTCGGGTTTTCTCATCGGTGCATTTTACTAAAACTTGATCACTTCCGAGGAGCTTGATGACTCTACCCAACAATTCGCCTTGTTGTGGCAGCTGAATGTCTTTTAGCTCACTTTCATTTAGAACCTTACGCTTTCCCAATCACTAAGATAGTAGAATTTTTGTATATAATTGTGTGCTTTACATTTTGAAAACAATCAGAAAAGGAACGTCATCAATTGTTTTTACTCCTTGTCTCGATCCGATGTTTAGCTCAACTGACATTTCAATTGTTTGCTTGCCGACCAAATTCAGAACGGAGCTGTTTTTCATCAGTGTTTCAGCTTCGGCTTTTTCCACCAGTCTTTGTCCGTAGTAGCTTTTGCTGATGTTGATTTGCAGATTGCCATTTTTTACTATTCTGCCAAGTAGTTCTTCATCGCACATGTTCAGCATGTTGCTGTTTTGATAGTTCGATGTTCTAACAAAGAATCGCATTATGCGTATTTACCTTTAAGTGATGATTTGGCGCCGCATGCCTCGCAGACCAAAAATGTAATTCTATTTTCTCGCTCTACTTTGGTATCGGGGCTCTTGCAGGTTGGACATTCAAGATAGTCCTTGACGTAAATTGAGAGCAAGCTCACAAAGTCATGTGGCTCTCGCCTTCCAACAAAGATTGCCTTGTCTCCGCTTCGCTCAGCCGGAGTTGCGAATTCCTTTGCCAGATACTGCAGGACCTTGTCTGGGTCTCGTCGAAGTTTTTTTGCAAAATCCATAAAGTTTCTCAGAATGGTACGCTGGCCTTCCCACATCACATCTGGTGATGGAAGCTCAAATCTCTCGCCAGTATCTGTCTTTTTTGCGGAAATCTTGTCTTGAATTCTCTTCAGTAGGCTTTCGTATTCAGATTTGGTCAATGCTGACATAGACAGGTCTGCCTATATGAGCTTAAGTCAAAAAGAAAGAGTGGTTTAGCTTAAGGAGCGCCGATTCTAAAGACGTTAGTTCCACATTTTGGGCAAACGCCTTTTACAGCTGGACGACCATTCTTTAGCTTTGTCACTTTAGGATCTTTAATTTCCCGTTTTGCTCTGCATTTTACACAGTAAGCTGTAGCCATGATGTTTGGTTTACAGTGTGCGTGTATTTAGCAAGAAGCGGTAAAAATTATTTCACTATAGTATTGACGAGTCTACATTTGCAATGCTGGCTACATTGCGGATTTCGACGCAATTTGGAACAATTTCAGGTTTTGCCAAATTACTACACAAAACACAGTATTTCTTCAAAACCATCACACAAAACTGCAATTGCATTATAAGCAGCATTTTTTCCTACCAGATCAGATTGAAATCAAAAAAAGGCTTTGTCATAACGGCGGCAGTTCTTGCAGCAATCACTGCGGCAAGCTTTTCGATTTGGTTCATACCACAAGACACCCAAACCAAGATAATCATCTCAAATCCAAAAGACGAGCTTGATGCATTGATTGATCAGCAAAAAACCATTGCAGCGTCAGACAAGGAAGAGTTTGAAAAAATGGTTTCAGGCCAGATCACACCAGACAACTATGCCATGATTGCAGAGGTGTCCTCATCACAAATTCGCGCAATGATAATTAGTATTACAGAGCCAAATACCTCCCAAGAATGGTTAGCAAGCTATTCAGCGCTTGCCGAGGCCTTGCGCGCATACAACACATATCTCAGAGAGACAGTAGTTGTTGCGGAAAAGCTAAAGGCAGACCCAGCAGCAGACATCTCAGAGGAGCAAACAAAGCTTGACCAGTATCTGGCACAAACACAAGAATCCATATCCACATCCAATTCAGCCCGCCCAGCCTAATCACGCCTAGATTCCTATTTGTAATATTTTCAATCGTTGGAAATCGTTAATAGGCAATTTCGCAAGACAAAGTGGTATTGTCCCTTAAGGATTCCAAGATGGAAAAGAAACTAGACACCCCGCTGACAAGTAGACTGCTAGTAATTTGTGTAGATAGGGATAATGATGTTGGGGATAAAGCAGGTGTTCTAACACCAGTGGTAGGAAGAGACTCTTGCATTGGGGCTGCACAAAAGCTCGCATTGCAAGACCCAGAGGACGCAGATGCAAATTCTATTTTCTTTGCAATAAAGACATATGAGGATCTAGTCAGTAAGGGCTATCAGGCCGAAGTAATTGTCGTTGCAGGAGTTGGCGACAGAGGTGTACAAGCAGACGAAAAAATAATCCGTGAGGTAAAATCAGTATTATCTAGTTTTTCAGCAAATGGCGCAGTAATTGTATCAGACGGCGAAGACGATGAGAGCGTAATTCCAATCATACAAAATGTAGTTCCAATAGTTTCGGTTCAGCGATGCGTAATGAAGGTTAGTCGAAGCGTCGAGTATTCTTACGCAGTCTTTGGAAAATACCTAAAGATGATTGCATATGATTCCAAATACTCTAAATTCTTTTTGGGAGTTCCAGGAATCTTGCTTTTGATTGGCGGAATTGGAACAATATCAGGTTATACACAAGAAATCTTTGCAGTACTGGTTAGTATTTTGGGTGGTGCATTTTTGATTCGTGCATTTGATGTGGACAGGGCCTGGGCCAACTGGTCCAAGCCCACACCCGCAGGCCTGATCAGAATGTTCACAATGGTGACAGGCGTAATAATCGGCCTTGCTTCTATTCTGTCAGGATTTTCTGCAATTCACACAAACATTTTGGATCCCCAAGTTATAGGAACCGGCGTTCCAAACATTCTCTCAGACAGGGTAACGTTTGGACAGTTCATTGCAGGCGCAATACCGTTTTTGTGGATTGGAATGGGTGCCATTTTTGGTGGAATTTTACTTAGCAACTGGCTAAAGGGAAGCCTCAGGCAGATTACAGACGTTTTACGAATGATTGTGCTTGTTTCTCTATACCCAACCGTATACCAGTTTACGAATCTGCTAATCAATGATGAGAGCTCATTTACCTTGATTCCGCCATTTTTGGCAGGCCTTGCAATAACACTGATATCTGCCACCTTCTTATTCCGGAAATACAGGAAAAAGAAGGGAGGAGAAGTCTTATCGGAATAGAAAAAGCGGCACCATACCTCGCTTATTTTTACAAATTTTACACTCAGAAATTAGAAAAAGAGATCAAACGTGGAACCATACCAAACCACATAGCTGTCATTTTGGACGGCAATAGAAGGTGGGCAAAAAAAGCACTAACCATGAGCAAGAACGGCCACTTCAAGGGAGCTGATGCAGTTGAGAATTTTTTGGATTGGTGTGAGGAACTAGACATCAAAATAATCACATTATACGTTTTATCCACTGAAAATCTGGACAGAAAAGACAATGAGTTGGAATATTTGTACGAGCTGATTCGACAGAGACTCGAAAAGCTCTATTCCGATCCAAGAATTCACAAAAACAAGATGCGCGTCAAAGCAATGGGTAGAACTGAGCTCCTACCAGACGCCATAAATGATGTGCTAAAAAGACTAGATGATGCAACAAAGGGATACGACAATCACTATCTGAACATAGCAATTGCATATGGCGGCCAAAATGAGCTTGTCGATGCGATAAAAAAAATAGCAACCAGAGTCAAGGATGGAAGCATCGAGGTCAATGACATCAGCAAGGATGTAATTGAAGCAAACCTATACACTGCCCACTTGCCACAACAATCACCAGATTTGATACTGAGAACGTCAGGCGAGCAGCGAATGAGCGGGTTTTTGCTCTGGCAGGGAGCATATAGTGAGTTGATTTTCATGGATATTTTGTGGCCGGAATTTAGAAAGATTGATCTTCTGCGAGCAATCAGAACATTTCAGAGAAGAAACAGGAGAATTGGAAAATAATGCAAGAAATAACAGAGAGATCATCTGGAATAGTTTTGTTCAGAGAGGATGGCAACAAGAAATTGTTTTTGCTCTTGCACTATCCATCAGGCCACTGGGATTTTGTCAAGGGCAGAATAGAAAAAAATGAGCAGCTAAAAGAAGCAGCTCTACGCGAATCCAAAGAAGAAACTGGCATCACAGATATCGAATTCATTGATGGGTTTGAAGAAAAGATCCAATACACATACCAGTATGGCGGCAAGCGAGTCAGAAAGGAGGTGATATTTTTCCTAGCAAAGACAAAAACCAAAGATGTCACGCTATCTGATGAGCATTTGGATCATGTTTGGTTAGAGTACGATGATGCGTTTTCCAAAACAACATACCAAAACGCCAAAGACTTGCTTAGTAAATCAAAGAAGCTAGTGTTTGCGAGCTGACTCGAATAATTCCTGCGCCACCCTCTTTGGATTCTTGGCACTCAGTATTGTTCTTCCAACTATAAGATAGTCAGATCCCGCAGATAGTGTACTGTTGATATCACCTCCTTGCGTTCCAATTCCTGGCGAATAGACATTCAGGGTACGGCTCTTGCTTTTGCAGTACTGGATGATATCAGGAAATGTTGCGCCAACGATTATTCCGTCTGTTGACATTTTGATTGCCCACTCTAGAAATAGTTTGTAGATTTGTGTGCTCTTTGAGCCCATTTTGACGCCTAGCTCATAGGTTACGCGTGCCTCGGGGGCACTCATGTGGCACAATGATATGACACCTTTTTTGTTCTTGTGAGATAGACTAACTAGTTTTTCCAGACTGGCAGGTCCCATCATTGGATTTACTATTATTCCATCAAACCCCAAGTTCCACAACGTTTGGGCTGCAACAAAGTTCGTATTGCCAATGTCGTTTAGCTTGATATCGGCAATTGTTTGGAGGCCATACTCATGAGCAGTCTTGGTGATTTTGAGGATTTGTTTTTCTCCCAATGGGAGCAAGACATGAAAGTTAAATTTGATTGCGCAAAGATATGGATGTAGTGTTTTGATGTTTTGTATGGTTCGAGATTCTAGATTTTTGTGGTCATCATAGTCATTTGCAAGTATGAGCGGACTTTTTTGTGCAGCTAATTTTCGTATTCGCTCTTTGAAGCTATTCATAGTGAATTAGTGGATGAGTCTCAATTAGTTTTATTATTTTGATGTAAGAGTATCCATGATCATTTAGGTTGTCAGTAAATACTGGTACATTACTAGTATACATTGCATATTTGAGAAACGGCTGTGTTGGCTCTGAATCCAGTGCAACATGGCAGAAATATGACGGTCCGTCTTCATTGAAGTTCATAAAGACTCCAATTAGCCACTTGTCTTTGTGTGGAAATGAAAACAATGGGAATGGTGCTTCATCATATCCATAGCTTATTTTTGCAAGGCTTGCCAAGTCTTCTAGCTCCAGTAATTCGTATTTTTCAAGCTGCTCGTCCTGATATTGTCTGAGCGATGGTGGAAGTTCCTTTATTTTGACTATAGGTGAGTACAGTTTGGTTGATTCAGACACTGCATCAACTATGATGGATTCCTCCTTGCCGTTTTTGAATCCATATGATAGATAGTGACCGTTTTTGTCCAGTGGTACATAGTAAATTACAGGTCGTGCCTTGAGCAAATCCATCTGAATTGAGAGTATTTTTTTGCCATCATGCTCGTGCTGAAATGATACGCGTGGTGTGCGCTCAAGGGCGGCAACTAGGCGTGAGAATTCTAATTGTGAGGCTAGTTGAATGTATTTTGGAGATTTTGGTTTTTCCACGAGTCGGATAAAACGATTGGCAAAATAAAGTTTAGCAAAAATAATTCAAACAATTATTGCCGCAGATCAATGATGTCATCTACGCCTGGGCCTGTACCAATGAGCGTGACAGGCACATCCAGTGCATCTTCTATTTTTGTGATGAATTGTTTTGCAGCATTACTCAAGTCGTCAAACGAGTTTTTGTGCGCACAATCAGAAAACAACACATCTAGTTTTGTCAGACCAATCTGGGTTGCACTATTTAGCATGACTGCACGCTTGGCAAGCTCAAAATTAAATTCCGCCGCACGCCTTTGCCTTCCAGTTACCGTGCCTACCTCAGACCAGCCACGAGCGGCCACCTCATCCATTGGTAGCTCATTTTCAAGCGTGCCTGTACCCACGCGTGTAACATAGGACTTGAAGACAACCATTACATCATCGACATTTTTTGGCCCAAGCCCAATGTCTGCGCATATTCCAGAGGCAGTAACGTCCTTTGAGGTCACAAATGGGTATGTCCCATGCCACAAGGACAGAAAGGTTCCTTGGGTGCCCTCGACTAGTACGTTTTGGTCTGCATCCAGTGCTGCATGTAGTTCTCCTGCCACATCAATCAGATATGGCTGAAGTGATGGAATCTCTTTTGCCATTTTTAGTGTACGCATGGCTCTATCAGAATTTGCAGGACCTGTCCCAGATCCTGTGCTGCCAATCTTTTCTTTTAGTCTTCCACCTGAATCCGCATCGGTGTGTGTCTTTTCTATAATTCCGCAATTGTAATCAACAAACGATCTATTCGATACTCCAAATTCGTCAATTTCCTTGTGCAATACTTCTGGATTTACCACAACTCCTGGGCCTACCATCAGTCTGGCATTTTTGTTTAGGAATCCACTTGGAAGCATTCGCACCTTGTATTTTTTATTGCCATCCTCTATTGTGTGACCAGCATTTGGTCCTGCACCTCCCCTTACAACAATGCTTGGGTTGTCTTTTTGTGCCAAATATGAGATGATTTTGCCTTTTCCTTCATCTCCAAAAAATCCACCAACTACTACAGTCGAAGGCATCATTGGATGAGATTTGGAGCTTTAATTTAAGCCAAGGTATCATAAATCGATCTAAATTTTTAATCCCCAAGTATTGTGGTATGGACGTGTCTCATCCAAACTTTGCAGGAAACATCATAGTAAATTTGGCAAACCTGCCAGACTTTCTCAGAAAGCCAATTCTGAAAAAGAGAATGGAAGAGTTCTTTTCACTGTCAGAGCCAGATCGACTGGAGGTAATCAATAATGCCCTAGAAGCTGGGCCCACAATACCATTTCCAAACTTTGCCAAGCTCTTTGCCACATGGCTTGAGATATTGGGCGCGATGCCGGAAGAAAAGCGAGTCGCCCTCGTTTTGGCATACATCTCAGAAATACTACGAAATCCGCAAAAACTCATCCTGTTTAATCTGGATGGCATATTGGAGATCTTTATCTCACTAGACAAGACCAGTCAGGATGCAATTGCGGGCTCTATTGGCACAATAGTATCAAAGTTATCTGATAATCAGAAAAGGCAGTTGTTTTTGATAATTCCCCAAGATGCAAAACTCAGACTGGGGCTTTAGGCCTGCGGCTTGTCTGGCTTACGATTGTCTTCATTTGAAAAGTCGACTACATCTCCCTGAGGCGTCAAGACGCCTACGAAGATCTTTTCGTTCTTTTTGAGTAGTTTTCGATGGTCCGGCAATGACATATCCAGCCTTAGCTCATTCATTACCATTATTCTATAGGTCTTCCATTCCTCCCAGCACTTGGCACAGCATGGATATGTTCCACCTACGGCATCAAGCTGCTCAGAGTCAGGAATTTCCAGTTTGCATTTTGTGCAGGTTCTTGCCATGGTGTGGATGGTTTTTGTTGTCCATTTATTCTTTTTTTGGCAATGAATAATAACACAAAATCACAATAATTCGTGTGAAGATCAAGTGCCCAAAATGCAAAGGGGCTGCAGAATTAGAATCTGACTTTAGCTTGGTCAAGTGTAATGATTGTGATTTAGAGATGTCATATGGCGAATATGTAAAATATGTAGCACACAATGATGTAACATATTCCGATATTTTGGGCGATTACGCAGGATCCACTGAAGGCCAGACTGCCGGAACACTGGATGAGTGGGACTAAGTTTTAAAATCAACACATCGCACATTATAGTAAATGGCCGAGTTTTTTCTTGAAAGCATTTTGAATCTAGTAGGATTTGCAGTAGGAATTGTAATTGGCATAATATCATACATTGGATTTAGAAATACCGGCAGCCCAACACTGTTTCGCCTAACGCTTGCGTTTTTTTCAATTGGAATCGGATTTATGATCATGTGGCTTGGCCTAACGCTTGACATGTTCGTCTACAAGACAGGTGAGCCACAAAGATGGATTCAAACACTCGGCATTGCAGCACAAACACTAGGATATTTTTTCATTGCATTCTCTCACACCATCAAGTCGTTTTTCCCAAAATCAAATTACCTAAGATCAATCGGTGCTGTGCCGTTGTTTTTGATTTCATTTATTTCAATTGAAAACATAATCAGGTCTATTTCGTTTATCTTGCTAGTGTATGGCGCAATTGAGACAATAATGTCATATTTTGAGAGCAAGCGAAAGACTGCGATTTTTGTAGCTGCAGGACTTGGGGCACTGGCATTTGGCGAGTTTCTTGGGTGGTATTATTTCGTGTTCCCCCAATCCATTTTGAACATAATATCGATTTCAACAAAAATAGCAGGTCTGGTCCTTTTGTTCATACCAGTAACCAAGGTGCCACTAACCAAGATAAAGTTCGATGAGCAGCTCTGATTCACGCCTAGACCAAGTCCAACAATATTATTTGTCAAAAAATTTTATCCCGCCAATATATTGAAGAATTAACCGACCAGTATTTTGTTCAAAAATGCAAGTCTATAGGACACACATGAAAATAATTGGCGATATTCTGACCACAACACGTGATGAGCTGCCAGATGAGCAGGGAGCAAGCATCACATATCTGATAAGAAAGGCAAACATCTCACACGGCAGAATATCCAAGATTCTGAGTACTTTGGTTTCCCAAGGACTGTTAGAGCAGACAAGCTCTGATGGCGCATGCAAGTACAAAATAAGCCACACAGGTAGAGAGTTTCTGCAAGCATACAATACATTTAATCGATTTGCAGACAGCTTTGGGCTGACTATCTAATCAAAGTCCTCGTCTTCTATTTCTTCACCCTCTAGATCATCAAAGTCATCTTCAAAGTCATTTTCCAGATTAGGTTCAGCACTCATGGTGTATGGTGTATGGTTTTGTTTATTTAATTTTTTTAAAACCTCGCAATCAAGCTAAATATGTACTGGAATCATTCCATTGATTAGTGAATCTTATCATTACATGTACAAGACACTTTGAAGACGATACAAAAAGCGAGATCACTACCATAATCCAAGAGTGTGGGGATCAAAGCCCACAAATCACAATTACCGAGTTTTCCGGAATTCTTTCCGTTAGTACAACTGTCAACCCGCTAGATGTGATAAAAAAAATCCGACAGAAACTGGAAGACGAGCCATGGGAGATTCGCTACACATCAAGGGCAATCCCAATGTACGATATAACAAAAACAGACATAACACAGATCACAGAGGCCGCAATAAAGCAAGCAAAAACACTACACCAAGATGACACATATCGAATCACAATAGAGAAAAGAAACTCGAATATTTCGTCTGGTGAGATAATAACTCAAATTGCAAACGGCATACCAAACAAGGTCTCACTCGAAAAATACGATTGGATAGTACTAGTAGAGATTTTAGGCGCAATTACTGGCGTTTCTGTGCTCAAAGATTCCGATATTCTCAGCGTAGAGCGAGAAAAACGCGGTTCACTGGACTAGGATTGCTGCCTTTTCTGCCAGAATGTCTTCCAGTGGAAATTCAGAATCCACTGCAGACAGATATTTTTGTGATATCTTGAATCGTTTTTTGATTGGAATAATGTTTGAGGCATAATCGATTAATGTCAGATTTGGCGTAATGGAACGGTACAATTTATCCAGTGATGATTTTTTGCCAATTGCTATTATGATAAATTCATTTTGCTGCTCAATTCCCAGACTTTTGATTGCATCTGAGATCTGAGTAGTTGCCGCAAATCTTAGCAAAATGTCGGTTTCAAGCTTTTTTGAGAGCAGCAGCCCATGTTTTTTTGCATACAATGATAGTGAAACTATCTTTTTTGCATGAGATACGCTTGCCAGGCTTTTGGACGATAACCCAGTAAGCACAAGACTTGGGAATTTTGATCTGGTGTGATCCAAGAATTGATAGTTTTTCCCTTTTTGATTCCGAACATCAAACAACTCGACATGAATAGAGCCGATCTTTAGTTGTGATCTTGCACCCCCATGAATCACAGGAATTATGCTTACAACATCGCCAGAATGTATAACAGTATCATGTCCAGACAAAGCAGACGAGTCCGCTCCATTTACAGCAATTAGGAGATTTTTTGTGTCCAGTGTGATGGTGTCTGCCGGCTTGATTGACAAAAGATATTCCAGTAATTGTGAAATTGTTACACCATCATGATCTGTCTGAATTATGTCTTTACCAAAGGATTTTTTTGCTCCGCCTAAAAGCTTGATTACAATCAATTTAGAATTATTTAGTTAGTTTCTTCGCTGGACTCTATGGTTATTTCTTGTGGGACCTCGGCTTCTTGGGTTTCTTTGACTTCTACTTCTGCCTCGATTTCTTCCTCTTCCACATCAGATTCCTTGGACTCGATTGTGTCCTGTTCGCGCTTGATTAGTTTTGTAATGTAGCCTGCCATCTCATTTTTTAGCCCCTTTGAGCGCACAACAGCCAGTTGATCTAGAAGCTTTTTGTTATCTGCAAAACTAATTGTGAATTTGTCTTTATGTTGGTCGAGAACCTCCATTGAAAGTCTCTTTATTCTATCCACGGTGAGAATTATTTTGGGGGTATATTATACCTATATTCCAAGATATCTTTTTGAATTTGCTTCCAATAATAATTCAGCCTCATCATATGATTTGCCAAGTATTTTTGATACACAAAAAACAACACTTGGGATGAACACTGGATGTGCAGACTTCATATCAAAGCATCGAGAAAATCTTACCGGACCATCAGTCTCAACTAGAATTTTGTCTGGTGTGGTGTTTGATATCAGAACTTGTTTGTCCTGCGAGTACACTGCGACAGGACCATACGAAACAAAGCATCCAAGATCCATTGCAACTCTAAGCTGTTTTTTGCTTCCAGCAAACCAGTGCAACAAAAATCCAGATATGTTATAGGATGGAAATATCTCAAATATTTCATCTAAGGTTGTGCGAGAATGAACAGAGACTGGCTTGTGCAGTTTTTCTGCTGATTCTAATAGTTTTGTAAAGACTAGTTTTTGCCTTGCAAGATCTTCATTATTTTTGGTGTATGTCTTATCAAGCCCAATTTCACCAATCCCAGAAATATTGTTTGCATTGTGTTTAATCAGATCCAACATCAAATCCAGATCATCAGATGCCTTTTCTGGATGAATTCCAATGAATGGAAGTATATGATTGCTTTTGTGTGCCAGATCCAGAGTGGTCTTTGAGGTTTGGTTATCCATAGACACTGCACATGCTTTGATGTCGGTTTTTTGCATCGAGTTTATGACAAGGTCGATATCATTTTGGTATTCTATATCAGATAGGTGAATGTGCGCGTCATAGAGCATCGTTTTTTGTGGATTTTTGTTCCTACTTAAGTGTGCAGAAATCCATTAGTGTGTGGAATTTTTTAGCTCATAATCCTTTATCATATAAGAAAATCAATTCCATTTTGAATGAAGTCATCCGAGTTGGGACTATCTGCTATGTACAGGATATTAAAAAAGGCAGGAGCCGATCGGGTAAGCGACGAGTCGGCAGACGAGTTAAGGCGAGTCCTAGAAGAGATTGCCACTACCATAGCCAAGAGCGCAGTAGACATGTCAAACCACGCAGGACGCAAAACAATTCGAGGTGAAGACGTCAAGCTTGCATCAAAGACATTCATCAAATAAGTAAGAGTTTAATTCTGTTAGATTTGGTTTTTTTCTGTCGGTGAGGTGGCAGAGCGGTTATGCGTTCGCCTGCAAAGCGAATTTTATAGGGGTTCGAATCCCTTCCTCACCTCTTAACTTACAATTATGGTTCCTTCCATCCATGGGTGCAATCTGCAGTAATAATGAAACTCTCCGGATTCTGCAAAAGTAAATGAGAACTGTTCAGTTGGTGCAATTTGTTCACTTTCTATCATTCCATCTGGTGTATCATAATATCCAGTGGTAACGGTATGAAATCCTCTATCTTCGTTTATCCAAGATATGGTTTCATGTGTTTTGATTTGTATCTGGGTCGGTAGGTAACATCCTGTTGATTCACATCCAGGCCTTGAAGAAGACATTGCTATTGCAACCAAATGTTGTGGGGGAATCTGTGATGTTTGATCAGGCGTATCGATATCACTTGTAGTTCCCAGGACTAGGCCAATGATCACAATAGAAACCCCAATTCCGATCAAAATTAGGAATTTGTTCATAGGTTGAGCTGATCAGATACTGTATTTTTGCCTACGCGCGAAACTAGAGGTAGTTATTGTATAATTACCAGCTTTTCTAAATATACCACGTATTCTGTATGTCATGGCAGAAAGAGGTAATGGATTACTAGAATTTATTCCAGGCTCACAGTCGCTTTTGATTCAAAAAAAGGCAGATCAGCCACTAGAGGGGTTTTCTGAGAACATCAAAGACAGCATAACAGAGTATGCTGAGGACGCAAAAAGCGACGTCGAGAAGGGATACAATTTTCTTCATTGGGTACTGACACGCGTATTTGAGGCAACAGAGGACGATGCTGCGGATTCCATAGTGGATGGTGCAAACGATCTTGGAATTGATGCGTATTTGCCGGTTGATTTTTCTGATAACAAGATAAGACTGTTCCAATCAAAGTACGGAACTGCGCACTCTAATGAAGCAATCATCAAATTCAAAGAAGATGTTAGACGATTGCTAAGCAAAGACATAACCAAGATGAGACCCGAGCTTGCAAATCTGGTTACAAAAATTCAGGAAAAGAATCTCAAAGTAGAGTGTTGTTATGTAACAAACCAGCCAGTCGATTATGATGGAGACGATACAATCGAGATAATGGACATAAACAAAATCATCAAAAATCTTTGGGATCGAATAAAAAAACCGGCGGCTGGGAAAAAATCAAAGATAAGACTAGAAGAGCGAATCAGATACAAAAATACGGTTTTAGGTATACTGAAGCTAAGGGAGCTAACAGATTTTGTGACAAAGAACCGCGACTATGTGTTTGAGTCAAACATCAGACAATGGATGCAGTTCAAAACAAACGTAAACAAGGGAATTCGTGATACTCTGCACAGTTCGCCTGACAAATTCTTTTACTATAACAATGGAATCACCATAGTAGTAAGCGATTTTGAGGTGCTTGAAGACAACAGTTTGATTTTGCATGCGCCACAAATTGTCAATGGCGCGCAGACATCAAATTCCATAGTGGATCACGCAAAGAGAACCAACAACTTGGATGGAAGCATCACAGTTACAATAATCAAGGCAGACGATGAGCATGACCAAAACAACATTACAAAATATAGAAACTCGCAGAACTCAGTCCGCGGAAAAGACCTTGTGTCCTTGATGGACTTTCACAAGTCAGTCAAGTCCCAGCTTGAAAACTATGGGTATTTCTATGAAATTCAGGCAGGCTCCTTTGATAGTAAAGCAAAATCCCAGCAAACTGAATTCAAGGGAGACACAATTTACAATCGATATCTTCCAGACAATCACAAAAAAGTAATTGTCGCAAAAGACGCCATACAGGTACTTGTTGCAGGAATCGAGCAGAGGCCGACTGAATCATACAGTTCACCCGCACAGTTTTTGCCGCGTGGAAGCAAGTATGATGATGTCTTTAATGAAAACCTAAGAGATGATTACAGATTGCTTCTTTATCCATATTTAGTAAAAGAATATGCAAAAAAATCACTAGGGTATGGAAAACGAGGAGGGCACAAAACAAAAAGATATGCAACATTGTTCTTTGTTGCAGTGTATTTTAGAATAATACACAAAAGCATTCTTGGAACAAAAGGAGACTTTAAGGAAGACATTACAAAACTAGAGCCGATCTTTAAGAGTTACAAGCTAAATGAACGCATTCTCAGGCTTGCAGACGGTGTCGCTACAAGATTTCTTGAGGATACCGTAGTTGAAGATGAAATTGATCTTGCAAACACAAAACACAATTTCTTCTCGCATCATGTCTGGAATGAGGCAATGCTTCGAGTAGTAGACAAGAAGATACGCCAAGAAGAAGAGGAAATCGAGAGCATTAAGAAGCTGGTAAACAGTTTATTGTAAGTGCGATAGCTGTCAAGCCACGTAAAAATTGCAGGAGATTTACAATGGCCAGACAATCTACCGCAGCTTTTTCTGATACATACCATTATTTAACAAATTTTTACAGCTACAAAAAATGGCCATGATTTTTATATAGACATAAAAAACCTCAGATTGCTTGGCTGAAGGAGAAAAATGCGTTTTGTGCAATGGTCCGGCAGTATACAAGTATGCTGCAATGAAGGAATGGAACATCAAGGGCGTGTTGTGTAGCAAATGTTATTCAAAGAAACTCTTTGAGCACTATCCAGGCGAGCATGTTCGAGTGAACCTAGATAAAAAATAGCATCAAGCGTTTTTGTACTTGTTTACATAAAGACAATTCCAAGACACCGAATCATCTTTGACATCTTTTTCTTCCAGGAATTTGATGTCAGTTATGGTTTTCTTTTTCTTTAACAGTCTGAGCTCAAATGTTGTGAATTTTATACAATTACAACTCTCATGACGACACTTGCCATCATGATCATCTTTTGTGTGAGTACAGTTGCATACAGCGTCACCTTTGACGTCTTTTTCCTCTTTTGGTGCATATGTTGCAAATCTCAGATATGCCTCGCCGAGATGTCCCTTTTTGAATCTAGTATAATGCTCGGACTTTGGCAATAGTTTGAAAAATCCCAGGTTGTGATCAGGCCTCCTTGTTTCTGATGCCACAATAAACCAATATTGGTCGCCGGTTTCCACAAATCTCATCTTTATGTCATGATCTCCCCACCAGTGAACATTTTCATTCCACAGATCAGTTGCCTTTTTTCGATCGGAAAACAGTGGAACCGCATTCATTCTGAGATCAAAATATCTATAGGCCACGCCAAGAAAGTCATCATACCATGGAATTGAAGCGCCAGACACTTTTGATTCAAAGTCAGCGTTCGGTTATTAAGCAATCGTGAGAAAGGTTAATACCCTTATATCTCAGAATTACACTCGATTAGTAAATGGCCACATATCGTACAAGTATGCAGATTGTAGCAGATCTACTAGTAGCTACTGACCAGTGTGGACAAGAAGGAATCAAGGTAACAAGCCTGCTAACACAAGCAAATCTTTCACACTCTAGACTTGCCAAATTCATTGAGAACTTGACAGGCGCTGGACTAATCAACAAAATCGAATTTGATGGAAAAAACACCTATGTCATCACATCAAAAGGCAAGCAATACCTAGAATCATACAAACGATTCCACGACTTGGCAGAAGGATTCGGTCTAGATCTTTAACTAGCGTTTCTTTGCGTTTTTTCTGTTGTTACGATTTTTGAATGTAGAGTAACCGATTATTATTATTGCACCCGCAAGTTGTGCATAGAACAATACTAGATCTGGGTTTTGTATGTCTTTGAAAACAGAAAAGGCCATTCCCATTATCAAAACTATCAGCATTATCAGAAGGTATTTGTCCACGATTTAACGCTACAAACAAACAATATATCTTTTCGAATATTTGGTGTAAGCATGAGCAAGATCCTAGAACTGATTGGCTTTGCGCTGGTTGGCGGTACGATCTATTCTTTTCTTGGAATGACAAACGATCCACTAAGATGGCCAGTGTTTTGGGGATGTGCCGGTGGTGCACTTGCAATCATCATATACAATCGAACCATGCGAAAACGAAAACAAGCTAGTTGATCAGTTAGGCCAGCTGAGCTAATTTCAAACCGACAGATCTATAAAGGAGCATTTTATGATATTTTTTGGGGAGTATGTCAGAACAGATCAACAAATGGTGGGAAGGACTCGCCAAAGAACTTCAAGTTGACATCGAAGCCCTAGAAGAATAAAAAGCTGTTTTTGATTGTTAAAGCCTCGAATGGGATTTGAACCCACGACCTAAAGTTTACGAAACTTTCGCTCTACCAGGCTGAGCTATCGAGGCATGAAACGCAGTGTTATCAGAGTTTATAAAAAGCATTTCAGGTTTTGGTACAATTGAAAAAATCCATTTCCGGAATTCGTGGAATTGTTGGAGAGGATCTCAAACTAGATGATGTTTTGCGTTTTTGTCGAAATTTTGCTCCAGTAATCAAATCAAAAAAATGTGCAATAGGGAACGATACCAGACCATCAAATGAAATGATAAGAGAAGTAGCAGTTGCGGCATTACTAGAGCAAGGAATTGATGTGTACAATTTCGGAACGGTGCCAACGCCAGTCATGTTCAGAGAGGCAAGAAAGTGTGGTGCAGGACTAATTATCACATCATCACATAATCCATTGCCGTGGAATGGTCTTAAATTCATTATAAACGGCCGAGGCCCAAATGAGAAAGAGTTTGCTCACATTTTAAAAGAAAAACAGACGCAACAGACAAAGTTTGGTACAGAATACGCTGCCACATCCAACTATGTTGATGATGCCACAAAAATAATTGGAAAGATGAGGCATGAGCCAAAAATACTAGTTGATGTGGGAGGAGGAGCTGCATCTTTTGTTGCACCTCAATTATTAAGAAAACTTGGTTGCCATGTGGATGTTATTAATCAAAGCATATCAAGTCGTGGGCCAGACCCAACTGCAGACAAACTTACCAAGCTTGTATTAAACAGCAAAAGATACGACATTGGTTTTGCCTTTGATTTGGATGGGGACAGAGTAGTCGTTGTCAAGGACGGCAAAAAACAATCACCAGACACCACACTAGCACTAGGTACAATCAAGGCACTAGAACTAGGATACAAAAAGTTCTGTCTCAGCATGGACACAAGTATTGCAGTTGAGAAATACATCAAAGATCACGGAGGAAGAGTTGTTCGCTCAAAGGTAGGCGAGGCAAACGTCATAGATACGATGTTAAAAGAAAAATGTCAAGCAGGTGGTGAGGGAAGTAGTGGCGGATTCATACTGCCAGAATTCAACATGTGTCGTGATGGAATACTAACATCAGGACTAATTGCTGCAATGACTGGAAAAAAAATAATTGATGAGATGATAAAATTTGTATCAAATTATCACCAGCTAAGAACAAAGATTGATGTTGAATCAGATCTTCACGACAAAACACTCTCCAAACTAGTTCAAAAACTAAAGAGTGAGTCCAGTGAAATAATCACACTGGATGGAGTAAAAATAATAATTGATGATGACACTTGGGCACTGGTCAGAAAATCAAATACCGAAGACATTATTCGAATTTCAGTAGAATCAGACAACTTGCAAAAAGCACAACAGATTCAAAAGCAGATAACCACCCTAGTAAAGCAAAGCCATGAACAAGCTAGATGAGAGAAAAATCATTGACATTTTTCAAAAAAAACTAGTCAAAGACAATCATCATGAAGATGTTGAGATATTCAGATTAGGAAAAAAATTTGGTGTCATAAAGACAGACACATTGGTAGAAAGCACTGATGTCCCACCACAAATGAGACCAGAGCAAATTGCAAGAAAAAGCATGGTTGCACCACTAAGCGACTTTGCATCAAAAGGGGTAAAACCAAGGCACGGAATAATCTCTATTTCATTGCCACGTGGATATCCAAGATCAAAACTTATCAGCCTAGCAAAAGGATTCAAAGATACATCAAGACAATTTGGAGTCAAAATTCTTGGCGGAGATACAAATGAGGCAAAAGAGATCGTAATTTCGGTAATGTTGTTCGGAATTGCCAGCAGGATCACAGCAAGAAGTGGTGCAAAACAAAGAGACATCATAGTGACTACAGGTAATTTTGGCAGAACCAGCGCTGGATTGGGCATATTATTGCACAAAAATAGATCACCTGAAAAATTCAGAAAACTTGCAACAAATTCAGTTTTACTTCCAAAACCAAGACTAGAGTTTGGGGTCTTGGCTGCAAAATACTTTAGCTCATCAATGGATTCAAGCGATGGTCTATCAACCACCCTAACACAAATGTCAGCAGCAAGCAAGAAAAGATTCATCATTACACAAGTCCCAAAAGATGTAGAATTAGACGAGTTTTCAAAAGACAATCATCTCAATGCAGTAGATCTCGTGTTCAATGGCGGTGAGGAATATGAAATCGTTGCAACCATTTCGCCAAAAAATATTGAAAAAATAAAAAAAATTGCCAAAGCCAAAAAGATCAATCTAATCCAGATAGGTCATGTGGAAAACGGCAAAGGTGTATTGTTCCAGCATGGGAAAAAACAAACCAGAGTCAAAGACAAAGGCTGGACTCATTTTTCATAGCCAAAATCCCGCACAAAAATCGCCATAGCTTTTTAACCCCACCAAACTTGTGGTATCCAATGTCAGAAGAACAAGTAGAAAAGTGGGGCATTGCTCACATCTATAGCAGTTACAACAATACCATAGTACACATGACAGATCTCACTGGTGCAGAAACCGTAGCAATTAGTTCCGGTGGTGTGCATGTTACTGCTGACAGATACGAATCATCTCCATTTGCTGCAATGAAATCATCAAATGCAGTAGTAGAGGCAGCAAAGGCAAAGGGCTTTACTGCATTTCACATCAGAGTGAGAGCAGTTGGCGGCGTAGGCTCCAGAGTCCCAGGACCAGGGGCACAAGCAGCTATTCGAGCACTTGCAAGAGGAGGATTCAAAATAGGAAGAATTGATGATGTTACACCAATTCCTCACGACACCACACGAAAGAAGGGTGGAAAGAGAGGAAGAAGAGTCTAAACTTCTATCATTTTGATTTTAGTTTTACAACCCTTTGATTGAAAATAATCTGACATAAAGCTGGTAAATTTCTCATCAGGGTTGGCACCTTTGGATTTTCTTATCATGTCGTTAAATTTCTGAATTATTGCATCTTGCAGATGTGGTTTTATCCATAGTTTGAAAAAGGTCCAGCCAAATCTGGATACTGGCTCACCAAATGTGAAATCATTTTGCATTCTAAATTGCGATGCCATATCGGATAATGCATTATTGATGAGGCGTTTGTCTTCCAAAAAATCAGTGGAGCTTACTTCAAAGATTTTCATTTTCATCAGAGTCTGTTTTGCTTAGCTTATCAGAGAGTGAGACAAATTTTCCATCTTGTTCTATGTTTATTTTTGTCTGCATGCGGACATGAATTCCAACTGATCTGAATAATGCCAAGAGTTGGCCACCATCAATTTCTTCATTGATTTCACCAGAATGAAACAATTGTCCGAGCCTGTCAATTATCATCTTTGTCTCATTTGGAAATTGAGATTCTGCATTTTGCAATACTTCCATTCCACGGTATCCAAGATGAGAAATTACTATCTCTCGGTACGATGGTGGAGTTTTGGTTTGTTGTTTTTCCTCTTCTTTTTGTGATTGGTATGTGAGGTTTTTTTTCATTTCCGCTAGGCGTTTTGCCTTGAGTGCTTCTAGTTCTTTGTCTTCGTCGCTCAACCTTTAATCACGCCAATTGGGACAAGCTTTGCTACCTTGGTTGCTATTCCAAGCTCATGCGATACATTTACCACTGCGTCCACATCCTTGTATGCCTCCGGTGTCTCCTCGACCACCCCATCCCTAGTCAATGATTTTATGAAAATTCCTTTATCAGTTAGTGATTTTTTTACTTGTTCTTCTGTGAAATCACGTCGTGCCTTTGAGCGAGACATCATTCTTCCAGCACCGTGAGCAGTAGAGCCAAAGCTGAGATTCATGGAATTGGACTTGCCAAGTAAAATCCAGCTTCCAGTTCCCATCGAGCCCGGAATCAATACCGGCTGCCCCAGATCACGATACTTTAGTGGGATTTCATCTCGGTTTGCTGGAAACGCACGTGTTGCACCTTTGCGGTGAACCACAACTGATTTTTCCTTGCCATCGATTTTGTGTTTTTCAACCTTGGCAATATTGTGTGCAACATCATACACTAGTTTCATGTCAAGATCAGATTCCGATTTTTTAAATACACGCTCAAATGATTTTCGAGTCCAGTGTGTGATCATCTGTCTATTGCTCCATGCAAAGTTTAGTGCAGCAAACATTGCTTTACGGTATGATTCACCCTCCTCTGATGTGTTTGGCACGCATGCTAATTCCCTATCAGGCAAATTGATGTTGTATTTTTTTAGCGCCTGCTCAGACACCCGCAAATAATCAGAGCAGATCTGATGGCCAAAGCCTCTTGAGCCACAATGGATCAAAACGGTAACATTTCCCTCTTGAATTCCCATTCTCTTTGCTGCTTCTTCATCGTAAATCTTCTCAATTCTTTGTACCTCAAGGAAGTGATTTCCAGAGCCAAGACTTCCAAGTTGTGGTGCTCCTCGCTTTCTAGCAGTGTTTGAAACTTTGTTGGGGTCTGCATTTTTTATTTGTCCGTTTTCTTCACATACATTCGCATCATCTTTTGTACCATAACCATGATCAATTGCCCAGTTGACCCCCCGGACTAGGACCTCATCTAATTGTGAGTAGTTTAGTTTGATTGCACCTTCCGACCCCACGCCAGACGGAATTGAATTGAAAAGATCCGTTACCAGTTCTTTTAGTTTTGGCCTTGCCTCCTTTTCAGATAGATTCAATCGTAATAATCGCACACCGCAGTTGATATCATAACCAACACCTCCAGGGCTGATCATTCCTTCCTCTGCATCCATTGCCGCAACCCCTCCGACTGGAAAGCCATACCCCTCATGCCCATCAGGCAATACAACGGCAGTTCCTTGTATTCCAGGCAATGTTGCAACATTCATTGCTTGAGATAATGTTCTATCTGTCATCATTTTTGAGAGCAATCCTTCGTCGGCATAAATCGTAACTGGAACCTTCATTCCTCTACTTGGATCAGCATCAATTCTATACACTTGGTCGCTGATTTTTTTTGGGGTAATAGATGACATTATCGGTTAGCCGTCCTAGATGCAATTTAAATCATAAGTAGATTTATTTTTGATATGATTCCAAAGTCAAGTATTGCCAATTTTACCAATTGATGGAGGCAGATATGGCACAAAAGAAATGCTTGCCATCTTTGATGACCAAAAAAAGATAGATTATCAACTGCAAATCGAGGGAGCTGCCGCCATCTCACAGGGAGAAATAGGTATGATTCCAAAAAAATCGGCCCAAAACATTTTCTCTACCTCAAAGTCTGGCAAAATATCTGTAAGTAGAGTAAAACAGTTAGAGGCAAAATCAGATCACGATACTGCAGCACTGGTAGAAGCACTAAGTGAGAAATGTCAAACCAGTGCAAGGCCTTGGATTCACTATGGTTTGACTAGCAATGACTTGGTGGATACTAGCACCTCAATGCAGATGAGGGATGCACTCTCAATAATAGAGCCCAAGGTCGCAAGACTCGGAATATTGTTGGCAAAAAAAGCAGTTGAATACAGGGATGTTCCTGCAGTTGGCCGAACTCATGGACAGCATGCAAGTATCATTTCATTTGGATTGAAATTTGCAAACTGGGCCTCTGAGATGGAAAAACATGTAGAGCGAATCGAGGAGATCAAAAAAAGAATCCTCATTTGCAAAACATTAGGTGTTGTTGGTACTGGTTCTTTGATGGGTGCCAAAGCAATAGAGGTCCAAAAAAGAGTGGCAAAAAGACTGAATCTATTCCCAGCAGAGGTCACCACGCAGATCATACCGCGGGAAAGATATGCAGAGTATGTTTTTCAGCTTGCCCTGACTGGTAGTACGCTGGAAAAAATTGCAATAGAGATAAGAAATCTGCAAAGAACCGAGATTGCCGAAGTCGCAGAGCATTTCAAGGAGGGTCAGATGGGGAGCAGTGCAGTGCCAGTAAAGCGAAACCCAATCAAAAGTGAAAGAATTTCCTCATTATCAAAACTATTGCGCAGTCAAATGAGCGCATCATTTGAGAATATTCCATTATGGCATGAGCGCGATTTATCAAATTCCGCAAATGAACGATTCACAATACCAATGTGTTCCATTTTGCTAGATGAAATGTTAGAAACGATGCTGAGAATAATTGACAGACTACGTGTAAATGTTGAGAAAATAGAGCAGAATCTGTATATTACAAAGGGCCAGATCTTTGCAGAATTTGTACTGGAAGCTCTAATCAAAAAAGGAGTGCCAAGGTTTGTTGCATACAGAGATGTTCAGCGAGTCGCCTTTGAAGCACATGACAAAGGCATGGATTATTCTGATGCAATAAAGGCCGATAAATCAATATCATCAAAACTCACAGATGATGAAATTGACAAAATATTCACACCAAAGAGTCACTTGGGTGCAGCCCCTCAGATAATCACAAACGTCAACAATTCTGTAAATCGTGTCTGCAAGAAATTCATCTAGACTTTAGCAATGTTTTGTGAATCATAGAGCCGTACTGGAGTGCTTTTTTTCTTGCATTTGCAGACAGTTCTGGCACACCAATTTTGATTGCAAGTTTTCTTATGATGTGTTTTCTCTGCAGATCATCTGAATCAGTTATTTTTTGATCTATAGGTATGGTTTTTGCATATTTGATGAATTCCTCAGATAGTAGGGGTTGGACTATTTTGATGCCAAATTCTGAGCAGACATGGTTGATTTGTTTCATCATCTTGATTTCATTGTCTAGTTTTGCATTCATTAGTTCCATGACAGCATCATTGCCTTGCTTTATCGCATCACGATATCCATTATAGCCACAAAACAGCTCATCAATCCCATTTGCCGTTACCACAGTATCTAGCCCTAGACTTTGTGCTAGTTTTGCTACATGGTAAAACGCAATGCTATTTTCATTCCAAGAGAGATTGTCTGTTTGTATTGTATTGTGAATTTTTGTAGAAATCGAATCAAATTCGTCAGGATTAATTTCCAAAATGTGATGAGGCATCTTTAGCAGATCATTTACTTGTTTTGAGAATCTTATGTCATGAGAATCGACAAACCCAATAGTTAACAATACAACATCGTAATTCATCTGATGACACAATTTAGCAATCAAAGTGCTGTCAACACCGCCCGAAAATGCGACGCCGATTTTCTTGCTTGATATATTTTGAGATATTGCATTTTGAATTTTTTCTAGTAATGCATCAAGATTCATGTTTTCTTCACTCAAATCCCATACAAAGAAGTTACTGTCTTTGGTGTGATAGGTAAAACTATTATCCAAACTCACCATATGGGACTCATGAGACCCATTGGCCTAACTGAAGAACAGATCCGAACAGAACTAAAATCACTAAATAATTGGAGTATACAAAACGGAAAACTACACAGAGAGATCACATTTGAGGATTTTGTGCGAGCGTTTTCGTTTATGACCAAAGTAGCACTACATGCAGAAAAAATGAATCATCATCCAGAATGGTTCAACGTATACAATAGAGTCACAATAGACCTGACGACACATGATGCAGGCGGTATCACATCAAATGATGTCGAGCTTGCAAAATTCATAGAATCCACGATTTAATCTAGGCTCAAATCTCTATTGAATATATATGCAGAAAACAGAGCAAATTTGCAAATGACACTAACAAACTCTGCCATATTGGATTCTGATTTCAGATACATTGACAAAAACGGAACATTGCTAAAATCAAGAACCGAGTTATCAATTGCCCAGATGCTATCATTTTTGGGATTATCATACCAATATGAACATAAAATCACACTATCAAATGGTAAAACCATATCAGTTGATTTCAAGACAAGTGATGGAAAACTAATCGAAGTGATTGACTCAGATTCTGATATTCTAAAATACAAGGAATTAAAATCCGACAATCAGCCCATAATGGCAATAGGCCATCCACAGTTTGCTGCAAAGCTCAAAGAACTAGATGAAATAGTGTTCTACGATACCAAAGACGCGCAATCCGGTTCAATATTCATAGAGGATCCATCATTTGCATTTGACTATGCACATATCTTGCCGTTAGTGGAGAAATGTTCGATTTTACACGGCCACACATCAACTGTTCTAGTAGAATTGGTTGGCGATATGAAAAATAACTTGCTAATTGATTTTGGTGAGGCAAAGAAGATCATCAAAGAAGTAATTGGAATTTTGGATCACAAATTCTTCATAAACAAAAAATATCTAAAAACCGAAGACGAATCACACTTTAGAATATCGTTTGAAGGACCAAAGGGAATGTTTGATATGCAAGTACCAAAGCACACAACATTTCTTCTGGAAGGTGAGGCAACCGTTGAGAACCTATCAACTGAGATAATCAAGCTCCTAGTTCCAAGACTGCCAAAAAATATCGAAGCAGTGGGAGTATATGTTTACGAAGGATACAACAAAGGCGCACATCTAATTTCCAAGATTTCAAAATCCTAGAACCATGGAACCAAAAATAAAAGAGACTGCGTGGAATCCAGAGCTGGAGGCAAAGATCCTAAAGCAATGGGTTGACTCCGGATTGTATGATTTCGTGCCTGAAAACAAGAACTTTGTCATAGACACGCCTCCTCCATATCCATCTGGGAGACCGTGGCACATTGGAGCTGCAGCACATTATTCCCAAATAGACATGATTGCTCGAACTGCACGAATGAATGGGAATCATGTGTATTTTCCAATAGGAATTGATCGGAATGGCCTACCAGTAGAACTGTACACGGAAAAAAAGCACAACATCCGCATGCAAGAAACTGAGAGAAGCAAATTCCTGGAATTGTGCCGAAGTTCCCTGGACGATTTAGAAGCAGAAATGCTACAAATAATGAAAAGCCTTGGACTGTCTGGTAATTTTTCAAACTATTACAGGACGGATTCTGAGGAATATCGAATCCTAACCCAATCTACATTCATTGAACTGTGGAAACGTGGAACCATATACAAGGCAACACGTCCAAACAACTACGACTGGGTATCCGGCACCACAATAGCTGATGCCGAAATCCAATATCAAGACATTCAGACAAAGCTTGTCTATATGAAATTCAAAATAAAGGACTCGGACAGAACAATAATCATAGCTAGTACAAGACCTGAGCTGTTATGTGCATGCCAGACCATCATAGTAAATCCAGACGATTCAAGATACGCAGGTGTGGTTGGCAAAAAAATCATCGTTCCAGTAATAAGCAGAGAGGTCACCATCAGGACTCATCACTCTGCACAAATGGAATTTGGTTCAGGTGCTGTGATGGTTTGCTCGTATGGTGATCAGAACGACGTCGCATTATTCCGAGAAATGAAGCTAGAAGAAATTGTTGCAATAGGGATGAACGGTTTGATGACAGAAGCAGCCGGTGCATATGCAGGCCTCAAAGTAAAGCAGGCAAGAACCAAGATAATCGAAGACTTGCAAAATGCAGGACTGTTAGAAAAAGTCGAAGAAATCACGCACCGTACGCCTATTTCTGAGCGCAGCAAAATTCCAATTGAAATAATACCAATGGAGGAATATTACGTAAAGCAGATTGACTCTATTGAAAAGATTCGGGCTTTGGGCCAAAAAATCACATTCCATCCAGACATGCACAAGCAGATTCTGATGAACTGGTTGGATTCAATTTCTATTGACTGGCCAATATCAAGGCGCAGATACTATGGAACCGAGATTCCAATATGGTATTGCAAAGATTGCTCAGAACCACATGTTCCAGAGCCTGGAAAATACTACAAGCCATGGACAGACCTAGCACCATTTGAGAAATGCGTAAAGTGTGGAGCCAAGGAATTTGTCGGTGAGACCAGAACGTTTGACACTTGGATGGATTCCAGTGTATCGCCACTATTCATATCAAAGTATAACAAGGACCCAGAGTTTTTCAAAAAGACTTATCCTGCAACACTTCGACCACAAGCAAAAGACATTGTTCGAACCTGGCTATATTACACCATACTGCGATGTGAGCAGCTGACAGGTGCTAGTCCATGGTCTGAGGCCTGGATTATGGGATATGGTCTTGATGAAAAAGGAATGAAGATGTCAAAGAGCAAAGGCAACGCAGTTGATCCATTACCTGTAATTGAAAAGTTTGGTGCAGATACTTTTCGATTCTGGAGTGCATCTGAGATTAATCACGGATACGACTTTAGATGCTCTGAGCAGAAAATAGAGGCAACCAAGAAATTTTTGTCAAAACTTTGGAATGTATCCAGATTCATCTCTAGCTATCCCACCATAGAAAAAGCAAACCCAACTGCTACAGACAAATGGATTCTATCTGAGTTGGACAGAGTCATTGCAGAATGTCAAAAAGGCTATTTGGAATACAACTTTTTTGTGCCTGCAATTGCAATTCGTGAGTTCACTTGGAACTTGTTTGCTGCACATTATATCGAGATGGTAAAGGCTCGTGCGTATGGCGAAGGATTTACAGAAGATGAAAAAAATGCTGCAATATACACACTGCACAAGGTCTTGTCTACCATTTTGCTTTTGCTTGCGCCAATTTCCCCATTCATTACAGACTACATGTGGCTAGAGTTATACTCTAAAGAGACAATCCACAAGCAAAGACATCCAAGACCAGAAAATCTAGCCGACATGAGTCAATACACAAAAGAAATCGAGGAATTCAACTCCAAAGTCTGGAATGAAAAGAAATCAAACGGATTATCGTTAAAGGACTCCATATCAATTGAGATCCCAGAATCACTAAAACAATTTTCTAGTGATCTGATACCAATGCACAAGATTACAAACTAAGTATTAGTATAGAATCGAATTATTTTTGTGGCTTTTTTGCTGGTTTAATCATGGAAACAAAATATTTGTGCCACGATACATCGCTGGTCAGCTCTGGGTGAAATGCAACACCCAAAATGTTTCCTTGTTTTACTGCAACTACTTTTTCATTGAATTTTGATACTGTTTGTACATCTTTTCCCATTCCTTCAATGGATGGTGCGCGGATGAATATACCTCTAGATGTTACAATTCCAAGCGGTTGTGCAGTTATTTCTGCTTCAAAAGAATCACGTTGTCTACCAAAAGAGTTTCGCTCAACTCGCACATCCAGCAGATCCAAGAGCGGCTGGTCCATTTTACCTACTACTCTGTCCTTGGCATTCTTGGATAATAGAATCAAGCCTGCGCATATTCCAAAAACAGGCATTCCTTTCTGAATTTTGTCCTTTATTGTTTTGATTGCACCATTTACCAAGGACATCTGTCCAATCATTGTGCTCTCTCCGCCTGGAATGATCAATCCATCAAGCTTTGAGATCTCAGACGGAGTCTTGACTTGCTTTACAGTTCCCTTCATTCCTGCCTTTGCTAGTGCTGTGCGAGTAGCCGCAATGTTTTCTGCAACATCTCCCTGCATTCCCAAAACTCCAATGTTAACACTCATGCCGTGCTGCCCCGCTCCTGCATTCTTAGTTCCAAGTTCTTGACATCAAGGCCTAGCATAGATTGTCGCTCATCAATCATTCTTTGCGCCTCTTTGACTTTGTCTGCATCCTCCCAGAAGGTGGTAGCCAATACAACTGCACGTGCACGCTCTTTTGCATCTTCTGCCTTGAATATGCCAGAGCCGACAAAGATTCCATCGCATCCAAGCGACATCAGATAAGCCGCATCGGCAGGCGTTGCAATTCCACCTGCTGCAAAATTCACAACAGGTAGTCGGCCAATTTTGGCAGTCTGCTCTACTAGATCATATGAAACTTTGAATTCTCGTGCAATTCTTACTAAATCCTGGTGGTCCCCGGAATCATAAACTGATTTGATTAATCGTAATTCATCATTTACTTTTTTGATGTGTGTGACTGCCTCTGCAACATTTCCAGTTCCTGGTTCTCCTTTGGTTCTAATCATTGCAGCACCCTCCTCCACTCTTCTCAGGGCTTCAGCAAGTGATCTTGCGCCATTTACAAATGGTGTGGTAAAGTCCCATTTCCAGATATGATGTGTTTCATCAGCTGGCGTTAGTACCTCGGATTCATCAATCATATCCACGTTTGTCTCTTCCAATACACGAGCTTCATAGACGTGACCGATTCTGCATTTTGCCATGACTGGGATGGTTACTGCATCCATTATTTCTTCAATTACTCGAATGCTTGCAGTTCTTGCAACGCCGCCTGCTTTTCTGACATCGGACGGTAGTTTATCTAAAACCATAACAGAGACCGCACCTGCCTCTTCTGCAATTAGAGCCTGCTCCACAGTGGTGACATCCATTACTACACCATTTTTTAGCATGTGTGCAAATCCTCGCTTTAGTGTTGAGGTTCCTCGCATTGTAGAAAAAGAGCCGATTTTTTCATTAATTCTACCCTTTGCGTTTGGCAGATCTCCAGAAAGTGGAATCATAGAAGCAATAGTTGAATTTGCATATTTATAATACGCGACAGATTGTTGCTCCTAAAAACTCAGACAAGAGACAATTCCGAATTGGTGTTTTTCATTGCTCGATGAATCATTCTCACAAACAAAAACATCCCCGCGAGTATGATAAATCCAGAGATTCCAAAGATCACACCAAACTGCTCATTAAATGAGGAGCTCAAAATCACATCACCAATCGTCCTGATTGCAAGTGCAGCTAGTACAAGTGTCAGCGGAATGTGATTAAAGTCCAAGAACCTAATTGATTTTTCAAGAATTGGTGGAATCATGATTGGCAGGTATAGCATTATTGTCACTCCAATGAATCCAATTGCGATATAGTGTATGGTAAGATCATATGTTGCAAATACAGATAGATTTGCAGCATGCAGTGTTCCAAGAAGCAATCCTGCAAGCAAAAATCCAAAAGCAATTCTCGTGTGAAGTATTATGGTGTGATATCTTTTCTTTTTCTCACCAGATATGAGCTTGAGAATTTCCGTATTGTCAAATCCTCCAAATATGTACAAAGACAATGCAAAACACAATACTGTACAAATCATGCCAAGATTAAACGCAATATCTAGCAACATGTATGGAATTATTGTGCCTACAATTCCCATTATTCCAGACAAGACTGCCAAAATGATTGAGGTGGTGACTAGTTTTCTCTTTGGCCGAATAAACCCAAGAAATGACGGTAATGTCTTGTATTCTATTGCAAAGATCATCAAAATTGGGAAAAACAGCCACATTTGTTTTTGAATCAACGTGTTTTGCTGCACATCAAACAACGATACCAGTTGGGATGCAATTAGCAGTGTGATGGAAATTGCAATGAAATAATCTGATTCTCTTAATAGTTTTGGGACTATACGCAACATGTAAAACATCAGCCCTCCAAATATTGAAACGCCAATCAATCTAAGTGTGGTTGCAATTTTAGAATAATCATCAGAAATTATACTGCCTACAAAATCAACACCAATAGAACATATCACAAAAAGATAAGAGATCTTTGCCAGTTTGCCAGATGGGGTGAGTTGATTTCTCATCCTGGGTATGATCATGTAGCCAATTCCCATTATCATTAATGTGACAAATCCATTTAGCTGAAGGATTCTGTGTGTCTGAAATATCGATGTAAGTTGCTCAGGCATTGATATTCCAAAAAATGAAATCATCCAAATCGAGCCAATTGTGGTGCCAATAAAGGACAAAATCACACCAGTCATCAAAAACGGCTTGCTTACAGGAGAATAGTTGATTACGCTCAATTCTTTGTCTGGTTGATTAGCTTTTCAAGCTCAAACTCTACGTTTGATACCAAAGGCGGAATAAACTCTGATGTTGCATTTTGCTCAGGCCACTGGATGTGCTTTGTTTTTCCATTTAGCGTTACTTTGAGTGAGAATTTTGTGAACTCAGTCTTGGTTTCATCTGCTGGAATAGAGTCAATTGGCAGTTGCATAAATCCGGTTTCTTTGACTAGTGCTGTGAGCTTGGTTATCTGTGATTTTTCCAGCATCATTGATTTCTGTATGGGCTCAGAATTTGGTGTGGAGAAGACATACTTTAGTGAGCCATCATCAGATATGCTCAGGGTTTCCGATTTTTGAGGAGTCAGCCTATCAGTAACTCCTAATGAGATCTTTTTTAGATCATATTTTATCAGCTCAATTGCAATTTTGTCATCTGCATTTGCTGCAGAAAACGGAATCTGTGGATTACTAATCATCGGTATGGCAATCATAGCCGCCAGAATTACAGGTATGGACGCTGCAATTATCAGAATAGGTCTTGCCATTTGTATGATGTTCATGAAATTTTTGATTTATAATAAATCTAGGTTTTGCCAAGACACCACTTAGAATAAATCCAAGTCTGGATTCTTGGTATCTGTGGGGTCGTAGCCCAGCCTGGCAAGGCGACTATGATTCACAAAGTCATCGCTAGAGGCTCCAGAAGTAATACAATCCAAACTGATTTCACAAGATGATGTGAGTTTGGAGCTGCAGTGACCTGTAGATCGCCGGTTCAACTCCGGTCGGCCCCACGTTACTTGTTCTTGTTTCGTAAAACGTTTAGTGCAGATCCCTGTCTGAACCAATCAATTTGTGAAGAGTTGAATGTGTGAGATAGTAGGATCTCTTCTTTTGCTCCATTGGAATGAGTTATCACACATTTTATCGGCTTTCCTTGTTCCAGTTTATTCAAATCCAAAAAGCTGAGCTTGTCGGTTTCTTGGATCTTGTCATAATCTGCAGGATTTGAAAATGTCAGTGCCAATAGGCCCTGCTTTTTGAGGTTTGTCTCATGGATTCTTGCAAATGATTTCGCAATCACTGCGCCACAGCCAAGAAATCTTGGGGTCAGGGCGGCATGCTCTCTGCTGCTTCCCTCGCCGTAGTTGGTATCACCTATGATTACCCATTTTAGCCCCTTTGCCTTGTATTGACGTGCGATACTTGGGAATGATTCTACGGAATTAGTTAGCACATTTTTGCCCTTGCCTACATCGCCAGAGAACGCATTTACTGCACCAAGCAACAGATTATCGCTTAACCTATCCAAATGTCCACGATACGACAGCCAGGCACCTGCAGGCGAAATATGATCAGTTGTGCATTTGCCCTTTGCCTTGACCATTATTGGCAGATCTGAATAGTCTTTGCCGTCCCATGGTGCAAACGGCTCGAGTTTTTGTAATCTGGTGCTGTTTGGATCAATTAGAACCTGCACAGAGTCAGGATCAGATGACGGTGCAACGTAGACATCAAGGCCTGCCTTAAAGCCAGACTGTGGCACATCAGGTGCGATTTCCGGTGGAGACAGTTTGAACTTTGTTCCATCTTGCGCAGTCAGCTCATCAGTAATTGGATTGAAGGACAATCTCCCACCAATTGATAATGCGATGATCAGTTCTGGGCTTCCAATAAAGTTCATTGTGTTTCTTTTTCCATCATTGCGTCCAGGAAAATTTCGATTAAACGATGTGATTATGGTATTTGGGTTGTCATTTTTCAGCTCAGGTCTGCTCCACTGGCCGATGCATGGGCCGCATGCGTTTGCAAGAACAGTAGCTCCGATATCATCAAGCATTTGCATCTGTCCATCACGTTCTATTGTTGCACGCACCAGCTCAGATCCCGGCGTTACAAGTAGTGGGATTTTTGCTTTGATCCCTTTTTGTTTTGCTTGCTTTGCCACACTTGCTGCGCGAGACATGTCTTCGTATGAAGAGTTGGTACAGCTTCCAATTAGTGCAACTGATATCTCATCGACGTAGCCATTTTTTTTCACATCTTCTGCAAGCTTGGAAATTGGTCTTGCCAAATCTGGCGTGTGTGGGCCCACTATGTGTGGTTCTAGTTTTGATAGATCAATTTCTATGACTTTATCAAAATATTTGCCCGGGTTTTTTTCTACATCTTCATCTTCGATTAGTAGTTCTTTGTGCTGATTTGCCAAGTCTGCAAGCTCGCCACGTCCGGTTGCTCTAAGATAGTTTGCCATCTTTTCATCATACTCAAAGACAGAACAGGTTGCGCCAATTTCTGCACCCATGTTTGTTATGGTTGCCTTGCCGGTACAGCTAATTGTTTTTGCTCCAGGCCCAAAGTACTCAATTATTGCATTTGTTCCACCAGAGACGGTAAGCTGTCCCGCAACATACAGTATGATGTCTTTTGGTGCGGTCCAGCCATTTAGCGAGCCTTTAAGATAAACTCCGATTCTTTTTGGATACAATAGCTCCCAAGGCATACCAACCATTACCTCTGCGGCATCCATTCCTCCAACACCTACTGCAATCATCCCAAGGCCTCCAGCGTTTGGGGTGTGAGAGTCGGTTCCAATCATCAATCCGCCTGGGAATGCATAATTTTCTAGCACTACCTGATGTATGATTCCAGCACCCGGTTTCCAGAATCCCGCACCAAATTTTTTGGCAGCAGATTCCAAGAATGTGTAAACCTCATTATTTTCATAAATTGCAAGCTTGGTGTCTTCTTTTGCTCCAATCTTTGCCTGGATCAGGTGATCACAGTGTACGGTTGTCGGCAGGCTGACTTGTTTTAGGCCCGCCTGCATGAATTCCAGCATTACGGTTTGTCCCGTTACGTCCTGCAGTGCAACTCGATCAGGTTTCAAAAATACATAGCTCTTTCCACGCTCGGACTCTTTACCATCAAATTCTGCCAAGTGTCCCACAAGAATCTTTTCGCTTAGTGTTAATGGACGATTCACTATTTTGCGAAACTTGGAAATGTTTTGCTCTAGTTTTTTGTAGACATTTGCCACAAGGTTTGGTGTTGTTTCAATTTCCATGAATCATCACTGTAGATGATCATACCTCATCGATTAGTTATAAATCGTATCAGGAATTTTTGGTTTTGATGTCCAATTAATATTGGAATTGTGTGTTTATTCCTAACAGTTATAAGCAAAAACCAGCTTTATTGTATATGGTGCGAGTTATGGTGTTTGATATGTTTGTGGAGGTCCATCTGCATGGTCAATAAAGGATTTCCAACCTTTGGCATGTCGCAAGCAGGTTCGTACATTGCCGCACTGAAAAACTATAATCTGCCTGATTTTATTTTGAAAAAAATTGCAAAAGAATGTGGCTCCAGTCTTTTGGAGCGCGGTCGTCTTGATGACAGACTACAAAGCATGAATGACACATCACTGACAACCCTGCATCGAATTTTTATTGATTGTGAAAGTGACTCTGATGGCAAATTTGCCGACTATAGATTTTATGCATATGTTGCAAGCATGTACCACAAGTGTGATATTTTGATAAACGAATCAATCCCTGGTGCCTCTGGCAAAAACCACAAAGTTCCAGTCGCAGTCAAAAACAACGGCATGTACATTGCAGTTGCGTTTAACAAATCCACCGGAACTCCAGTGCAAAAAAGAGAGGCAATCAAATTTTACGGCATAGTAGAAGATGTCAAAAAGGGAGACCACGGTACAATGCTAACAGATGCAATCTTTGGAACGTCTGTTGGCTTCAAGGGTGATTCCCTAGTAGAGTTGGAAAAACTCAGCAAATCAAGAAAGGCAGATGCCGAGAACAGACTAGAAATCAAAACAGCAAACTTTGAGAACAGAATTTACTCTGTTACCAAGTGCAGCTAAATCCACTGTACACTCTCACGTTCATAATATTTTGTCTTTGCACGAGAGTGTCTTGGCCTAACATGCAAAATAGATTTGCAGCATGGACATTTGATACCATTCCATTTTAGATAAACGTCACAGACACCACATCGCTTTTGTCCATTATATTTTAGAGATAGATCACCAAGAAATTCTTTGTATTTTGTTTTGCAGTAACCCTTGCAGACTAGCATCAATGAATTTGGATATCATACAGATTAAAACGGCTGGTGATTATATTATGACCGAAACTCTGATGCATCAAGGGTTAGAAAATACGGATCACTCTTTGTGGGCTCAAAATTTTCTCCATATTGCTCATATGGTAAATCATTGAAGGTGTGCTTTGACCAAATATCATGTACTTTTTCGTATTGTTTTTTGAATTTTTTTTGTCTTAGCAATTCATGCGACAACTCATGGGATACGACGGTGCAGTTTTTTTGGCAGTCTGCAAGAAAATTATCGTCCTTTGGTTTCTTCCACAGAGTCATTGCAAAGTTTTCTGCATAGTATCCTTCACACGTGCAATCAGTCCACAGGGGATTGAAATTGCACAAATAGAAATGAAAAACATTTGGGTCACGATTCTTGTGGTCCTCAACCAAAACAGCCGTGTCCAACCTTCGCAAAATACTCTGTTTTGGCACTATCATTTCATCGCACTGCACATCAACATCAAGAGAAAAAGTATCATGAATCCATTTTTTGTAAAACTGGCTCATTTGTTGTATGTACTCAAATTCTCGGACTCTTTGGTCTAGATCATCTCTAGTTACCAAGAATATGAAATGCAAGAGCATGACACAAGAAAAAGAGAGTGTTTAAGATTGACCCTCAATACCCATCAGGGTTAATGTAGATCGGATTTTCTCGATTTTACGAATCTTCCAAGTTATGGTTTCACGTAATGCCTCAACTGTTGGAGACTCTATTTTGGCCAGAATGTCATATGCACCAAATGTGCCGTGAACCTCTTTTACGCCATCAAGTGACTTGAGTTGCTTAATGATGGCTTCTTCTGAACCGAGTTCACAGTTTATCAAAACGTATGCTGTTGCCATGATTAACGTATACACCTCGGGATATATCAATAAACCTATTGGCAGTTTCTATTTTTGGGAAATTTTGAGTATTTCTTCCCAGATTTGGGATGGAACCGGCATAACGGAGAGTCTTGAGATTCTCAACAACTCCCAGTCCTTGAATTTCTTGTTTGTCTTTATTTGAGTAAGAGTAACAGGATTATCCAAATGTTTTTTGTATTTGACATCCATTACAACAAACCTTGGGTTTTTTTCTTTCAGGTTTGGATATGGGTTTGATATTATTTCCATAATACCTACGACTTGTTTTTCATCGCCGGTATGATAGAAAAATGCCAGATCGCCTTTTTTCATCTGTGTCATGTGCTTTAGCGCCAAATTATTGTGGACATCATCCCAGACAGTGGTTTTTTCTTTTTTTAGCTGCTCAATGTTGTATGTGCTTGGCTCTTGCTTGCACAGCCAATAATTTGCCATTGTATGATACCAACTTTGCAAATCTAATAATTTTTGCTTAAAATGATGTACCCCGGCACTGACTCACACATTCTCACAGGTAATTAGCCTATTTCCTCAAACATGCTCTGTGTCCGGGGTAGCCCCATGTCGCACACCTGGGTGGACCCGAAAATCATGTTTTAGCATCATAGTCATTCCAGTCCGTCTGTGTGCCTTGTTAGGGCAAAAACGCTGAGAATCCCTCAAATATTAATTCAGACCTGAAAATCAATACAATTTTGAATGAATGATAGAAACTATCACAAGACAGAACCAGACAGGATTATCTCAAATCCGCTTACAGGAACGCGTATTTTGAAATTATCAATTACTTGTGAATCAATCTCACCAATTATGCCTATTTTTTTATCATTGATCACGATATCAGCTGTTTTGCCTTTTGCAAACATTGGACTTTCCGCTGTTTTTGTTTTACATTCAATGTTTGAATCAGTCTTTAGTAGTGATTGTAGTATGGATTTGATCTCAGTATAGCCTGCGTCTTTGTGTGCGCTAAGACATGCAAGGCAAATCGATTCCTTGATTGGGTTGCCTTTTGAGAAAACAGTTCCAGTCTCAAAGAGTTTTTGTGGATATGTTTCGTGTATGTTTCGAGACAGATTCTCAAGTAATCCAGGCAATATGGAATCACGCAGTATGGTGTATTCTTGGCTTTTTGATTCTGCCACTTCGATTAGATTTTGTGAGTCTCGATTTGTGTGATCATACAGAACCTGCTTGCTAGTAAGTGATGAGTTGAGCGCCTCTGTAAAGCCAAGACCTACTAGAATTTGACTTAGCTTGTCCAATTCTAGCGTAGTTTTACTTTTTTGTCCAACACTGACTGATGCCGGTAGGGTTGGCCCAAGATTTTGAATTCCAAATCCCAGTGCAACTTCTTCTACTAGATCCATTGGACCAAAAATATCAAATCTAAATCTCGGAATCACACATGTGATTTTTTTGCCCTTTGCGGTTGCATCCAGCCTACATTTTTGCAACATCATACAAATTTGTGATGGCAATAGCTGCAAGCCAAGTGTTTGGTTTACTAGAATAGGATCCAAGAGAATGGTTCTTGTTTTTAGATAATCTGAAGAGCTTTTCAGATCAGTCTTGAAATCATATAGAGTAAATCCCAAGCCTTGCAAGGCAGAGGCAACAACAGAGAGCGTATCTGCCACTGCGCTTTGATCATTGCCAGTAACCTCAATCAGCAGATTCTTTGTTTTTGTTGATATGGTAGTCAGTGCAGAATTGATAATTGGTGGGAATGATACTGTATTTCCATTAGCGTCTAAAATCATTGGAACATTGTGCCCCGTGCCAAGTATTCCAGAATAGTCTTGCCCAGTACCGGTTTCTTCTAGAATTTGTTTTACTGACATTTCATTTTGTGTTGCTAGTGGAACAAACTTGTGATCTTTTGATACTGCGGTGTACTGTAGTGGTAGTTTTATTGCATCAAAGTCATGAATTCCAATTGAGGCCTTTCTTCGTTTTCTCCCCACTCCAAAGTGAAGGTCTTCCTGCAGTGCAATTAGTTGCCTGATTGCCTCATCATCAAGATTAGAGCCCTTGGCAACCAACCCCAAGACGTGGGGGCGGATTTTTTTTACTGCAGGACTTGTTTTAATCAGAAACGACTTGTCTTTTTGCTTTTTTATGTCTAGTTTTGAGATTCCTTTTTTGATTCCAAGCAAGCCCTGTAGGCCTGCTGCAATTCCGACATCTGTTGCATAGTCGGGTCGATTAGGACTGTACTCTACTCGAATGTATTGGTCTGTCTGCTCCTCAATGTCGAGTCCCAAAAACGGTAAAGCATCAATTATCTTGTTTTTGTTTGTCTTGCCGATTATTTTTTGCAGCCTTGAAAGATATAGAGTGACTACTGGCATTTTGGAACATTCCTCAACCAATTCAGGTTGTTGTTGTAGAACTCTCGCACGTCATCTAGTCCGTACTTTAGCATTGCAATTCTTTCAATTCCTCCACCCCATGCCAGCACGGGCTTTGTGATACCAAATGGCTTTGTCACCTCTGGTCGGAATATTCCCATTCCAAAGAGCTCAACCCATTTTTGCAGACGATCATTGTACACCATTGTTTGCAGTGATGGTTCTGTGTATGGGAAAAATGTAGGCCAGAACTTTATTTTGTTTAGGCCCATCTTTTTGTAAAACTCGGTTTGAATTCCCATCAGGTCTCGCAGTGACACATTCTTTCCAACTACGATTCCTTCTACCTGATTAAACTCGACTAGATGCTTGTAGCTTACTTTTTCATTGCGGAATACTCGGCCAAGTGAAAACACTCGCGCCTCACTTGGCTTGTTTTCCGCCAAATACTTTATTGTGACACATGTGGTGTGTGTTCGAAGAACCATCTTCTTTGCAGTGTCTTGGCTCCAGGAATACTTCCAGCCTTTTTTGTGAGAATCGGAAACTTGCTTTATCTGAGATGGAGTGGCAAAGCCTTGTGCGAGCTTGTCTTTGATGTAAAATGTGTCTTGCATTTCTCTTGCGGGATGATCCTGTGGTGTGAATAATGCATCAAAATTCCAAAAGCTCGGTTGTGCAAAGTTTCCAGAGATCTCTGAGAATCCGAGGCTGACAAAGACTTCGCGAATTTCGTTAATTGTGTCCTTTAATGGATGAGTCCTTGCGGCATATACTCGTGGCACATCTGCTTCTACATCTATTGCGCCGGAATCTGCAGATTCCACATCAATTGATTTTGCATGCTCGGATAGAGCCAAAGTCTTTGTCTTTATTGATTCCAGTATGATGTAGTCTGGTCTTTTTTTGAGTGATTCCAGTGCGGATTGGTCACTGACTTGGTCTTGTGGTATTTTTCCTTCACCAATTTGTACCAGAATCTTTTCCTCGCTTGTTTGATCTGGCTTTTGCTTTAGCGATACAATGCTTGTGGATTCATTTTTTGTGATCTCAATCCAGTTATTTTTTTTGGCATTTGCAATTGCCACATTCATGTCCTCGAGTAGTTTTTTTCTTAGATCATCAAACGGTACTGGGCCGTTTGCTACAAGATTCACTAGTTTACGCTCAGGCAAACCATCTTGTTTTGCCGCAAGTCCGTTTTTGCCAAGCGACAAAAAGAATTTTTCAGATTCCATTACAAGTGCTAGATTCTTTAGTTTGAGCCATTCTATTCCACGTCGGATTTGATCAGGTGAGAGTTCGGTTTTTTCTATGATTTGTTGTTCTGTGAGATTTTTTTCAGACTGTAATAATTTGATCATTGTTTTCTCAATTGGATGTAGGACTTGAGACAACAGCAAAACGACCCGAAAAGACTTTTTAAACCTTAACCTGACTTGATCATGAATGCCTTCTGATGAATTCATTGTCACTCCATGGCATGTAGAAGGAGAGATTGACTATGACAAGCTCATCAAACAGTTTGGCACCGAAAAGATCACACCGGATGTTCTAAAAAAAATCGAAAAAACAACAGGTGAGACTCACTTTATGCTAAGACGAGGCGTGTTCTTCTCACACAGAGAACTGGTAAGAATATTGGATGACTATCAAAAGGGCAAAAAATTCTTTTTGTATACAGGACGGGGTCCTTCTGGCCACACACACATTGGACACCTGGTTCCATGGGTGTTCACAAAATGGTTGCAGGAAAAATTCGATACAAATCTGTATTTTCAGCTAACAGATGATGAAAAATTTTACGCAAAGCAGGACCTAACACTAGAGCAGACAAGCAAATTTGCATATGAGAATGCACTGGACTTTATTGCACTTGGCTTCAAGCCAGAGAAAACAAAAATAATAATCAACACAAAAAACATCAAAACCCTATACCCAATTGCCGCGCAGGTAGCAAAAAAGATCAATTTCTCAAACACAAAGGCAGTCTTTGGCTTTACCGGTGAGACAAACATTGGTATGATTTTTTATACTTCGCTCCAATCTGCTCCTTGTTTTATTGAGGACAGGCCTGTTTTGATTCCGCTTGGCGTAGACCAAGATCCCCACTTTAGGGTAACTCGTGATGTCGCACCAAAAATAGGCAGAGAAAAGCCAGCGCTAATTCACAATATTATGATCCCATCGCTATCAGGTCCTGGTGGAAAAATGTCGGCATCCGAGGAAAGCGGTACAATATACACAACGGATTCACCAGAGATGATAAAAAAGAAGATAAACAAATATGCATTTTCTGGCGGCCAGGCAACTGTTGAGGACCACAGAAAGATAGGCGGCAATCCAGACATTGATGTATCATACCAATATCTGAGAATCTTTTTTGAGCCGGACGACAAGAAATTAAAGACAATATACGATGATTACAAATCAGGCAAAATGCTCACGGGTGAGCTAAAAGCAATTCTTATTGAAAAGGTAACAGAGTTCCTAGTAGCACACCAACAAAGACGCGAAAAAGCAAAAGACCAGATAGAGAAATTCTTGTATCAAGACCAATGAAAATTCAAGTGATTTGTCAAGACAAATACGAGGCAACCAAGCTTGCAAGCTTGATCTTTATCAAGGATGGAAAAGAAACATACATTTCATCAATCTTGAATGTATACGAAAACGAGGTAGTCATCTCACTAAAGGACAAGTCCGCTCATTCCATTGTACTCAAAGACACGGATCAGGTTGACATTTTTGTTGACTTCATCCAGTCTGTTTTGGATAACGTAAACAAGATAATTGATACAAAAACAATTTCTGAAATTGTAGAAATAGTCAAGGACTAGACAAGAGATTTGTCCATTTCATCAGATAGAGTCTCTTGAACTTTGAGAAAATACAGCCTAGTTGAGCTTGGCATTTTTACTAGATTATCATCTACTGCCATCATGAAATATCGTACTGCTCTTTTTGATATATCCAAGTTGAACTTCATTGGCAGGATTGGATCTTGCTTTACGTTAATCTTATCCACAAGCCAGGCAGGCGCCATATCTTTTGCCTCCTTTATTATTTGAGAGTACCAAAATGCCAAGCTTTCAGGATGTAGTCCCTCTTGGAGTCCAGTTACATTGTTTGTGAATTTTTTTGATAGATGGTTAATCAGAGTCAAGCGTGGTATGTTTTGGAATTTTTGTTTTATTTGGATGACTCAAAGATAGGCAAGCACTTTGTCAACTTATAACAAGTTTCCCTGAGAATCGATCTCAGAGTTTCGGATTCTGGTAGTGGAGATTCTGGTGCCATCTTTTGCCAAAACCATTGGAATTATTACTATCTCAACTGGTGAGAGGTTTTTTTGCGCCCGAAGCTTGTTTAATGCATCTCCCTGTGATTCCGTTTCACCACTTACCACCAATGCTTGTACATCTGCCTCAAGAACCGCAGGCCCAAAATCATTGTCCAGCTTACTGATTACAAAATCATGGTTTGGGAATTTTTTCTCAACTGTTTGCTTTAGTGTGTCAAATCGCTGTGAATAGTTGTGATTCAGATTTTTGCCTTTTTTTGCCGCTAGCTCGTCACTGGTCAATCCAATTATCACTTTGGAGGAAACCGAAAATGCGCCCTCTAACAATGTGAGGTGTCCTTTGTGAATGATATCAAATGTACCACCCATTGCAACCAGACGAAACTTTGCCATTATACAATACTATGAGATGAGGGATTTATGGACTTACCAAAATAACAGAAATGGTTTTGCTTGGAGCTGCAAGTGCTATTGCATTTTGGTCCCAAACATATGTCTCTATGAAGAATCCGCCTTCATGTTCTGGTGTCCAGCTTACTGTTGCGGTTTGTGGTTCTGCTGAGTCAAACTCGCCTTCTGAGACTCCCAAAAATTCCACCGGTGCTTTCTCACCAAACTGCTTTACTTGTGCATAGTACACGTATTGTTGTGATGGCCCATTTACCGCAGAGAACTGGATTGACAGATCACTTGTAATATCCACAGTGTCACCTAGTTTTATTTCAGAAATACGCACTCCATCAGAGTCCAATACTTCAACATCATTTATTGTGATGAGCTTGGTTGGCGCATCCAATGATACTTTGTCAATGTTTGTCATCTTGGATTGATAGTTGTCCGATTCTGCAATTATCTTAAATGATGATGCACGTGGATCCATTGCAGCATCAAACGATATGTCTGCACCCTTCTTTGATGAGATATCATCTACTGAAATGCTTTGAATTCCAACTATTCGTGGTGGACTGAAAGAATCATATCCAATCAGATGAGCCTTTACGTTTGCTGCCTTGTCTGAGCCAGAATTTGTTATTTTGGCGTCAACGGTAACTGTCTCGCCAATCAACAGCACATCCGGAATGATTTCCAGAACCTGCTGTTTTTGCGTTGCCGAGTTAAAGCCAAGCATGTTAATTGTGACTTCGGAGATTTCAGGATCCGGTGTTTGTGAGGTTATGATAAATGGGGACTTGCCTTTTGCAGGAATCACCGCAAGTAAACTAGTACCAGTTACTGTTTCGAGTGGGGATTCTCCTGCAGAGCCAGAGGCATCTCCAGAAAAGAATCCTACCCAGACTTTGACATTATTCACAGGAAAGCTCTTGGTGTTCTCTACCTCGCCAATCACAACGGTGTATCCCTCAGAATCTTTGTAGATGAACGGTGCTGTGTTTGTTAGTTTTACTCCAAGTGTGGATTGTGTGTCAGTTACCTGTGCCAGAGTCTGAGAAATAGGGAATAGTAAGAACAATAAGGCAAATACCGCAAGTAGGCGTTTCATCGTATCTTTGCTACACAGGCGGCATTAATCACATAAGGAATTTCATATTGTAAACAATGTGGACTAGAAGGTTTTACAAAAATTAAGAATAAAAGATAAGAAATGAATGGTTATTTTCTATTTCGCATGCCGGTGATTACAAACCAGTATACTAATCCTGGTGCTAAACCGACAATCATTGGTATCCATACTGCGATGGATTCTGCTACGTATGATGGTGCTGCCATTCCAATTTTTCACTCTAAATATCATATTTAAATCCATCTCTTGGATTCAAACTTGCAAAAGATCGATGTAAGTGGACTGAAGGGGACTTGAACCCCTGACCTCCCGCGTGCAAGGCGGGCATTCTACCACTGAACTATCAGCCCTCAGAGAATGGCTTTGATGCGCAGATTTTAATTGTTGTCCTCACATCAGGCAAGAATTTTTATTTGTAAAATAAGTGGCGCAAAACATGGTCGTAATGGAATCCCAAGTAGTCCTCAAAAAGGGCGATTTGGCACCTGACTTTGAGCTTTTGGGAGTGGACGACAAAAAACACTCACTTGCAAGCTACAAAGACCATGATGCAGTTTTGGTAATTTTCATGTGCAACCACTGTCCATACGTTAAGGCAAAAGTTGATGCAATCAACGAGATTCAAAACGAGTTCAAAGGCAAGTTGGCAGTGATTGGCATAAACAGCAACGACGCAGTTGCATATCCAGATGACAGTTTTGATAGCATGAAGGAATTTGCAAAAGAGCGAGGAATTGTATTTTCATATTTAGTGGATGAAACGCAGCAGATTGCAAAAAAATATGGAGCAGTCTGCACCCCCGACCCATTTCTGTTTAACAAGGATCGCAAGTTGGTCTTTCATGGAAAGATAGACAATGCGATGAAGCCTGAAGACAAGGCAACAGAGAAAACAATGATTGGAGTTGTGGAAAAATTACTTGCAGGCCAACCATTGGCAAAAGATTTTGATCCTTCAATTGGTTGTTCAATAAAGTGGAAGAACTGACCACACACTTTTAAGACCGTAGTAATTGGATTTTTTTAGGGCCGGTAGCTCAGCTTGGCTGGAGCGTTCGACTGATAAAACAACCTTTCAGACATCGAAAGGTCGAGAGTTCGAATCTCTCTCGGCCCACCATTTTACAAACCAGAAATAGATTCAATCCACTGTAATATGGACTCAAAATTATCGCTAACAAATTCTGCCTTGGTACTTTGTTTTTGTGCCCTAGAGTGAACCGTGATATGCAGGTTTTTGCCAAACTTTGGCTTTATTGCATTTGCAGACTCTGAGAAGAACTTTGTGCCCTCATCGGTTGCTGAAAATATTGCAATTACTAGGATTCCGGTCTTTTGCTTCCAAATTTTTGTAACAAACTTTTGCAGGTCCAGATCATACAAGACATCTATTGCATCCGACATGTCTCCTAGCTGCCAGACCTGCCAATCCTTATCTGACAAAGAACATGATGCGGCCTGAGCATACAGGATGCTTTGTGAATCAGCTGACAGGACGACTACGTTTCTTTTTGGATCTGGCTCATTTTGCGGATTTAGAATCTGAATTGAATTGGAGATAATTCCACGAAGCATTTTTGCCTCGGATTTGCCGATTTTTGCTTTCAGGTAAAGATCTTCAAGTGATACAATTGCAGGCAAGATCACTTCAGTGATAATTTTTGATGTGTTTGCCCCAGAATGGAACGCATTTCTTATCAGGTGATACGCTTGGTGTTGCTGGTTTGCAATCAGACATTCCAGGAATTTTTCTTTTACATGAAAATAATCTGCTGGGAATTGTAGCTTTTCGGTGCCGGATTCTACAAACCACAGATTTGCATTGCCAATATTTTTTTGCTGTATGATTCCCTCTGCTGCAAAGACATTGAGATATTTTGCCATCGTTGCCCTGTTGATTCCAAGCTTTTCTGCAATTTCTACACCGGAGAGTCCGGTCTTGGATTCGGATAAAACCTCGATTAGTTTTTCTTGCACATCTTCTGATTGATAGCCCCTTGCCAAAGATGCTTTTTGTTATTGTGGCTAATTATTTAGGCTATCATTGATTTGTAAATCAGGTTTTATGTTTGACGGATGCCAAATCTATCACGATTACTTTGGGCCACACATGGGCTTGAAAGGGAAAACTCCTGCCGAAGCCTGTGGAGTTGAGATCGAGGGAGACAACAAATGGATACGGTGATTTAGAACGCAAGCAAACAGTAAAACGATTGACTAGGCTAGGTTTCAAGATAGCCTTGATGGTTATTGATCATCTAATTTAGAATCGTTGCTATTTCCTGATTTTCTTTTTAACTCATCAATATCACTTCGTAGTTTATCGATCTGTGTCTGTACACCATAGTTAGACTTTGCTCGTCTAAAAATAGCAAAAATAAACAAACCAGAAGCCACTAATCCACTACCAAATTTCCATGAAAATTCGATAGATGTTGTACTAATGGTTAAAGCAGCGCCAGCACCCAACAATATGAACATGTTATTTCTTTCTGATTCCAAGAATTTTCTAAACTTATTTTTTGAATTATTGCTTTCAGTTGTGAGTTGAGATTCAGAACTATGATTTTCTTTATGCTTTTCTTTCCGTTTAACAAATGGAAGAAGAAGCACCAAACCACAAGCAATGGCAAGTAAACCTGCCGCTGTCTTTGTGAGAGGAATTAGATTTGCTTCTGGAGGGATTATCAATGTAAGCAAATATTCAAAGAGATCATCAAATAATGCAATAAAGGCTCCTGCCATTATGCCAATTACTAGTAATATTCTATCTTTTTTTTCAACCAACAAATATGATATATGGAAATATCATACTTATAAGATAATTTTCAACCTACAGGTAACAGCGATAATTTTCAACCTATAACTACACAGAACCATTTACAAAAAACGTTAAATAGTAGAGTACCTTAAAGTACGGTAACAGGTAAGTAAAATGCCAAAAGCAGGTTTCAAATCAATCACAGTATCTGAACAAGTATACGACAAGTTCTTTGATGTATTTGAGAAGAACAAACCAGAACTTGTAATGAAAGGCATCAACAGCTTTTCAGGTTATGTCACATACATGTTAGAGGAGATGATGCAAAAGGACAAGACCTTTGCAAGATATGCTCCAAAGATTGAGAAAGTTGCAGTTGATGATGACCGAGTTGTACTAAAGGACAATATCAAAAACAGAATTGCCGAGGTTGCAATCCAAAAGGGAGAACTCTTTTGTCAGCTTTGTGAGGAAAAGGACTGTGTTCATGTCGGATTTGTCTTTTCTCTTCCAGACGTTTACGAAGTTTTGAATTCTCGCGGAATTAAACACCCGAAATAAAAAAGGTGCAGGAGGTGGGATTTGAACCCACGAACCCCTAAGAGACGGGATCACCCATTATTAGATCTTAAGTCCCGCGCATCCAAAAGCAATTTTTGCTTACTTTGGCCAGGCTCGGCTACTCCTGCGAAATAGCTAGATTTTGGCTGAAATTTAACAGTTAGTGTTTTTGCAAAACTTTCCTTAAGTATAATTAGGATTTGAATAGAAAAAAATCATGCTTCGATAGCTCAGCCTGGTAGAGCGTTACCTTGGTAAGGTAAAGGTCGCGGGTTCGGATCCCGTTCGAAGCTTTTTCTAGTAATTTTTAATCAAGAGTTCTTTTTGTCCGGTTCGTTTTGTGGAATCCGAGTTTATGGAGCGGTTTGCAGCAACCTCGACTATCTTCCATTCCTTTGAGAACAGATCCCTTACTTCTTTGGAGTTTGAATTGGAGTGTAGTACCTTGCAGTCCTTGTCCGATAGTTTTTCGGATACATCTACCAGATTTGCCAAGTCTTCGTAGGTAAAGTCCTTGTTTGTATAGCTGGTAAAGCTTGCAGTTTTGCTTACTGGCTGATATGGCGGATCAAAATACACAAAATCGCCTTTTTTGGCATCAGAGAGTACTGCTGCAAAGTCACGGCAGATTATTTGGATCTTTTTTGATTGTAAAACCCTACTCACAGAAAGTAGATTTTCCTCATTGACAATGTTTGGGTTTGAATACCTGCCAAGTGGAACATTGAATTTTCCTTTGCTGTTTACTCGGTACAATCCATTAAAGCAGGTACGATTCAAAAACAACAGTCGCGATACCTTTTCTATCTGGCTTTTTGGCTCGCTTTCTCTTACACCATAATAGTAAGAGTCTGGATTTTTGTGATAGTTTTTTGCATGGGTTTGCAGTGATGTGATTAGCTCCTCCACTCTATCCCTAATTGTAACATAAGATAACACAAGATCAGAATTCAGATCAGATACACGGCATTTCATTTCTGGATTTTTGCCCAGCAAATGAAGTAATACCGCACCCCCTCCCAGGAATGGCTCAAAGTATGTACCAAACTGCACAGGAATGTGCCTATCAATGGTCTGGATTAGCTGTCGCTTTCCTCCGGCCCACTTGACAAACGGTTTTGGTTCAGTTGAGAGTATCTGGTGCTGGCTCAATAATACAAGATTCTACAAAATCATATCCCATCACAAGACAACAAAAGATCACAAGCTGTGCAATATTTTTTAATCAAAGCCTATCGGCTAGGACAAGTAAAAAACAAGAGAAAAGAGGGTTGTAGGGTTTTAGTCCCACTTGGACCAAGCTGCCATCCATCTGTACGTCCATGTGTTCAGCTTACATCCGAGAGCGGCGAAGGTACATGCTAATACAGCACCTGCGCCTGCACCGAGTGCAACTGGACTGTTATAGAATTTGCCCACTTGGGGTTCTATAGGAGTCATGTATGGAGGCAAAGTTGGTCTTGGATATTTGAATGCAGTCTCCAATGGATCAGCCACGGTAATTAGATTGACCATGTTGAACAATGGCAGTGACATTCCACACAGTACACCACCGAAGAGTATCAGTGAGTGCTTGTTCTTCTTTGTTGCCCAGTATGCCAGATCAAGCAACATTGCTGATGGCAACCAAACTGGTGTAACAATGAAGTCATATGGGTAACCTAGTGCGAACCATGCGCCTTTTGCGATCCATGTATACACGGTCATAATAAGCGCGTAGTACGTTGCGGTTCCTGGAACTCCAGTGAATGTTAGATAGTAAGTTGCACCTACGACTAACATCAATGTCTGTGATATTGAGAACACGACAAATGAAGTCCATGCCCAGTCAGTGTAGAAGATGTAGTCTCCTGCGTTGATTGTAAGCAGGGTTGAGTTGACTGCAACGACTACTATGAATAAGTAGTGCGTACATCGTCTAAGCCAGACCATTAAACGGTTAGGGTTAGGGTGAGTATATAAAATTTTAGACAATTACTGAGATCGTTAATGAGCCGATCAGGATTTCCCTAAGGAGGAATGAAAAATGAAAATAAGAAAAAGTCAGGAACTTTCTCTACGTTCCAACGAACAGAGAGATGAATATTGTTCCAGCAGCGGTTGCGCCTAATGTTGCGCCGATGATTCCGTTGCTCTTCTTTTTGGTACCTTCTTCCATTACTTTAACACAGAAGAGATAGCCAATTGCTTCGACTAGTGTCAGGACTATGAAAGCATAGTGACCGCTTGGTGTTGGATAAGCCCATGGATAATAGAAGTATCCAGCTGCTGTTCCGCCAAAGGTTGCTAGCCAAGCTGCAATGTATGATATGGTGATTATGCCAGTCATGTTTTCGACACGTCTGCCAATCATCTTCTCTACATCAGCGCTTGATGCTCCGCCGGAGCCGCCTGAACCAAATCCTTTTGGTAGAGTCATTTGAATTTGTAATCGATAAATGGCTTTTAAGTCTTTCTTAAAATCTCAGCCTAGCGCCGATCTGGAGTAAAAATAAGAGAAAAAGAGAGTTTTATGGGATTGCTCTGCTGTACAGTTTGCCCTCTAGAGCCATCTTGTACATTTCTGCAACATATGGGTTCTCACCTGGTGTTTCTGCACCTAGTTCGACAAGTCTTGCGTATACTCTTACGACATATGCAAGTGCACCCATGAATGCTACAACTACACCCATGTTAAACATCCAGTGGTTTGGAACTGCGAAGATCTCCTCTACGAACCAGAAGTGCCACATTTCATTGACTCCGATTGTGAACATGGTTGCTAGGTAACCTAGAATGGTCATCTTTAGACCTGTGTTCATGGAGTTGTTTGGACCTCTGAGTACTGGGACCTTTCTATCATAGATTGCAACTGAACCCCAACCTAGTGGTAGTGCCACAAAGTGAGAGTAAAGCCACCAGTGTGCTGGTGTGAATGCAGAGTCTCTGATAGAGGTTTGATGTAAGGAACCATCTACGAAGTTATCTACTTCCACGGATGCTGCTGTGGATCCCATTGCAATAACGATGAGCCAGATTTTCTTTAGTCTCTGGATCTCAACTTCTTTTGGGATTAATGCCGGCATCTGTGCCATGATACCACATGGAGAATTTGAATATATAAAACATGAGTTTATTTTCAGCAAAATTTCTTGAAATAATTATAAAAAATACATCTAAAAATCCTATAAAATTTGCATAATCATATTAGAATATGAGATTTTACAGTTGAGAAAAGTGTCGGTTTCTATGTTCAACATTGATGTTGAGCTATTAGATCAAAATTTGTGCGTGCGGTTTTAAGTTTCACTACTGATTAAAACGGTAAAACATATATCATTCTATGTAGGTCGATGATTAATTAACGGGATAACTATGGTCGACAAGAAAGTATTCGTAGTAGCACTCGGAGTGATTTTAGCACTCGGCACATTCGGTCCAAACTTGGCCCAAATGGTCCAGACTGCAGAAGCACACGGTGTTCAAGCACAACTCCAGAGTCGTTTCGTAAAGATTGAAGATGAGTCTTTCAACAGACAATCACTGCAAACCGGTGAAGAACTAGTCTTATCAGGCAAGTTCGTAAGTCTTGTTGAAAGAGACCTCAGAGGATGGAACTCTATATTCTCAGAGTCCACCAACGCAGGTAACAGATGGGAAATTCTTGCAAGAACCCCACCAGGAAACGTCTTTCAAATCCCAGGTAACGCAGTACTCGATTATGAAATTCGAGCAAAGGCACTAGAGCCAGGCGTATACCACGTACACACTCAGCTAAACGTTGCGCAAGTTGGACCAGGATTAGGCCCAGGACAAACAGTAGTAGTAACTGGCGAGCCAATACTCAAACCAATTCCATATACCAACATCATGTACCAATCAATCATTATTGGCGTTGGATATGTAATCACATTTGCAACTCGCCCCTGGCAAGTAATCTAAACCAACACCCTCTCTTTTCATTTTATTATATTGACTTAGAGAAACGACTTTATCCTATAGGAATCAAGTCTGGGCTATGAATTGGCCTGGCTTGGGCAACCCTGCCAAAAGAAAGGGCACCATACGCTACCTGATAATTACGGCAGTAATTGCCATATCTGTTGGAACTGCCAGCATATTCATCCAACAGTGGCTAAACATGGACAACCCACTAAGGGTATGCATCAACGATATCGAGTCCGACTACAAGATCTCGGCAACCTTGGAACTATACGTGGACAAGCAGAAAATAGAGATCCCCGCAAACATTGGAAACAATGAGAACTGTAGGCATTCATTGTACACCTTGACAAATGATGGTGTGATTCATGCAGAGTGGAAGCACGAATATCCATTTGAGATTGGGCATTTCCTGTGGACTTGGACGACATATCACGAGAACGGATTCCCAATGCGAGACATGGATGAATCTAGATCAAAGGTATTTGTGGACGGCAAAGAAACCGGAAGTCTTATCCGAGAACCGCTAGTTGATGGGGCTCACTATAGAGCAGAATTCTTCACAAAGAACTATGACGAAGCCAGCGAACATGACTTTTTACCACCACAATAACACCAGTCAGAAATAATCAAAGTCCGAAAAACAACGACTGCAGAATCCAGATTAAAGAAAACTAAAAAGAATGAAAAAAGAGGTTTTTTACCAGTACTTGCCGTTGTCTGGTATCAAACCGATACCTTCTCTTTCAAAGTGTCTGTCTAACTCGTCAACCCATCTTTCGCGGTTGTCTTTGTATGACCAGCCATGTACTCTTAGCCAATATGATATGATTCCTAGAAGGAACACAGTAAACATGATTGTGCCAAAGATGTAGACCATGACATCATAGAACAATGGGTCATAGTTTGGTCCCAATTGTCCAAATACGGTAGACAGAATACTGAACACTGTACCGAATAATGGAGTCATTAAACTAATGACCTCATAATGTGCGATATATACATTTCCCTGATACTCAGGGATAATTACTGATCGCGTACCGCTAGGGGATATTCAATAAAATGGAAAAAGAGAAGTAGGTTTATCCTCTTCCTTGAGCTGCGTATCTTCCGGTTCTTCCTCTGAAGAAAAATGCCGCGGCAATTCCTCCAAAGACAGCTGCCGCAATTGCGGAAGCTCCCAAGACACCATCAGCTGCTAGGTATGGAGTGCCAGAACCAGTTGCTGGATTTTCAGCTGCAGAGGTAACACGTTCTCTTTGAAGTTTTAGTGCTTCTTCGAGTGTGTTCTTGCCTGTCTTTCCAGAATCTTGGTCAACATTACCCATATACTGGGCAAATGCTTGTTCTGTCATTCCCATTGATATTACGGCTGCAGCAATGATTGCTGCTCCGAATAGTACTTTATTCATAGTGTTTACCTGTGCTTTTGGGGCTATGGTTTCTATTTAACTTTTTTCTAATCGCCAGCTTTGGTAATTGTTTTGTGGTAACGTTTATGTTAGTTCTAGGATCAGAGGCGCCATGGGACGTGTACATACCCACAGACATGGACAATCACACTCTACTAGGCCAATTTCTGGCAGAACACCATCTTGGGTGACAACCACAGCAAAAGAAGTAGAGGAACTGGTTGTGAAATATGGCAAAGATGGCGTCCCAATGAGCCAAATCGGAATAAAGCTAAGAGATCAGCACGCAATTCCACTGGCAAAGGCAATCACAAAAAAATCCGTCAAAAAGATGCTAGAGGAAAACAACGTGAGGCCAGAGATTCCTGAGGACCTCAACAATATTGTAAAGAAGGCGATCAACTTGCAACGACACCTCAAGAACAACAATTCTGACAAACGAAACGTTAGATCGCTTGAGCTCGTAGAGGCAAAGGTTCACCGTATCTCGACATACTACAAAAGAATTGGTGCACTTCCACAGAACTGGAAATATAAGTCAGTTGTAGCCCAACTTGAATAATGGGCAAGGTACTCGATCAACATTTATCAAATTTTAATGATGTAATTTCGGATCTTATCAAAAACGGCAAAGACATCTCCGTTGTAACACACATTGACTGTGATGGCTTGACATCGGGTGCAATCATAACAAAGGCACTGATTCGCGCAGGCGCAAAAGTTACTGTTCGCACCACAAAGGAGATGAGTGCACAAACCATCAAAACAATGGAATCAGACTCGCGCGACTTTCATGTAATAACAGACCTTGGAGGTGGATTTGGAAAGCAGCTAAACGAATCATTGGGACAAAACTGGTTTGTCTTGGATCATCATGAGATATCTGAAGAAGAGCACGAAAATGACAACATCATAAACGCTTGGAAATATGGCATTAATGGTGGAACTGAAATCTGTGCTGGCGGCATGGCGTTTTTGGCAGCAAAGGCACTGGACGGAAAAAACTCTGACCTGGCACCAATTGCAGTAGTTTCTGCACTGGGCGACAGACAAGATCAGGGAGAAAAGAAATCATTTCTTGGCAAAAACATAGACATCATAGAGGAGGCAAAAAGCCAAGGGGCACTACATGTCGATATGGACTTACTCCTAGTTGGACGCGAAACAAGACCTCTGGTTGATGCGCTTGCATTTACATCTCAGCCATTCATTGAGGGGCTGACTTGGAATAGGGACACGTGTCTTTCGCTTTTCAAATCTGCTGACATCAACCTAAAGGATGGTGGAAGGTGGAGAACCCCGGCTGACCTCACAGAGGACGAAAAACGACTAGTCATAGAATCCATTACAAAATTCGCAAGCTCACAAAACGCCACCCAAATAATGGAGGAGTTGATTGGTTACACCTACACATTTCCAGGCGAGGAAAGACGCAGCTTTTTGCGCGATGCTCGTGAGTTTTCCACGATGCTAAACTCTTGTGGAAGAATCGGCAGATCTGGTGTTGGTATCTCGATTTGCATGGGCGATAGAAACAGGATGCTATACGAAGGCGAAAATATCTTGCTAGAATACAGAAAACTCATCCGTGACTACATGAACATTCTGACAAATGAGCGATGGAGAATTAGCGACTCGGCAAGATGTGTCATGGTGAACGGTGAGGGAATAATTCCTGAAACCATGACTGGAACAATTTCATCTCTTTTGGCCGGCTCACCAAAGAATGCTGGAAAAATCATCATACTACGAACAAACAGCGAGGAAAATACCATAAAGTTCTCCTCGCGCAAATCAATGGGCTGCAAGACAGACGTCAACCTATCAGTACTAATGAAATCAGGTGCTGAGAAATTCAATGGGATTGGTGGAGGGCATGATGCAGCTGCTGGGGCAAAGATAACAAAGGACAAGCTTGATGGGTTTTTGGATTATCTAGAAGACGGCGTAAATGGAAACCACACTCAAAATAACAATTGATCATCTGACCAAGAAAAAGGCCGATGCAATAAGGGCGGCCTTGGAGCCTGACAATGTTGATTTTCCCAAAGGGTTATCATTTGAGATGGAAAATCTTGATAATGCACTTGTTTTTAATTTCCACAGTACTGGTAATATGAAAACACTAACTGCTACCATTGATGAGGTCTTGTCCCATGTGCAAGTGGCACTAAAGGTGATGGAATAATGCTGGACCCAAAACTAATCAAAGAAAAGCCAGAGATAATCCGCAAAATGTTATCAGATAGGCATGTCCAGTTTGATCTGGATGGCTTGGTAAATGCAGACTCCAAGAGACGAGAGCTAATCATAAAAACAGACGAGCTTCGCAAGCAAAAGAACCAAGTGGCTGCAGAAATTGCAACCAAGAAAAAGACTGGCCAAAACGCAGATGATGCGATTGCAAAAATGCAAACCGTTTCTCAGCAATTGCAAGCACTAGAAGCAGAACAGATCAAAACCGAATCAGACTATAACAAACTGGCAATGACAATGCCAAATCTAATTCATGAATCAGTCCCACTTGGGGCAGACGATACATCAAACATTCAGGTAAAGACATGGGGAGTGATTCCAAAATTTGAGTTCAAAATCAAGGACCACATAGACATGGCACAAGACTTGGGGTTGGTGGATTTGGAGCGAGCTGCAAAGACAGCAGGTGCAAGATTTTATTATCTGAAAAACAATCTAGTGAGACTAAACCAAGCGCTGATTCATTTTGCACTAGACTATTTGGCAGAAAAACAATACGGACTAGTCCAACCCCCATACATGATCAATCGCGGTTCCATGGAAGGCGCAATAATTGCAGATGACTTTGAGAGTGTGATATACAAAGTTCAAGATGAGGACCTGTTTTTGATTGGCACATCAGAGCATTCCATTGCAGCAATGCATTCAGATGAAATCCTGGAAGGAAAAGACCTACCAATCAGATATGCAGGTGTTAGTCCATGCTTTAGAAAAGAGGCAGGCGCACACGGCAGAGACCAAAAGGGGATCTTTAGAGTACACCAGTTTGAAAAAGTAGAGCAGTACGTCTTTGCAAGACCAGAGGACTCTTGGAAGGAACATGAAAAAATGCTTACAGTTGCAGAAGAGTTTTACCAGAAACTCGAAATTCCATACCGAGTCATGCTCTTATCAAGTGGAGATATGGGCAAGGTCTCTGCAAAAACATATGACATTGAGGCCTGGATGGCAGGCCAAAATGCATACCGCGAAATAGTGTCATGTTCTAATTGCCTGGACTTTCAGACCAGGAGGCTAAAGATACGATTCCGAGACAAGACCAATGAGCAAACACAATACCTCCACTCGCTAAACAGCACCCTAGTTGCAACGACTAGAACGCTGGTTGCGATAATGGAGAATTTTCAGACAAAGGATGGCCATATCAGTGTGCCAAAGCCTTTACAGAAATATCTCGGATCAAGCGTGATTTAGTTGGTACAGTTATATTTTGGCTACAGGGTCGCTAAATAATTGGCTCGTAAACGAGGCGGTAAAGTAAAGGACAAGTGGCGTGAGAAAAAATGGGTCACAGTAATTGCCCCAGAGTCATTTAACAATGCACCACTTGCATACATACCAATTACTGATGAGCAAAAAGCAATTGGCCGTGTAATCGAGGTAACACTCTTTGATATTCTAAAAGGAGATCCGTCTCAATATCAGTACAAGATTTACTTCCAGATTAGCAAAGTAGAAGGTGACAAGGCATATGCAATATTCAAGAGATACGAATATGCAAAGGAATTCCTCAGAAGCCTGATTCGACGTGGCTCCAGCAAGGTAAGCTTTGTGATGAATGTAAAGACAAAGGACAACTATCTATTCAGACTAAAAGTAATTGCATTGACTCACAAGAAGCTCAACACATCACGCAAGCATGCTCTAAGACTAATTGCAAGAGATGTAATGAACAAGACCATTCCAGAGATGACAATTGATCAATTTGTGCAAGCAACATGCTATGGAAAGATAAACTCGGATATCATGGCGGCAGCAAAGAAGGTCATTCGCATGAGACACGTAGGTCTTGAAAAGGTAAAGCTAATTAGAACTGCAGAAGCTCAAGTCACATTGCTAGAAGCATAATCTACTCATGGAAAAAAGACTTGAAGTAGAGATTCAAGTTATCATACATGCAACTGAAGACTCTCAAAAGCTCTTTGATGCTTTTGCAGAGATTTTTGATTTAAGCCAAGACGACTTTACAATGCAGAATCTCCAAGGACATTATGACAATCCAATCATACTGGTTCATGGAAAAATAAAAAAGAAAAAGGCAATTCACTTTGTCAAGACCATGTTATCACACATTCCAAAAAACGAAATAGATGAGATCATCGAAGATTTGGATAACCGATGTGATGGTTCTGGATTATACATGAGAATCTCAAAGCAATCTCTAGTACAGGGAAAAGTAGAACCCGCTAACGAGGATCCAATAAAGCTGAAAATTTACACACCAATTTACACACAAAAGGATCTCATCAAGACATATTCCGAATTACTCACAAGCACAATTTAATATCATTTAGAGTAGTATCTAGTTGGGAATGAAGAGCTACAAGCCGCTCCAGTCTGAGCAATACGCAAGCTGTGAAGACGCCGCGACGATCTGACCCAAAAAATAATCTACAAGATATTGTTTTAAATAATGTCGTTTCAGCTGTCACATAGTGAAAACAGATTACGACCTGATTGTAGCTGGTGGCGGACTCGCAGGAATGATTGCTGCACACTCGGCTGCTCATTATTCTAATCAAAAAATATCAATTCTGGTAATAGATAGAAATCCGCCAATCTTGCTTGGCAGAAAATCAATCAATGGTTGGGTTTGCGGAGACGCAGTATCAAAGGAAGCAGTTGACTACATGGGAAGCCACATCAAGGTTTCATGGGGGGCACCAGAAATTGAGCACAAAGTAAAAGGCGTTATGGCATTATCACCAGACAGAGAGACGTCCATTCCATTTGATGGTGATGGATTTTTGCTAAACAGACAACAACTTCCACAGACCCAGTACAAGGAGGCACTAAAGCGCGGAATCAATGTCGACTTTGAGGTAAACCTTACCGGACTGATATACGATGGAAATCAGGTGGTGGGAGTAGAAGGTACTGATAAAAAGACAAACCAGCCCTACAAGAAAACCGCCAAAGTGGTAATCGATGCCACAGGTGTTACATCGATGCTACGAAACCAGATCAAAAACACTACAAAGATGGAGCGACGAATCGACAGAACCGATCTTGAATCGACTGGCAGACACATTATGTATTTTGATCAGGGGGAAGACGATCTATCAGAGTTCGATCCGGACTATTGCTTGATTCATTTGGACCAAGACATTGCGCCTGGTGGATATGGATGGGTATTTCCAAAGGGCAAAAACAAGGTCAACATCGGACTAGGTGTTGAGAAGACAATTCTAGATAAACGAAACAAAAGACTTGGCAAGCATGATGATGTCACAGGCTTGATCAATCAATATGTTGCAAGAAACCGCGCAATTAAAAATCCAAGAATATCTACTGATCCATCAGATGTGAACAATGCAACTGGAAACTTTCAGGTATCAGTCAGAAGACAAAACGACTGCATGGTTGCAAATGGATTCATGTTGGTTGGCGACTCGGCATGGATGCCAAAACCACTTGATGCTGGAGGAATAGGCCCCGCACTAATTGCCGGCTCTATTATCGGCAAAAACGCAGTTGATGCAATAGAGTCAGGTGATGTGACAGAAAAGGGACTTTGGCAATACAATGTTGATTATACCAGAGAATATGGCTACAAGACTGCAGGCCTTGAGGTCTTTAGAAGATTATTGCAAATGCTGACAAATGATCAGATCAATTATGGAATGAAGCACTTTTTGGGCAACATGGATGTTGAGGCAATCAGCAAAGGTGAGCACCCCGACTTTTCCATGGTGGGCAAAATGGGAATGCTCATTCGCGGGGCACTAAACAAAAAGCTAGCAGACGGGCTGCGATACACAACACAACAAAACAGATGGCTAACAGAGCACTATCGCAACTATCCTACCACGCCAGATGGATTTGAGGAATGGAACAAAAAACTGCTCAAGATAATGCATGAATCCTATGAGCATCTGGCAAAATGGGACAACTAGTGCTCAAGTCATTAGAGAAACGAGTCATTTTAAATAAAGTATAAGCAATTTTAAAAATCATGCTACAGTCATCGTCGGCATATTTAGACTGGAATAATTCTTTGGACGTTTTAGGCAAGGCTCATGATGCAGGTCTTTTTGTTTTGATAATCGGCCCAAAGGGAACCGGCAAGACCTCGCTGGTGCGAGAGTTTGCAAGTAGAAAGGGTGCAAAGCTGGAATCAATCAATTTCAGCCTTCGAACTCGCGAGAGTCACCTAATCGGAACCAAGACACTCAATGATGGAACAATTGGATTTGATGAGGGAATTTTGATAAAATCAATGAAGGATGGAAGTTTTCTGTATCTGGATGAGCTAAATGCAGCAGAGGCAGACGTTCTACTAAGATTGGATGAGGCACTTGACGATAGAAGACAGATTGTTCTCAAGGAATCAACTGGCGAAATGATTAACGCAGATCAGAAATGGTTTGTAGTGGCCACAATAAATCCGCTGACTCATGTTGGAACAAAAGAGCTTCCACCACAGCTATTAAGCAGATTCCCAGTTAGAATCAGATTAGATTATCCCCCAGAGGAAACCGAATTTGAAATAGTAAAGCGCCATGTTTCTGGAAGCTTTGATGATAAATTAAAGCAGGGAATAAACCTGGCAAACACACTGCGACAGGCAGCTGCAGTGGAGGAATTGTATTATTCGCCTAGCCTACGTGAAAGCATTGCGTATGCAAAACTTTTGGACTCTGGCCTTGATGCAAAGAAATCAGCAGACATTGTTTTTGGAAACGTGTACGCCCAGTGGGGAAGCGTCGAATACCAAAAGGTAAGCGACATCATTACATCCATGTTTGGTAGATAATGCAATCACTGCAGCTCAGAAACGACACACTAGTAGAGATTGCCACGTTTTTGGCGAGAAGGTGGTCTGAGAAGGAAAAAGTAATTGTAGAGTTTTCAGACAAAAAGGAAAACACAACCAAACTAAAAGAAAACAAGATTAGCTTAGTGTCGCCCGAAAAATATGCTGGTACTGACTTTGAAAAATACAGGCAGTTCCGCGTTTCTATTTGGTATGAGTCAATGCGAATCAAGTTTTGCAAAAAAATTCTCTCAAATGACCATGCTTTTGGCTTTATTCTAAACACATTAGAGACACGACGCGTTGAGTTACTAGGGCGAAAAGTTTGGCGCGGAATGGATGAAGAGTTGATCTTCAACTATACCTATGCGTGGTTGTATAGGCCTCAGCTCGGAAATATTTTGGGAAAATCAAGAATTGTAGAGGCGTTTTACCAAAAATTTCTGTTAGGTGATATCAAGGGGGAATTGCAGCCAAGCTTTGCGGAACGAGTCGCAATGGCATCAGTGCGTGCAAAAGAGATCATAGTAGAAACAATAGAAAAAAAATACGATACTGAATGGCTGGAGAAAAAAATTCCCGAGATTCTGAGTATTCTAAACATTGATGCACTAACAACGGTTCCGCTTGCTGTGCCATGGAAGGGTCCCGGATTGATGATCACACCTCAAGACTTTGCAAAGGCATTGCAGAAAATTGCACAAAACAAGGAAGCAGACTTCGGGAAAATAGACATTGATAATATTTTATCTGGCAAAGACATTGCCGAGGAATTCAAGGTGATAAAAGAAGAAAACAAGAAAAACGAAAACAAGGGCCTCGGAAGTGAATCCATTGGAATCCAAGTACCAGGCTCCACAAATGTTGATGAGACCAAAATCTATGATCAGGACCTAATCAGCAATCTCAAGACAAAATTCAAAGAGTGGAAGACCAGCTGGAAAGAACAACACGTCATATCTGGTGAGGAATTTGATGCAGAGTCCTACATTGAGGGCTACAAGCCGTTTGTAACAGATGTGAAAAAATCAATCAAATCAAAAATAGTCATATTGTTGGATCATTCATCAAGCATAACAGACCAACAGGTACAATACAAAAAGGCAACACTTGCATTGTGCGAGGTCTTGTCGTTTTTGAAGATTAAGTTCTCTGTCTTTGCTTTCAACACAACACAAAAACAAGTAGTATGCTGGATGGTAAAGCCAGAAGACGTAAAATGGAATAATGCATCTGCAAAAAGACTGGCGCAAATCGAGGCAAATGGGGGAACACCGCTTGCGGATGTGTATCAAAAAATGTATTCTGTTTTGAAATCAAAAAAGCCCGATATTTTTCTGACACTATCTGATGGAGAGCCATCAGATCCCGATGCAGTTCGTGCCATGGTAAAATCACTCAAAACACTCGGAATCAAGATGGTGGCAATTGGTGTTGGTCATGACACATTTAGTGCAACCACAATAGCAAACAATCTTCGATATTTGGGATATGAAAAAACATTGGCAGTCTCAAGACTAAAGGACATTCCAAACAGAGTTTTGGCTGTTTTAGAAACTAGTTAAACAAAACCCAGATTTGCAAATATTGCAAATTAAAACAATTCCACATTATGTAGCGCAGACATAAGCGAGCTCATTTATTTGAACACATTATTCGATATTAAATCTCAAAATCAGATATCTCATTGACCAGATTCATCCAGAAAAAAGACCCAAATGAAAATTCAACCAATAATGGAAGAATGATCTTTTTCTCAAAGGCACCTGGCCAAAATGCCGAAACCGAAGTGGAGACTCAAAAAGCAGAGTCAAGCCAAAAAAGCGAATTTGAGAAAATAGCTAATGGAACTGACGATATTTCCAATACAAAATCTCAAAATGAAGACAAGTATTCGATGATAACTAACATTATAGAAGAAGAGAAAAAGGAGCTGAGCAACATCCAAAATCTCATCCGCAAACGCTCAGAAACATTGGATGCAGCAAAGAAACTGCTCAGGGAAAAACAAGGTCTACTTCAGACACATCTGGACAGAAAGGCAAACAAATTCACCGTAGTAGGTGAGATGTCATCAAAAATGGTTCATGACATCAAAAACCCATTAACAGTAATCAAAGTCCAAGTTGATCTGCTAAAATTACGACACTCAAAGGAGGAAGACTCGACACTGCTCAACTCGCTTGAGCGAATGGAACATGCAGTTAATGGAATTACAAATCACATCAATGACATTTTGAATTTCATAAGGGAAACTCCCACAGCATTTGAGAATAATAACATCCTAAAGATTCTAAACGATTCAATAGGTTACATCAACAAGCCAGACAATGTCACAATCGAGCTGCCATCAAATGATCTTACCATTGAGTGTGATGCAACAAAGCTGCAAAGAGTATTTACCAATATAATTGCAAATTCAACTCAGGCATTGGAAAAAGGCGGAACCATCACAGTACAGATCTTGGAAAAAGACAATGATGCAATAATTCAGATAAGCGATAGCGGTCCTGGAATTCCACTAGAAGTTTTGCCGAAAATATTTGATCCATTATTCACTACAAAAAAGGATGGAACCGGACTAGGACTATCCACATGTAAAAGAATAATCGAGGAAGAACACAATGGTACCATTCAAGCAGAAAACAACCCTACAAGGTTTACCATGAAAATACCAAAAGCCCAACAATAGATCAAAACAGCAAATTCTAAATTTGGCATCAGATTGAGCGCAATTACATGAACATAGAGATCACACCAGAAGAGTTATCCCAGATTTTACAAGCCAAATCAAACACCATAATTCTAGACATTAGAGCAAAGGAAAATTACATGAATGGTCACATTGCAGGCGCTGCAAACGCAGTGTGCAACTCCATGCAGCAAAAACAGATCATAATGTCAAAGCTTCCACCAAGCATGAAGATCATACTAGTTGATGAAGATGGCACGGAGGCAAAGCAAAATGCCACCATGATGGCTCGCTTTGGCTTTGATGCTCATTATCTCAAGGACGGAATAAAGTCATGGCAAGGCGAGACGATCAAAAGCACCCAAGATACCATAATTAGCGGCGATAACCTGTGGGATTCAATCAAAAAAGACAACAATGTGTTTTTGTTGGATGTGCGAGAGCCCTCAGAGTTTGCCGAGTTTAAGATTCCAGGTGCAGTAAACATTCCACTATCACAATTATTTATGCCAGGATCGCAAACACATCTGCCAAAGGACAAAAAAATTGTCACAATATGCTCTCATGGGAATCGCTCCATGGTTGCAACATTTGCGCTGGCACAGAACGGACTGGAATCAACATCTCTTGTTGGTGGAATGTCATTATGGAACCAAGTGCTAAGTGCTATAACACTAAAAGAAAATGACACCACGATAATTCAGGTAGAAAAAATTGGAAAGGGTTGCCTATCACACATCATAGGATCAAATGGAGAAGCAGTCGTAATTGATCCAACATACCCCCCATCAAAATACATAGAATTTGCACAAAAGGAAGGCCTCAAGATCACATGTGTAATTGATACACATCAGCACGCAGACCATGTCTCTGCTGCAAAGGATCTATCACAAATGACAGGCGCAAAACTATACCTATCAAAACTGGAAGAATACAAGCTTGAATCACAGCAAACGGTTGATGGTGATACCATATCGTTTGGCTCAAAACAACTCAAGGCAATACACACACCTGGCCACACGCCAGGCAGCATGTCGTTTGTGCTGAATGACAAGTATGTCTTCTCAGGCGATATTTTGTTCGTAGAGGGAATTGGTCGACCAGACCTTAGAGACCAAGCAGAAGAATTTGCTGCAAAGCTGTATGATACCCTACACAACAAATTACTAAAATTCGGAGACGATGTCAAGATATTTCCAACTCATCATGGTGAAGGGGTTATCCCAACAAAGGACGGAATATTCTACACCACAGTGCAAAATGCAAAGAAGCTTCCATTATTAGATTTAGGTCAGGCAGAATTTGTATCAAAGGTAGTCAGCATCACAACCCCAAGACCAATGAACTATTCAATGATCATAAAAATCAACAAAGGTGTAATCCCAGTCCCTCCAATGCAGATTCCAGATTTAGAGATGGGTCCAAACAGATGCAGCATCAGAATGTAATTGAGCACCTTCAAGTGTCTATCAGTTTCCCAGCCATTTGCTGATCTTATCATAAAAGGCAAAAAGACAATCGAGCTAAGACACTGGAACACAAACTATCGCGGTGAGTTTCTGATTCATTCCCCTACAAAGATCAAAACAAAAGACTGCAAACGGCTTGGAATCGATCCCAGTGTATTACCTACTGGAGTTATTGTTGGCAAGGCCACAATATTTGATACCAAAAAATACCAAACCAAAAAAGAACTAGGGATAGACAAAAAACATCATTTTGCAAGCGATGATTATTTTTCGAGTAAAACATTTGGTTTTTTGCTAAAAAGTCCAAAAGAATTCAAGCTGCCGATTCCTGCCAAAGGCAAATTAGGATTTTTTGATGTCGATCTTTCCAGTACAGAGATCAAAGATGACGATCTGACATCAGAGATATTTGATGAGGAATATCGTACTCAGTGGATAAACCACCACTAGCCAGTTACACTATATATAAAGCGGGTATTTAAAAAAGCACGAATGCCACAAACAAAGCCAATTGTATCAGTTGAAAATGTAGTTGCTTCTGCTTCAGTTGATCAGAAAATAGATCTAAATGAGGTCACAAAAAAATTCCCAGACACTGAATATCATCCAGACCAGTTTCCAGGATTAGTATTTCGATTAAAGACACCGCGTACCGCTACTCTGATTTTCCGAACTGGTAAGATGGTTTGTACCGGTGCAAAATCAGAGGAGATGGCAGTAAAAGCAGTACAAACAGTAGTAGAAAGACTGCGAAAAGGTGGAATCAAAATAAAAAATGATGCAGAAATTGTTGTGCAAAACATTGTTGCGGCAATAAACCTAGGTGGTAAGATTCACCTAGAGCATGCAGCAAGGACCTTACCACGAAGCATGTACGAGCCAGAGCAATTCCCAGGATTGATACACAGAATGCTGGACCCAAAGACTGTGATTCTGTTATTTGCATCAGGCAAGCTTGTCTGCACAGGCGCAAAAAAGGAAGCAGACGTGTATCGCTCAGTCAACAATCTACACTCATTATTAGAAGAAAAGAAACTGATGATCTACGACCAATAACTAGCTAAAGCCTGCACCAAATTTGTCTCCATCTTGAAGGGGATCAATATCTTTGGCATTTTTTATGGTCAGATACAAAAATGTCTCATTTACTAGATCTACCGAGTCATCCCCAGAAAGGCTAAACTCTTTTTGCGCATAGTCATAGTATTTTTGTAGTTTGGCAGGGTCCTGCTCATTTAACGAGATTTTGTCTTGGATTAGTAGCTCAGAGACCTGCATGATCTGAAAGTTGCGAGCTTCATCATCCATGATTTGATATGATTTTCGTGGTTTTTAAGGAGTTGTAAATTATTTCTGGCTCTGCTTTAGCTTTTCCCAGTCTGCCAAAAATGCCTTGAGTCCATTATCGGTAAGCGGATGCTTGAGCATTTTGCCCAAAACATCCGGCGGTAGTGTCACTACATCGGCTCCAATCTTTGCTGCCTCTACTACATGCATTGGGTGTCGAACACTAGCTACCAGAATTTGTGTCTTGAAATTGTAATTTTGAAATATCTGTTTTATTTCTGCAATCAATCCCATTCCATCTTGGCCAACATCATCCAGTCTTCCAATGAATGGGCTGACATATTTTGCACCAGCCTTTGCAGCCAGAATTGCCTGATTTGGCGAGAACACCAGAGTAACATTAACTGGAATTCCCTCCGATGAGAAGCTCTTGCATGCCTTGAGGCCATCTGCAGTCATTGGTACTTTGATTACAACATTTGCGCCATACTTTTTGAGTCTATGTCCCTCATCCATCATTCCCGTATAATCGGTCGCAACAACTTCCAAGCTTACATCACCTTTGATGATTTTGGTAATCTCCTCCATTGCCTTGAGCGGATCACCACCTTCCTTTGCAAGTAGTGATGGATTGGTAGTTATGCCATCCAATAATCCCATGTCATTGTATGATTTTATGGATTGTAAGTTTGCAGTATCAAGGAAGATCTTCATTTTTTCTTACCTATGATCTCTTTGACTGCTTTTGCTATATTAAGTGATGTTATACCATGTTTTTCCAAAAGCAGTGGAATCTCTGCATCACGCGCAGACTCGCCAAATCTGTCATTGACACCAATGCGCTTGATTGGAACTGGGTATAATTCTGATATCACCTCAGATGCTGCAGAGCCAAATCCTCCCATTATGTTGTGCTCCTCACATGTTACTATACAGCCAGTTTCTCTTGCAGACTTTTCCAGTAATTCAGAATCAATTGGCTTTACTGAAAACATGTCTAGCACCTTACAAGATATTCCCTCTTGTTTTAGAGAATCAGCTGCATCAAGTGCCATCTTTACGGTAAGACCACATGCTGCCAGTGTACAGTCTGTCCCCTCCCTCAGTGTAATACCTTTTCCTATTGTGAATTCTTGTGAGTCTTGGTGAACTATTGGTGACACAGACCTTGTCAATCGCATATAGTGCGGGCCATATCGTTGCGACATGATCCAGGTAAGCTTTGAAACCGCCACAGTGTCTGCTGGTATGAGTACCGTCATGTTTGGGATGACTCGCATTATTGCAATGTCTTCTATTTGCTGGTGCGATCCGCCGTCTGCACCTACAGATATTCCGCCATGAGAAACAACCAGTTTGACATTTAGGCCCTTTTTGTCTCCAGGTGATGGATATGCAATTGCATTTCGGATCTGATCAACGCATCTTCCGGGAAGAAATATTGCATATGTGCTTGCAAATGCAGTCTTGCCAGATATTGCCAATCCTGCAGCAACTGATACCAGGTTTGCCTCGGCTATTCCGACATTGAAGAATCGATTTGGGAATTTTTTCCCAAAATCCGCAGTCTTTAGTGAATCAGTAGTGTCAGCACCCAAAACTACGACGTTTGGGTTTTGCTCTCCAAGTTCGACGAGTGCCTTGCCATAGACGGTTCGCATATCAGTCATGTCCCCAATCATGTGTATCCAAGCTCCCTTGCTATTGCGGTAAGGTGATTCCTTTTCTCGCCTATAGTATGCAGATCAATCCACTTTGCCACAAGTTCGTTTCCTCCAAGATCGTGCGCCTTTTGGAGCAATCCCTTGCGTCTGGCATGTGCAATTTTGTTCCTAAATTCACGAATGACTCCACGCACGTCTTGCTGTCCTATTATGGCGCTTCCGCCAACAAAGGCTCGTGCCCCATCTGCAAAGCACAATCCAATATTATCAAGTGTGACGCCACCGTCTGCTTCGATGTATCCATCAAATCCATTCTGGTTTAGTGTTGAGATTAGTTGTTGTGTTTTTTCGTGTGTAGACTCGATGTATTTTTGGCCAGACTTGCCAGGAACTACAGACATTACAATCATCTGGTCTAATTTTGGAATAAATGGAATTGCCCATTCTGGTAGATTTGTGTCTGGATTTATTGCAAGACCAACTCCTACCTGATTTGCCTTTAGTATATCATGAATTTGACCGAAGCTGGACGCATCACATACTTCGGCATGGACGGTTATGATATCAGAGCCCGCATCAACATAGTCTTTGACATACTTTACCGGCTCGTTTATCATCAGATGAGTATCAAATGGTATTACAGTTAATGGTCTGAGCTCGCGAATTTTGTTGTGATCAAATGTCTTGTTCGGTACAAACATTCCATCCATTACATCAAGATGGATATAGTCAGCACGTCCGTTTGTGCATCGCTTTACCTCGTTTTCCAGATTTGTCATATCACCAGCTATTATAGATGGTGCAATCATTGCCTGTGAATCGATTTCCATGTCTATGATTGGGACAAATTCCTTCTTTGGGGCTTGACCGTGCCACTTGGGATTGTCCTCCATGTGCTCGACTCCCTTGCCTTTGATGGTACGTGCGACGATGATTGATGGGGCGCCCTTGGTTTGTGTTGCCTTTTTGATTGCATGATCCAATTGTTCTATACGATGCCCGTCAATGTCAATTACGTTCCATCCAAAAGATCTCCACTTGTCGCCAGTCTTCCATCGGCTAGCATCCTTCCACATTTCCGATAGATCATCGCCTACCAGTTCCTCATCAAGTGGCATGACTTTTTCTGTGTAAGAGTCCTGTTGGATGAAATTCCTATCCAAAATGGCAGTCAGATTATCGACTTTGTATTTTGCACCAGTCATTGCAGCCTCCCAAACTTGGCCTTCGTCGGTTTCCCCATCGCCCATTACTGTAAATATTCTAGTTGGTTTGCCGTCAATTCGTGCCGCCAGTGCACTTCCAACCGAAAAAGACAATCCAATTCCAAGTGAGCCTCCACAAAACTCCACGCCGGGGCATTTGAGGTCTGGATGTCCCTGCAGTCGGCTTCCAAATTTTCTTAGCGTATCAAGCTCTGATGGATCAAAATATCCAGCAAGTGCCATGTTTGAGAACAATCCTGGAGAGGCATGTCCTTTTGATAAAACAAGTTTGTCACGATCCTCCCAGTTTGGATTTTTTGGATCGTACTTGAGATATTTGAAAAATATGCACCCCATAATCTCTGCCATGGAAAAAGAACCACCGGGATGGCCAGATCCTGCGTTTGAGGTGGCACGAATTACAAGTTTGCGCGCCCGTCTAACATTTTTTTTAATTTGATAATAGTTGAGGCCCATTTTCAATCAGATTTGATAATTGGAAGTAAAGACACGGTCATGTTTTGAGGCTGCTTGCAAATTCAATAAAAAGCTATTTTCCCTCAATCCTTTAATCTCGATCCAACGTGATAGTACCATGGATCTGGGCAGGATGGTTCCACTTGTCATTTATGATAACCAGTGCTATCTGTGCACCAAGTTTGCAAAGGCAGTAAACTTTTTGGCAAGAGGAAAATTGTTGTTGGTTGGTCACTACACTGAGCTTGGTGAAAAGTTGCGAGGACAAATTCTTGATTCCAGTGCACTGGAGATGTTTTGGTTTGTTGATGGAAAAACTGCATTTGGTGGACGAGCTGCCCTAGTACCATTAATCTCTGCGATTATCCAATCAAAAGGCTCAGGAAACAAGGAATTTGAGAACAACGAAGCATGTGATGTGGAATGCAAAAATGTAAAGGCCGTATTTGTGCGCTCTGCAAGTCTGCTAACAAACAGCAAAAAACTTGCAATCAATGCCATATGAAAGTCATATAATTTCACAAAAAGATCTAATCCATTCAAACACCATTTTGCATATACAGCCTCAAGGCAATGATTTGTGTGTCAGACAAACCAGAGGAAAAGAAAGGATTCGTAGCAGAGTTTGCTCATTTTCTCAAGACTTTTGGAATCATAGGTCTTGCAATAGCGTTTGTAATTGGTGCAGCTGCATCAAAACTAGTCACTGCACTAGTCAGCGATATAATCAACCCAATAGTAGGTCTTGCATTACCATCTGGTGATCTTAAAACATTACAATATTCCGTGACAAACCAATTCACTGGCGTTACATCCGATTTCAAGTACGGAGACTTGATTGCAAACATTATTGACTTTTTGATAATTGCAGCAATCGTATTCATGCTATACAAGCAGCTATCCAAATTCAAGCTTGTAGAAGACAAAACAAAGTGAGCAGCAATGTCGGCAGTTTATTTCCGCAAAACCCCGGCCTTGTATCAGAAACGATCAAATAGCAAATTCAGAGTAAATATTTTAGAAATTAATTAAAAGAAAATGTTAGTGGTGATGTCCACCGCATCCACAGGAGCCGTGTCCCATGTCTCCCATGCCAGAGTCTCCGTCCTTTTTGGCACAGATGTTACACTTGTTGTGGCCTAGAGGGGAAAAGAAGCTCTTTCCACAGGATATGCATTTTGTACTTGACATGTTTTTGTGTTGGAATGATCCGGTATTTATCAATAAGCCCAAATCTTAATAGAGACAAAAAAGACGAGCCAAAACTGTGCTGATAAGAACAGAAAACTCAGATCCTCTCAAGAAAAAAACAAAATCGCTTTGCTATTTTGTTGCAGAAAAATCAGATCTGCCACTTGGGTTCCCAAAAACCGCACAAAAACTAACAGAAGCAGTAAGAGAGGCAGTCAAAGAAACCAAGGCAAAGCTTGGCGCAATATCCATCATTCATACTCACGGATTGATTGCCGCCCAGAGAATTTTGGTTGCAGGTCTTGGGCCACGCCACAAAATAACGCATGAATCACTTAGGATTACATCCGGAAAAATTGCCAAAAAAATATCCGAAATAGGCCTTGATGAATATAGTTTAGTGATTCCAAATAATTTGCCAGTCAACGGTAAAATCACCACAAGTGCAATAGTAGAGGGTGCAAAACTATCACTATACTCATTTGATAAATATAAAAAAGAAAAAAAATCAAAATCCCCAAACCTCACCATACTATCCTCTGATCAAAAGATCTCATCAATAGTATCAAAGGCAGACACAGTATCAGACGGTGTAATTTACACAAGGGAAATAGCAAATCTTCCACCAAACGAGTGCAACCCAGCACAACTTGCAGGCCTTGCAAAATCATTATCATCAAAGAACAAGCTAAAGTGCGTGGTATTATCCAAATCAGAGCTAAAGCAGAAAGGATTTGGTGGAATAACTGCAGTAGGCCAGGGAAGCAGAAACGAGCCAAAACTCATCGTACTAGAGTATAACGGCAAAAAAGGCGACAAGCCAATCATACTAGTAGGTAAGGCAGTCACATTTGATACTGGTGGCATCTCCATCAAGCCAGCAGACAAGATGGATGAGATGAAGTTTGACAAGTGTGGTGGTTGCACTGTACTTGGAATAATGAAGGCTGCATCAGAATTAGAGCTACCAGTGAATCTGGTCGGCATAATACCATCAGTTGAGAACATGCCTGGAGGCGAATCCTACAGACCAGGTGACATCATAAAACTATACGACGGCAAAACAGCCGAAATCCTCAACACAGACGCAGAGGGCCGCCTCATATTGTTTGATGCACTATCATATGGAATTAAAACATACAAGCCAAAGGAGATAATCGACTTTGCAACACTCACCGGCGCATGCATAGTAGCTCTTGGTGCAAACGTGGCAGGCCTAATTAGCAATAATAAAAAAATTACAGACAAGCTAGCAAAATCATCTCAGAGTACAGGCGAGCAAGTCTGGCAGCTACCAATCAATGATGACTACATGGACATGATAAAGTCAGATTATGCAGACATAAGAAATACTGGTCCTGGCAGAGTTGCCGGAACAATTACAGCTGCTGCATTTTTGGCAAACGCAGTCGGTACCACACCATGGGCACATTTTGATATTGCCGGAACTGCCTGGGTGCAGGGAGGATCAAAAGAAAAATCATACAATCCAAAGGGAGCAACGGGATTTGGTGTCAGATTAATTCTTGATTATCTTAGTAGCCCCTAGAGTTTCTATCCGGCGTTCCAACGTTAGAGTTTCTAAATCCATGTTTTTCCATCATGTGGTTCATGAAACGTATGTCATTTTCTAATTGTTCGCCGCACACTGAACAAATTGGCATAAAATAATACCAAATATTCTTGTATAATAATTTGATTAAAAGATGCCAGCACCACTACTTCCCAAGGGCTCTCGCACCTTAGTAACACAGTGGCGACATTAGGTTTGACTTCCAGGTTCGGAAAGAGACTGGGTCGCGCCCTAACACTATGGCCGGCTTGTTAGTCATCGTACAATTGTTCTGTATTAAGATTACGACCACATTCACGAATGAGGTATAAATTGACCGGCCCAAAGATACGGTTGTGACCCATCGAGTAGCGGTTTTAGACAAGGAATTATGCCAGCCCAAAAAGTGCGGCCTTGAATGCATCAAGTATTGTCCAGTAAACAAGTCCGGCGCAGATTGTATCATAATGAATGAGGAGATAAAAAAGGCGCAAATCGATGAGGACATTTGCAATGGGTGCGGAATCTGCGTCAAGGTGTGCCCATTTGAGGCAATCACCATAGTAAACCTAGCAACAGAACTTGGGACTGACAAGATTCACCAGTATGGAAAAAACTCGTTCAGGCTTTATCGTCTGCCCACACCAAAAAAGGGTGAGGTCGTAGGCCTCTTGGGCAGAAACGGTATGGGAAAGAGTACCGTGGTCAGTATCTTGTCTGGGAATCTAAAGCCAAATCTTGGGGAATATGAGAATCCTCCAGAATGGGACCAAATTCTAAAAAGATTTGCAGGTACCGAGCTAAAGGATCATTTTGAGAAAATTAAAAATCAAACAATAAAGGCCGCAATAAAGCCACAACAGGTCTACAACATATCTCAGGTCTTTGATGGGACCGGTAAGGAACTACTAGACAAGTATGACCAGCGAGGAGCCGCCACCGATCTGATCAGAGAGCTAGACTTGAAAAATTCTATTGAACACCATGTAAAGGAGCTCTCTGGTGGAGAGCTACAAAGGATTTCCGTAGCAGCTGCTGCATCGAGGGATGCGGACTTTTACTTTTTTGATGAGCCATCATCATACAACGACGTATTTCAAAGAAGAGGAGTAGCCCGAGTAATCCATGGCTTGGCAAACATTGGAAAATCAGTAATGGTAGTAGAGCATGATCTGACCCTACTCGACTTTTTGTCTGACTATATTGAGATTTTGTACGGAGAGCCGGCAGCATATGGTATTGTGTCTGGAATTCTATCCACCAAAGTAGGGATCAATGTATTTTTGGATGGATATCTACCAAACGAAAATGTTCGATTCCGAGACAAAAAATTCAGCTTTGATGTGTCATCATCCCAAGATGATTTTGAAAAGGGCGAAGTTCTAATCAATTATCCGGCGCTAAAGAGAAACTATCCCGCATTTTCAGTTACAGTACAGCCAGGTCAGGTAAGGCGAGGCGAGGTAATGGGAATAATGGGTGCAAACGCACTTGGCAAGACAACAATGATGAAAATGATTGCAGGTGTCGAAAAGCCAGACGAGGGAACAATAGACAAGGCAGTCACCATATCATACAAGCCTCAATACATTCCAAATGACTATGATGTTGAGGTCATTTCAGTATTGGACAAGGCAAACGAAGGTCCAATCTTTGGCAGCATAGAGGAAGAGCAAATCGTGGATCCGTTAAAGATCAAAAAACTATACAACAAATCCATCAAGAATCTCTCCGGAGGAGAGCTGCAAAAAGTGGCAGTTGCCACATGTCTTCTCAAAAAAGCAGATGTCTATGCACTAGATGAACCATCAGCATTTTTGGATGTCGAAGACAGAATAGCAATTGCAAAGTTCATTCAAAGATTTGTCCGATCATATGCCAAGTCGGCCATCATAATTGATCATGATATTCAGCTAATGGACTTGATATCCGATACCATGGTAATCTTTGAAGGCGAGTCAGGAAAGGAAGGTCATGGAACATCAACTATGAGCAAGGCAGATGCAATGAATCGATTCTTGAATTCGCTTGATATCACATTTAGGCGAGACGAGCAGACACTAAGGCCTCGAGTCAACAAAACCGGCAGCAGACTAGACAAGCAGCAAAAAGACACGGGCAATTTCTATTACAAGAATTGACACGAATGCTAAAAAAAGCACTGCAGGGAGTGCTAACAGAGCAAGAAGCAAACGATCTGTATTCAGCATTTGATCAAATAGGCGATATCATTGTGGTTAGAATTCCAGACTCCTTACTATCAAAGAAAAAAATAATTGGTGAAACACTCCTAGAAGCGGTGCGTCCGGCACGCTCTGTATTTTATCAAAGCTCTGATGTCTCAGGTGACTTTAGGACAAGAAAGCTAGAAGTGATTGCGGGTGAGGACAATACCGAAACAGAATACCGAGAATATGGTTGCAGATTCAGAGTAGACGTGGAAAAGGCGTTTTTTTCCCCAAGACTCTCAACTGAACGAAAAAGAATAGCAGACTTGGTTCAAGACGGCGAGGTTCTAATCAACATGTTTGGTGGAGTCGGCATGTTTTCTATTGTGGCAGCAAAGATGAAAAACTGCACTGTGTACAATATTGACCTAAATCCTCATGCTTCCAAGCTCTGCGAGCAAAACATCAAGCTAAACAAAAAGATGAAAGGAAAAATCATATCAATTAATGGCGACGCGTCCCAGGTGGTAAAAGAGCAGCTCCAAGATACAGGCGATCGTACCCTGATGCTATTGCCTGAAAGATCAGATGAATTCCTAGATTCCGCAATACTTGCAACAAAATCAGGTGGCGTGATTCATTATTACTCGCACCAGCATGCAGACAAGCGTCAAAATGCAGTGGAACTATCAAAACAACACTATTTGCAAGTCAGTCCAGTCAAGTCCGAAATTCTTGGCGGCAGAATGGTGCGAGCAGTAGGCCCACGATACTACCAAATGGTAGTTGATGTAAAAATTACAAAATAATTACTTGTCGTCAGGCAAGATTGATGATGGGGATGATTTCGTTGTTGCCATCATGTAACCAATCCAAGATATCACACCCAGTATTCCACCTGCAATCATTAGTACTGAAAGCTGTAAGACAATTGGACTCCACTCAGATAACATCAACAAGTACGCATATACAAAAAATCCTCCAATGCATGAACAAAATATGAAAATACCCATCATTTTGCGTCTTGTCATTTAGCTAAACACTTTATCCAAAGTATATGAATCTAGTATGTAAATTCGATGGCCATCAAAAATGCGTCCTCGCCATCCCTATAGTATGCCTTGAGTCTTTGCTTTATGAAAAATCCCATCTTCTCGTATAATCGGACTGCGTCAGTATTGCTACATCTCACTTCCAGATACAGTTCATCACATCGCTTTGATTTGATTCCCTCAACACATTCATCGATTATTGCTTTGCCCAGCCCCTGTCGTCTATACTCTTCCAGTACGGCAACAGATACGACGTGTCCCTTTTTGACAAATCCGAGTTTTTTGAAATTTGAAAATCCATATTCTGTTTTGCACATGATGTATCCGACAAGCTTTCCTTTGTGTTCTGCAACCAAGAATGCTTCAGGCAGCTCTGCTAAAAGACTCTCATAGAAATAATCGGAATAGTGCTCAGGTAAGGTTTTCAGATTTATCTCCATTACAGGTATGAGATCTCCTGGCTCACATCTTCGTATGATGAAATCGCCGGTCTGGTTGTTGATTATCTGCATTGTAATGATATTCTTGTGCAGTCGATATTTAACGTTAAAGTAGAAAATCGTACAAATCAATTAATCCCGACTTGGGATTTTGTTAAACAATGAGTGAGCCCACGCAAGAGCAGGTCATTTCTATTGTATCATCCACGTTTGAGGTTCAGGCAGTAAACATCACACTTGAGAAGATGGAGTTTGAGATAGCAGATGCAGAATTTAGGGAGAAATTTGTCGCACTGGCACAAAAACTAGAATCAATTGGAATAATCTGCTTTTTGCAAAAATCAGCGGACAAAACTATAATTCAAGTAAATCGACTCCCACCAGAATCAAAAAAGAAAAAACTGCTCTCTCGCGCATGGATTCAGCGAATCCTCTTTGGAGTGGTAGTTGCTTTTGTGATGGTTGATGGATATTACAGGACACTTGGTGTAAACAGCCTGATCTATATTGGAGATCCATTGGATTTTGCCATTCTCTATACAATATCTCTGGTTGGGATCTTGGGCATACATGAGGCAGGGCATTTGGTTGCAGCCAAAATGCACAAGATACGTACCTCTTGGCCGTACTTTATTCCTGGTGTACCAGTCATAGGACTGCCAACGTTTGGTGCAATGATCCAATCCCGCGGCCTTTTGATAAATCGAAATATTGTATTTGATGTAGCAATTGCAGGACCATTGGCAGGCCTAGTAATTGCTATTTTGGTCTCGTTTTATGGTGCATATACCTCACCAATTTTGGATCAATCCATCGTAGATGCACTGCCAGATGGACAATTACGAAAGCTGGATGACAGCATATTCATGACACTTGCCTTGGCCACATTTGGCAAGGCAGGCCCAGACGTTGAGGTGTTAATGTCACCGGTATTGTTTGCCGCGTGGCTTGGGTTTTTGATCACATTTCTGAATTTGCTTCCTGCATGGCAGCTTGATGGTGGACACATGGCGCGCACAATTTTTGGCCAAAAGATTCACCGCATCGCAACATATGCAAGCGTTGGAGTGTTGTTTTTGTTGCGATATGAGATGATGGCAATATTCATTTTGATATTTAGCATGAGAAACATGAGTGTACGACCACTAGATGATGTCTCACCATTATCAAAAAATAGAAAATTGCTTTATGTTTTGGTCATAGCGCTAGCAGTTCTATGTGCACCACTACCATTCTCAGTTTGGCCCAAGTAGAATTCTTGCGCCATCCGGAACAATAGAGATCTTTTGTCTTGCGCCCTGGTGTTTTAGTACGTATTCAAATGTTTCTTTGACGCCATCAAACGAAATCACATTTAGCTTTTTGATGTAAAACTCTGGTAGCACAGAAACCAGGCCAATCTGCAGTTTCTTTTGAATCTCTGATAGGTACAGCAAGTCTTCCATTCCATCCACGTATTTTGCCGGTTTTTGTAGTCGCTCAACACTCATTCTTCCTTCTATGTATTGGCGTATTGCCTCAGAGCCAATTCCTGCTCTACACTCCCCAAGCAGAATTGCCATGCCATCATCACGTATAGCAGTGTAACAGTTCCAAAGCGAATTCAGAGATTTGCCTAGTGTATCATTACTTGCGTCTTTACCGGTGCTAATCAAAAGAGTACGGTGTTTTTCTATTGATTTTGTAAATCCGCTCATTGTTTTGGATATTGATAGTGTACTTGATGGATGACCTATAGCAAGATCTGCTATTCCCTTTTGGTTTGCCACAATTTCAATTGCAGATATCTCAAATGTACCTGCAAAGTTTTTTGCAATCTGGATGCTCTCTGTCTCCTTACCAGGATTCGGCAGATTTCCCTGTCGCCTCTCATATGCCAATAGCATTTGGTCTTTTCCAAATCTGCGCAAGAGTCGCGTAGCTATGGTATCAAATCCAAACAAGCCATCAAACTCCATCTCGCCAACAAACACTAGATTGGAATCAACATTTTCAATTCCCTCAAATGCCAAGACCTGGCTTTCCGGTGGAAGATGAGCACGTACTAGATTCATTATTTGCTTGTCTGCAAAGACCTTTGGCCGCGGAATTGCCTTTTGTGAGCATTTCTCAAAAATTATTGAGAGTATCTTTTGTATGGCAGGAGTGTGATTTAGTACTACAAGTGTGAGGGGTTTGCTCAGATCCATCGTGTCCATCTTTTCATAAATTTGAGATACATCAAGTGCCGGTGCATCTAGCTCGATTTTTTGGTCCAGATTTTCTGCCTTTATATCAAGAACTACATCAGTTGGTCCATAGTTTAACCAGATTTCAGGCACACATACCCCACAAAACAAAGCAAAATAAATCCAGTCTAGTAAATTTTGGTATGGAGTTTGTAAAAGAGTTTGCAACATTTTTGCATCAAAGTGGCATTATCAAGTTCGGGGATTTCACTCTGGCAAGCGGAAAAAAGAGCTCCTACTATGTAGATTTGAGACTAGTTCCTAGCTATCCGCACCAGTTCAGACACATGATAAAGCACCTGCAGAGCCTAGTCTCAGAGCAAATTGGCTTTGATGATATAGATTCCATTGCGTCGGTCCCAACAGGAGGCCTAGTCATTGCATCGGCCTTGGCATATGAGCTTGTAAAGCCGCTTGTCTATGTCAGATCCCAGGCAAAGGAATACGGAACAGGCAAGCTTGTAGAGGGAATCGTAAAGCCAGACATGAAGATTCTACTAATAGACGATGTTGCAACAACGGGCGGCTCTGTCATAAATGGAATAAGGGAGCTAAAAAAATCAGGCACAAAGATAACTGATGCATATGTTATTGTAAATAGGTTAGAGGGCGCAGATTCGGCACTACAAAAAGAAGGAGTGAAACTGCACCACCTTTTGGACATAATAGAAATTGCCAAGATCTTGCATCAACAAAAACTAGTCGATGATTCCGTCTTGGACAAGGTCCAAAAACAAGTAGCCGGGACTCAGCTGTCGTAAATCATCAGGTCTTTTTCTTCTAGTGTGTTGTGCAGATTATGAACAGATCGATACACATCGCTTTCCTTTTTTGCACCTGTGCAGACAAGCTTGCCTGATGCAAATAACAGAATCACGGTCTTTGGATCAAGCATTCTGTGTATCAATCCTGGGAATTGCTCCGGCTCATACATGCTTCGCGGTAAGGTCCTTGCTGCCTGCTCCAAGTGGATTTTTCCGCAAAGATTGCCCGAGGCCACTATGTTTTGAACGGTGACAATTGCCTCATTTTTTATTTTGATTCCGCCTTTTCTTAGCTGCTGTACAACTGTTCGCACTGCCTTTACTGCCATCTCTTCGGATTTGCCTCCGGTGCAAACCATCTTGCCAGATGAGAAAATCAAAGTTGCAGTCTTTGGGGATTTGATTCTAAACACAAGTCCGGGGAATTGATCAGGATTCCATTCTGTGTCTGGAAATTTCTTTGTGATTTCGTTTAGATCCACTTTTTGATCTATTGTTGCAGATGCAACAACATTTTCAATACTGACGATTGGTTTTGTTTGCGGCATCTTTTTGTTTCTTATATATGGCTTGTATTTATAGTGAAACGATAAAACAAAAAGTTTGGCAGCTCAGTCAAATGCCTTCACATCATGATTCAGATATAACTCTGATTCTTCATTGCGGCCAATGATTCTTTGATGTGACTTCTTTTATTGATTATCCCACTGCGAGACTTTTCGAGACGGACAAACTGGATCATTTTAGAGCGTTGTGCCTATGGAAATGGTTGGATCATTCCCAGATAGTGTGCAGCGATTTGGATCATTGTAATGTTGCAAGTACCTTAATCAGACATATTTTGGTGCCATTTGATAATTCAAAGCACGCAGTTCATGCATTTGGCCACGCATTGGATTTGGCAAAAAAGTATGGCGCCGCAATAACTGTTGTTGCCATAACAGATGAAAACCAAGACTCTGAATGGGTAAATGACACCCCAAGCAGACAAAAAATAATCGCAAAGAGTAGAAACGCCGAATTCAGAAGAATCTTCAAGGTGTTAGAAGCCGATGCCGCAAAATTCCAAATTCACATTAGCTGCATGATTTTAGAGTCAAACACAATATCAGAATCATTGATCTCTTTTGCAAGTTTGAAAAAAGTTGACTATATCGTAATGGGCACACACGGAAAAGGAATGGTAAAGGAAATGATGCTAGGCCGAGTATCTACCAGCGTTGCATTAAATGCTCATTGTCCAGTAGTATTAGTAAAATAATGGGCCCAAAGGATTCCACAATACTCAGCCTATCGAAGCCTACAACGGCAGAAAGCCATCGTGGGGCTTAGAATACCACTTCATACTTTTTTGCAGAAGAGTAAAAGAAATCATCCGAATCCATAGGTAAAGGGTTCAAGATGAATATGATGAAATCGGACAAGCTCCTCATTTCATCATAAATGTGGCATCAAAGCATGCACCGTTGCCGGATTCTGGAACATAAACCACATGAGAATGAGCGTGTATGGTGTTGAACATCCATTCTATTTCATCATCACCATTGGTTTTGGTAATGTGGTAACTACAAAGAAATGAACCATTAAAATGTTGCATGATCTCATGCAGTTTTTGCTCAACTGCCAGCTCTGCCCGCTGTCCATTGTTGGCGCTAATATCTTTGACTATTCGTCCCGTCATCCTAACATAGGTTTTAGTATATCGCTGCGCTATCTTCATGACTTCGTCAAGCTTTTCTAGTGCGTCTTTGACACCGGAATCTGCTTTGTGTGAGATTTGAAATATGTGTAGCGTGTCATTTTTTTGAAACAGATCCACATCAATTCCGAACCTCACCATTTCATCTTTCATGAATTCTGGCGTTTCACTGGTAAAATACACTACGTGCTGGCCTTTCATCAAACCACTATGCAGATACCTGTACTGGATGGCCAATCCATCCTCTGGTTTTTCATAAAACATTATGGCGTGGTTCCCAAATTTTTCATTATCAATAAATTCATGTGATTGCATTTTGTAATCGTCATTCATATTTTGTCCAATCCAAGCTTTTGAACAAGTTCCTTGACTACCCCATAATTCTTCAAGAACTCGTGTCCTCTTTGAGTCAATGACAATGACGGAGTTTTTTGTAACATCTGCTTACTTTCCAACTCTGTAAGATACTGTGTCAGTTTATCGTAAGCCATATTGCTTTGGAACTGCACTCTTGTTGGCTTCACTTCTTCATCATTACTGGCTTCATTGCTAATTGATCGTAAGATATCATAATACATCTCTAACTTGTGTCGCTTGTCCCTTTTCGATCTTCGTATACTCATATCCAAATATAACACAAAGTGAGGTATCTTCATTCATAAAACACTTGCTATTATGTAAAAAAAATTCCAGATTCACATCACAAATATGCTTTTTTTGATTAATAAAGAGAACTCATCTTGACGAGTGTCAAAAAACGTATAACAACAAGCATCAAGCTGCACGAGCCCTATATGGAAAATTGATCAAATAATGTACATGAAGGTCATGATGGTAGATGATCATACTGGCATCTTTGTAGAATATTCTGATTGCACATACAAAAGAAAACAAAATAAAAAACATCACGCCGTGTTTTTGATTTCTATTGTGACATTGTCTGCATGTGTAGGTTATTGCTCTCATGAATTCATGTTGTTGACAAATCTCGTATTGCATGGAAACAGTTCACAATATGTGACACAATATCTCAGAGGAGATACTATAGGCACTTGGAATCCGTGGCACCTTGCTCAGAATGAAGCAGTAACCATCGATATTGTAAATGAGGCAAATCTGTCGCAAGATAAGATATCCGTAGTGAAAGACGCCATTCTGTCTACACAAACTGTGACCATAGATGATTCTGTATTACACAAGGGGTTTGAGGGAAATACATCAACATATTATGAAGGATGGGCTGGAGCACTAAGAAGCATCAAACAGAAAACAAAGTACGTCATCCCAACACAATTCGATTTTGTTGACAATAATGGACGCAGTGGAGACATCACCATAACATTATCCAATGAAAGAATTGAGGGCTACACCGGATACACGAGATCAGTGACAGAAGGCAATGCAATTCTTAAATCATTTATCATAATTTATGACGCGTCAAATCTGTCGGATCAACAGCTGGCCGCCATAGTGAGGCATGAGTTTGGTCATACTATAGGCCTTGGACATTCTACTGCTCCTGAGGATCTGATGGCGCCCACAATCTACATGATTCTTCCTTACATTTCTGAATGTGATATTGATGCAATTATTGGGCTTTACGATGGAAACCAAATGGGTGAGATAATATGTCAAAAATGATCTACACGCCAAGCAATATTGATGACGGTACAAAAGACTCACGGCAAAGAATCTTATCCGACAAAATTCGTGACACATTTGCAGACAAATTAAGGAATCCGCTTGTACCAATCAGGACATATGCAGACATGCTTACTGAGGGCAAATTTGGGAATCTAAATGAGACTCAAAACGAAAAATTGGAAGTGATTAGGCAATGCGCGTCATTACTAGGCAAAAACATTTCCGACATACTGGCCATGCTTGATGCCATGAATATGTTAGAGAGTACAGAAGACCAAACTGTGAAAGACAGAAGGATGAGGCATAGAAGTAAATATTGTGACGATGAAGTCGGAGGAGCTCGCAAAGGTGCTAGAGTTGTTCAGCAATCTGAATGACGGCAATACAAGCAGCGAGTCGCCACGGCAGATGAATCTGAAAAACTAATTGCCGAAGGATGGCAATACGTCGGAACTCTTCCAAACGGAAAGGTTGTGCTAAAACAGGGCCCATCGAATATGTAAGAGTGGGCCCAAAGGGCTTCGATCCCTTGGCTCACCGGTTATGAGCCGGTTACTCTACCAAGCTGAGTTATGGGCCCTCAAAAAACAGATTTCTTTTGTGTATAAAAGTTATAGAGATGTGCAGTAGCTTTCGTAGCAGCTATCCAAAAGATGATTTTGTGCATCTAGTGATTTTTCAGCAACTGCCAAAAACTCGCCGTGTCTTTCTTCTGGAATTTTATCTAGGATTTTTTCCCATGTTGCTGCATGTCTAATGTCTGCTTCCATGTGCAATCTGAAATATTCCGTTGCATCAGGTGTAGTGATGCCATAGAATTTCTCTAGGCCTTCAAGTTTTGTGTGGGAGATTTTTGGAATCTCTTTTTCAAATGCATACATTGCTGCGGCTCCTGCCTCAAGCGATGTCATCAAGCCAGATAATTCAGTTACTGCGTAGTTTGTCTTGTCCAGACCAGAGTATGAGGTGATGTTCTCAATGCCCAATGACACAGCAAAGTGAGCCCATGGCTCAATGTGTTCTGCTTCTTCTTGCTGATTTGCCTTGATTTCACTAATCATGTGTGATGGTGTAAATTTTACAATTTCACCAACAAATGACGGAACTGCTTTTACCATTTGAAAGTATTCTTTGGAATAGCCTGCAAGCATTTCTTTTGATAATTTGCCATCACTCCACATTTGATAAAACGGATGCTTTAGCAAGCTTTTCTGCTCAATTAGTTGATCAATTTTTTTTGCAAGAGAATTCATATCAAGTATCAATTTGTGCCAATAAAAAAATCTTTCATGTCCAAAAGATTTTAAGCTCTAGATACGGCGATGCAAACAGGCTCCTGTGGTGTAGTCCGGTCAAGCATGTCGCCCTTTCAAGGCGGAGATCCCGGGTCCAAATCCCGGCGGGAGCACCTACAACTATTAATACTGTAAGCGAAGAGAATCGCCAGTGTAGTTTTTTGGATCGAAAAAATCTGAAAATCAATCCTTTACTTGACACATACAAAGAGTATATCCAAAAAATAGACAGCGCACTAGAATCCGAATTATCACTATACTCAAAATCAGAATTCATGCAGCCCCTAATGTATGCAATAGAGGGCGGAAAAAGAATCAGACCATTAATTTTGCTTTTGGCATCAGAGTCCATAGGTAAGGTAGATGAGCGCGCATATACTGCAGGTTGTGCAGTAGAATTTTTGCACACAGAATCTGTAATCCATGATGATATTATAGACAATGAGACCTCAAGGCGCCACAAGGATCCGTTCCACATCAAATACGGATACAATACCAGCATTTTGACTGGCGACTTTGTTTTGGGATTAATCCTAAACATATCATCCAGACTAAACAACCCAAGAATTACGCGTGATCTGGCAAACACTGCCATGCTAATGAGTGAGGGCGAGGTGCTAGAGACAAGGCTAGAGACCAGCCAAGATCTTACATTTGATGATTATCTGAAGGTAATCGAATACAAGACCGCAACCGCATTTGAGGTCTCTGCAAGGCTTGGTGCAATCATTGCAAATGGAACCGAGGACCAGATCGTTGCACTATCAGAATATGGCAGAAACATTGGCATTGCATATCAAATACGAGATGACCTGATTGATTGGAAAAATGAGGACAAGCTGTTTAACTTGCTGGTAAAGCGAAGTCTTGACCCGCGTGATATTTTTAATCACATGGAAAAAATGCTAAAAGACTATGCAGGTAAAGCCGCATCAAGCCTCAGAATAATACCAGACAATGATGCAAAATCACATTTAGAATATTTACTAAGACTGACTACGTTGAAGGTGTAAACGTAGTTCCAAGTACTGGAACTGCGTTCTTTGCAAATTCTATTACTGGATCTGGATAGACACCAATTCCAACTAGGAAGATTATCGAAAATATCATCACGCCAATGATTGCCTTTGGCTCTTTGATTCTCTTTTCTGTCTCTCCCTCAAAGTACATTTTTCTGATGATCCAACCATAGTATGCCAGAGATAGTGCAGAGTTGAGAACGCCTGCTATTGCAAGCCATCCAGCCCATGCCGGTAGTCCTGGTTCTAGCGCAGAGCCAAACAATAACAATTTACTCCAAAATCCTGCAGTCGGTGGAACACCTGCCAGTGCAAGTAATGATATTACCAATCCCAGTGATGTGATTGGCATCTTTCTGCCAAGGCCCTTTAGCTTCTCAATGTTGGTAATTCCAATTGTAGTTACAATTCCAGCTATTGCAATGAATGCCGCACCCTTCATCACAGAGTGATTCAAGACATGGAACAATGAGCCCTGGATTCCAAGCGAGGTAAATGGAGCAACTGCCAAGCCAATTAGGATGTAGCCTGCATGGCCTATACTGGAATAGGCAAGCATTCTGGAGATGTTCTTTTGCATGATAGCTGCAATGTTTCCTACAGTCATGGTCATCACAGCAATTACTCCCAATGCAAGTGTCCAGTCTATGTTTAGTGCAATTGTTCCCATTATTATGACTCGAAGGGCTGCAGCAAATCCCGCCTTTTTGGTTCCAGCTGCCAATAATGCAGTGATGGTAGGCGGTGCCCCCTCATAGGTATCTGGCAGCCACATGTGGAATGGGACAAGGCCCATCTTGAATCCAAATCCAGCAATGAACATGCCAACTGCCAGTAGGGCAAGTGGCATCATGGATGGATCCAGGTTTGCAAGGCCGGTCATCACATCTCCAATGTTTGTCGAGCCAGTTAGGCCATAAACAATAGAGATTCCGTATATTATAATGGCAGACGATACTGCTCCAAACAAAAAGTACTTGAGTGCTGCTTCATTTGAGCTTGGGTTCTTTTTCATGAATCCCGCCAAGACATATGTCGGAATTGACATTAGCTCCCACGCAACAAACAACATGACAAGGTCAGTCGAGTATGCGACTAGGACCATTCCTATTGTGGATAGTAAAATCAGCGAATAGTACACTGGTGAGTGCGCCTGATTGCGCATGAAATTAAACGAGCCAGCAGTGGTAAGGATTGCCACAATCAACATTGCAATTGCAAATAGTCCGCTAAAGGAGTCATTTGCCAGAACATCTCCTGAGAAGACTGCTGCCGGTGGAAGCTGGTTTGTGAATATCTCATAGCCAACATATCCAATCGATACAACTAGTGCGCCAAATGCAATTGCCGCATAGAAAGAGTTGGAGCCTTTTTCCTTTCTGACTACACTTATCACTGGCAGGATCATTCCTATTGTACCAAGAATCGCAATCAAAATTATTGGAGTTGAAGTAATCTCTATCATCGAATCACCCTATATGAACAGGAATAATACTATGAATAGTATTCCTGCTCCAAATACGTAAAGATAAGATTGTGCAACGCCAGTCTGTGCTCTCTGAACTACCTTTGCACCCCAGCCAACCGACTTTTCAATTCCAACATTCATGCCAAGATCAATTGCGAATCTCTCAAAGTATCTCCAGATTCCTCTTGCAAGCCATAATGGTGCCACTACAAAGCACCAGTACACCATTGCGTTGAGATACCATCTGTTTAGCATCACTTTGTGAATTGCATAAAAGAAAATGTTTGAATTTACAAATTTGACTGGGTCTACGAATCTTCCAATATAGAAGACATAGCCAAGTATGATTCCAATGCTAAATGCGGCCAATGACGCCATCAGTGCTATTGGGTTTATTCCTGCCAGAAATGATGGCAATCCGTTGTCTTCTTCTGCGCCATGTTCTGCCTCGATGTGGAATGTGTTGCCCAGATATTCCGTGAATAATTCATGTATGCCATGTTCTGCGGTAAGGCCAATCACACCAATTCCAATGGTCAAAACTGCCAAAATTCCGTATGGAATCCACATTGACATGCTCGCCTCGTGGATGTGATGTCCTTCCTTTTCCATGTGCTCGATGTGTTTTGATTTGTCTCCAAAGAAGACCATTCCAATCATACGTGTCGTATAGAAAGATGTAATCACTGCAGTAACTACTGCAATTGCAAATAGTGGCATTGCCCAAGTGTTGCCAGACTCGTACACGGCAGCAAAGATTGCGTCCTTGCTCCAAAATCCAGTCGTGATGAATGGTGCACCCATCAGGCCAAGGCCTGCGGCCCACATGAATGCATATGTCTTTTTCATGTGTTTTCGAAGACCACCCATGTCAGTCATGAACCTAGAGCCCACCACATGTAGTAGTGAGCCTGCAGCCATGAAGAGTGATGCCTTGAACATTGCATGAGATATCAAGTGGAAAAATCCTGCAGTATAACCATCAACATACTGATGTGAGAGTCCTGCAATTCCCATTGCCATCATCATGTAACCAATTTGAGAACCGGTAGAATATGCCAAGACTTTTTTGATTTCCGAGTTTACCATTCCCTGCGTTGCCAAGAGTAACGCAGTAATTCCTCCAACCCATGCAATTATCTCAAAGAACTGATCCATTGCAAAGCCGGCAGCTGCTAGCGCAAAGAAGAGCGGGCCGATTCTTGCAACCAAGAACACTCCAGCCTTTACCATTGTTGCCGCGTGAATAAGAGCAGAAACTGCAGTTGGGCCAGTCATTGCTTCCAGTAACCATTCGTTTAGTGGGAATTGTGCAGATTTTCCTATTGCACCGCCAAATAGTAAAACAGCGGCTGGCACGAGCAAGCCTTGTGCCTGCATTGATGTGGCCCAGGCAGTATCATGCATTAGTTCTCTGAATCCAAATGTGCCAGCAAACGCAAAGATCAAAAACATTCCTGCAAGCATCATGATATCTCCTACCTTGGTCATGATGAATGCCTTCATGCCGGCATGTGTTGGTGCATAATATTCTTGCAATCCAAGCACTGTTCTTCCCTGAACACCTACGTGATCCTTGTGTTTGTCCCTATACCAGAATGATATTAGAGCATATGATGCAAGGCCTACGCCTTCCCATCCAAAGAACATCATCAGCAAATTATCAGATAGAACAATGATCTGCATTGAACCAATAAAGAACATCATCCAGAACCAGAATCTTACAATGTCCTTGTCGCCCTTCATGTAGCCGGTACTATACACCATAATCAAAAACGAAATCCAGCCAACCACATTTGCCATTATTACCGCTAGTGGATCAGCTAAAACTCCGGCCTTGATTCCAATTGTGCTGATCCAGTTTACTTGGTCATGGACTTCGTGCGATTCTAGTGCTCCTGGAAGTAGAGTAGCTGCAGAGAGTGCACTCATTAGTGCAAATGCGACTGCCACACTGCCGGTTGCTCTCTTTGATGCCTTTCCTACTGCTGGAATGATCAGCGCTGCAACAAATGGCAAAATCCATACCAACCAAGCACTTGTTGGTGCAAAGTCAAATGCAAATCCCATCAGGTTGGCCTCGACCATTATGCACCAAGCACTCCTTTCATGTATGGAATGATGTCCTTGAAGAACAGATCAGGGTATAACCCTACAACAATTGTAAAGCCTGCCAAGACCATCATTGGGGCAGTCATGTACCAGCTTGCCTCTTTGACATGTGATAGATGTTCTGGCAGTTTTCCAAAGAAGACCCGTTTTAGCATCCAAAGCATGTAAGACATTGTAATTACGGTTGCAACAAGGCCTAGACCAAATGTGATGTATCGAAGTATTGCTCCATCTGCAGCATTCTCCTTAACTGCTGTATCTAGTGCGCCTGCAAACAAAGTCCACTCACCCATGAATCCACTTGTTGGTGGAACACCGGCAATGGTTAGTGCACCTATTACACCGCATACTGCAGTGATTGGCATCTTGCCTGCAAGGCCGCCAAGTTTTGTCATGCTTCTTGTGCCACATTGTACGATCAGGATTCCGGCAGTCATGAAGAGGAGTGCCTTGCCCAAACCGTGAGTCACATACATGAACTCGGCGCCTGCAAAGCCAAGCGTGGAATACGAACCAATACCAAATAGAATGTAGCCCATCTGGCTGACACTGGAATATGCCAGTAATCGCTTTACATCGTCCTGCATTAGCGCCATTGCACCACCATAAATCATGGTAACAAGGCCCCAGATGTGCAGATAAATTGACATCTCGGCGTATGTGTTTGGCAAAAATTCAATGATTAATCTGAAAAGACCATATGCTCCAATTCCGATCATTGCAGGAGACAACAGAGCACTGATTGGTGTTGGTGCTGCACCGTGGACATAAGGCAGCCAAATATGGAAGATAAATGCTGCAAGCTTTACTGCAAGGCCTAGTACTATGGCAATTGCTGAAAGCATCAGAACGTCTTGCGGAATTTTTGCCTCAGATATGGCTGCAAAGTCAAAGCTGCCAACAGACAAGCCAATTGTCAAAAATCCTAACAGTAAAACAACTGCACCGACATGGGTCCAGAACAAGAACATCAGCGAGATTCTTCGTCTTGGACCATCACCCCAGAATGCAACCAAAAAGAAACCCGGAATCAACATCACTTCAAAGAAGACATAAAATTCAATGAGATTGGTCGCAAGAACAGTTCCAAGCATACCCATTGCAAACACCAAGTACAACGCAAAGTATAGACCGGACTGTTTGTTGACATAGCTGGCCATTCCGGAGGATTCGACCATCGCAGTTGTCTGGCCAGAGCCAGAATTGGAGTGGTGTACGTGTTCTTCGTATAATTCATGGAACTTGTGTATCATGTATGGTTTGGAGTAGAGTGCAAGAACCGTGCTCAAGACATAGATGATTACTGCAAATGGAATTGCCAATCCATCTAGTTTAAAGCCGAATTCGCCAAACAGCTTGGTCCACACATAATGCTCGGAATAGCTACCTGATAATGCGACATCAATTACTAGGAATGTGCAGTATAGCAACAATCCAAATGTAAACCAGGTTGCCACGGTTGGACCCATCTTGCGCCCAAGGAGGTATGCCACTGGAGATAGTAACAAGGGCAGGAAGACTGCCTGAAGTAGTGCGTATTCCATTAGCCCTTCAAGCTCCTAAATTCTGCAATATCCACATTCTTGTACATTCGGTATGCTACGATGATTAGTGCCAATCCCACTGCAACCTCGGCTGCCGCAATTGCTATTGAGAATAGTGCAAATGTCTGGCCGTGGCTTGTGGGTAGGAATCTTCCAAATGCCACCAAGTTGAGGTTTGCTGCATTGACTATCATCTCTATTGCAAAGAGCATACGAATTGCGTTTCGCTTGACAGACACGCCATAGATACCAATTGCAAGCAGTGCAATTGATACAATTAGAAAATCAAGCATTGTGTTGGTCATTTGTTATATCCTCCCTTCTTGCCAAAGTCAGTGCACCTATTACGGATGCTGCCAAGATGAATCCCATTAGAATTAGTGCAGGCCAATAATACGTCAAAAAGTCAGCACCAATCATTCTAAAGTCCACTGGTGGCTCATCAGTCTGAATTGTTTTGATGCCAGAGCTCAGTATTACTGCGCCAAGTGCCATCATCATTACAAGCATCAATCCAATTCCAGCATAACGTCTTCGTGGATCCTCGATTTTGATAAAGATCAACTGTCTTCTAACAAGCATTACAGTAAACAGAATCAGTACTGCAATTGAGCCAATGTACACTGCAATTTGGAACATGGCAACAAATGGCGAATCCAATAGTAAGAAAAATCCAGCAATACCACCTAGCGTTCCCATCAATGCAATAGAGCCATAGATCAAGGATCTCACTTCGAGTGCTGCAATGGCAGAGCCAATTGTCATAACTGCTAGTGCCAAAAACACTGCATCAGCCATGTGTGGCACCTCTTGGGTTGTCAAATTTCAGCTCAACGTCTTGTGCTATGTTTGGCTTTACCTGTAGTTGGGCTGGTGTGTAAATTAGACCTTCTTTTGTAAATGATGATAGCTCATAGTCATTTGTCATGTATAGTGCATAAAATGGACATGCGTCAACGCACAAACCACAAAAGACACACTTGCCGTAGTCAATTTGTGGCATGATTGCCTTTTTGTTGTGCTTCCATTCTTCTGGCACTTTGACCATTGCAATTGCCTCTGCCACTCCCTCACATGCAATAGCGCAGAGCTGACATCCTGTGCAGTGATCATGGAACAGCATGTGTCGGCCCTTGTAGCCCGCAATTCCAACGCCGGTGTTTGGATCATACTGATATCCATCACCTACAAGTTTTAGCTTTTGTTCTGGGTATCGTAGTGTGAATCGTTTTACTGCAAGATGTTTTATTCCAGAGTTTAATGCCTTGATAATTCCTGTTGCGGTTCCCATCTACAAAATCCCTCCCGGACCTAATACCCCAGCGTACACCAAGGTGAGTGCTATAAAGATGTTAACGAATGCAAGACCGATCAGTTTGTACCAACCAATGTGCAAGAGCAGATCAATTCTGATTCTTGGGAACACACCTCTAGGTAATAGAATGAAAAAGATCACTCCGGCGACCTTGATTACAAACCATAACACATCGTTTAGCATTTGCTGATCCAACAATGGAAGTCCTGGAAGATGAACCGTGATTGGTCCCATCACTATTCCTTTTTCGATTATCTCCGCTGGGAATGGTGGCCAAATGTTTGGTCCGCTCCAGCCTCCAAGGAACAATACCGTAAAGAGTCCTGCAAACGCGTATAATTTCAGATAGGATCCTAGCTGAACCAAACCATACATCATGCCAGAGAACTCGGTTAGCCAGCCTGCGACAATTTCACTTTCTGCCTCTGGCAGATCAAACGGAATTCTTTCAAGTTCTGCTAGCATTGCTATGAAAAATACAATTGCACCTATTGGTAGAAAGACAATCCACCAGTACGAGTACTGAGATTCGACAATTTCAGTCAGGTTTAGCGTTCCTGTCAATATCACAACTCCAAGCACAGACAAGATCAGTGGAATTTCAAATGAGACCATCTGGTGCAGCGCACGAATTCCGCCAATGAATGGGAATTTGCTGTTTGCAGACCATGCAGACAATACTGTGATGACTGGGAAGAATCCAATTATTGCAAATACTGCAAGTAATCCAACGTCGGCATCTGCTACTACCCATCCTCCACGAGCAGCCGGAATTAGTGATACAAATGCAGCTGCCGTTGCAACAAACAAGACAGGTGCTGCCCAGAATATTGGCTTGTCTGCCTTTGCTGGGATGATGATTTCCTTTGATAATAGTTTGATTCCATCACTCATTAATTGTAAAATTCCTTCGATTTTTCCGCAGTAAAACGGTCCTACACGAAGTTGTAGTTTTGCAAGCATCTTTCTTTCGACAAAAATTGTTCCGGCTGCAAGCAATGCCGCAAATCCAAATCCAGGAAATGCCGCAATTTTGAAAAACTCTGTTTGCATCAGAGATTTTATCAGTGGTATTTGTCTTGATGGATCAGCCAAAGTAGTGAGTGCCAGATACGGATCAAGCAATCTACCTCCAATCACTGGCAATTCCAAATAGAACAATAACGTCATAACAAATGGCAAGCCAATCAGAGTCAGTAATGTGACTGCCCAGAATGCATTATCGGTAAGTGACTTTAGAAAATAACTCAGTCGGAATTTTGGTGCAATTGTAGACATTTTACCTGTCAGCCTCCACTGGCCAATAGTTAAGGCTCCAATATACTGCCGGCATGTTTCCAAGCTTTTCGCCTTTGAGTAGATATGGCAATCCTATGAGATTTCTAAACGAGCCAACACTCATCTTTACTCGATATGGTTCAGGCTTGCTCTTTGATACAATATAGCATCCAAGTGAGCCACGGCCTGATTCTACTCTCTTGTAGACTTCGTCGTTTCCGCCCTTTGGATTTGGCTTTAGCTTTACTCGAACGGAACCAGACTTGGGCATTTTCTGCAAAGCCTGTCTAATGATATTGCATGATTCCAGCATGTCAAGCCATGGAATCTTGGAGCGTGCGTATGCATCGCCTTCTTTTAGTGTGTTTACTTTGACATCTAGTTCTTCATACACATCGTATGGTTCTTTGACTCGCAAATCATAGTCAACGCCGCTTGCTCGCAGTGTGGAACCTGTAACCCCCAACCTAATTGCATCCGCTCGTGAAAGCACTCCAGCGTCCCTGGTTCTTGAAATCAGAATTGGATTATCATAAAATATTGCAGCATATTCTTTGATGCGTTTTTCAAAATAGTTGACTCGCTTGAGCAACATGTCCTCAAAGTTTGCTGGAACGTCGTTTCGAATTCCACCCGGAACAAAATAAGCATGAGTTACACGGGCGCCAGTCATTTTTTCCAGCATGTCGATTAATAGTTCTCTATCACCTGCAGGCCACATGAACATTGTAGAGTGGCCCAAAAAGATCCCATAAATTGCAAGCCAATATTGCGTGTAGACGCATCGGTTCAGCTCAGACGCAATCACTCGGATGTATTTTGCACGCTCTGGCACCTCGATGCCAAGCAGTTCCTCAACTCCAAGGCAGTACGGATACAACACATTACACGAATCATGAATTACTGGCCTTTCAAGGTGAGGAATATTTTGGATATAGTTGCGGTATTCTGCCATCTTTTCCTCTCCTCTATGCACATAACCCGGATCTGGATCTGCATTTACGATATAGTCACCGTCAATTTGAACAATAATTCTCATGTGGCCAGACCCTGGGTGTTGTGGACCTACATTGAGCGTCATAATTCGCTCGTCTACTTTTTCTATTTGCAGGCCTGGCGGTAGTGGAGTCGTGCTCATTGCTATCGTCCCTTTATGTGGAAGTCTTTGCGCATTGGTGGCAAGTCCGCCCAGTCTTCTGGGAGTAACAGTCTGCGATTATCAGGATGACCTGTAAAGTAAACGCCAAGCATCTCAAAGCATTCTCGCTCATGAAACTCTACGCTGTAAAAAACATCTCGAAGGCTAGGTAATCTAGTGTTATCAGAGCCGGGGTTTGGGTTTTCCTCTCGCGGTGCTCTAGTTGCCAGAGCCAAGACTTGGTTTGCAAGCTCGGAATCAGTGTAAGAACCCAAGTGATAAACGACCTCGATTTCCTTTGCATCCGGATAGTCAACGCCCGTTACGGACTCTGCGTGATCAAAATGCATCTCGTCTCGGAGGAATTTTGCCACCTCTACTACGTCTTCTTTTGCTACCTTGACTCGAATTCTTAGTGGTTTTACAAATTCTACTGCTGCTTTTGTGCCAAATTTCTCCGTAAGCTTGTCAGCGATTGATTTTTCAAATTTAGGGAGCTCCTTTACTGGCTCGGGTTTTGCTACTGGTTTTGTTTCTTCTGTGCTCATTGATTCTTACCTGGCCTTTAGCCTCTTGATTTTTTCTTGTAGCAACATGCATCCTTGGATAAGCGTTTCAGGTCTTGGTGGACATCCTGGCACATAGACATCTACTGGTAGTATTCCGTCGATTCCAGGCAGAACATTGTACGAATCAAAGTATAATCCACCAGTAATTGCACATGCACCCATGGCAATGACATATTTTGGTTCTGGCATCTGATCATATACCAATCTGAGTCTTGGCGCCATCTTTCTTGTGATTGTTCCCTGCACCACTACAAGATCACATTGTCGTAGTGAGCCAAATGCCTCAATGATTCCAAATCTTTCTACGTCATATCTTGGACTTGATGCCGCACCAAACTCCACACTACAGCATGCGGTTTCAATGTGTACTGGCCACAAAGACCAAAGTCTACTCCAGTTTATTGCATATCCTAATGGTTGGTCAACTGCCTTTACTAACACGTCGCCTAGCTTGCCAATAAACACGTTGGCATTTTGCGGCGTTAGTAGATCCTTTAGCAATTCAATCCCTCACTGGATTTTTTTCTACAAGTGATATTAAGACTTACCATATGTTTCGCCTCTTTGATTGATATAGTGCAAAAGCCATTGCTGCAAACATTATCCCCAAAAACGCAATTATTGGTAAAGTAGCAGTCTTTGGCAGATTCAAAAGCGAGCTTCCCCATGCATACAAAAAGATTGCCATCACATCAAACACTACAAACATCAGAACATACGCATAATACTGCATCATAAAGTGGGTTCTTCCTTCGCCCTTGGGGACTTGGCCTGCTTCCATTGGCAGGAACTTGACAGGATTGCTTAGTTTCCTAGGTGAGATCATGCGCGATATCAAAAGTGCCGGACCTACAGCCATTATGGCAAAGCCAAACATCAGAAGAACATGACTATAGCTAGCCGCATATTCCCCAACCAAATCAGCTTGACACCCGTTTGTTTATATAAAAAGCTATGCAAAAAATTGAACAAAAATTTGCGATCACAAATTTATTTCGACATCATTGATATACCGCATAATCAAATTTTGATGTATGGTAAATGTTGGAGACAAGGCTCCAGAGTTTGAGCTAGTAGATACCGATCTGAAAATGAGAAAGCTCTCCGAGTTCAAAGGCAAAAAAGTGGTTCTGTCATTTTTTGTTGCCGCAAGCTCACCCGTATGTACAACAGAAATGTGCACGTTTAGGGACAGATGGGGTGAGATCTCTGCACTTGGCGCACAAGTAATTGGAATATCAAATGATGGCCCATTTGCAAACAAGGCGTTTGCAGAAAAATTCCATTTCAACTATCCAATACTTGGAGACTACAAATCAAAGACAATTCGCGACTATGACATTTTGATGCCAGATTTGTTGCATGTCAAGGGATATGATGCTGCAAAGCGCTCCATCTTTGTTGTGGACGAGAGTGGTTCGGTTACATACAAGTGGGTATCTGAGAGTCCTCTGGTTGAGCCAAATTATCAAGAGATAATTGATTCCCTAAAGTAGATTTTTTATTCTATTTCTGCCAAAACATCATTTTTTGCAACAGAGCCGGTTGCCTTGACCTTGATTTTCTTCACAATTCCGTCCTTGTGTGATTTTATTGATACTTGCATCTTCATTGATTCCAATACGCACACAACATCGCCCTTTTTGACACTGTCACCCTCATTGACATTAATTGATACTACCTTACCTGGGATTTGGCTGTGAAGTGCAGTCTGTGCGTCACCAGAGTCGCCTCCACCAGAGTTCTTGTAGACGATATCATTGAGTGAGTGGTGCATACTTACGGTAAATGGAGTGCCGTCCACCACTATCTTCATTTGTGCAGTTCCCGCATCCAGATATTTTACAGAGTGGAACTGCGAATCCAAGACAAACTCGATTCCCCTTGTACTTATGTTTAGGATTTTTAGTGTGTGCTGATTGTCATTAATTTTGATGGTATAATCCGCATCGCCTGTCTTTTGTATTATGTGTCCGTTGAATGCTGCCTCAATGTCGGCTATTTTGTATTCCATGATTATCTCCTATCCATGTGGCTCTTCCAGCGGTGGCTTGGAGCATGTGATGATTTGACTTTGCTTCTAAAGAATTCAGAATGCATGATTGCGCCTGCAATTGCAGCATCCTGCTTTTGTTTTTGGTCTGATTTGATGTCTTCAGTTAGTCTGTCAATTATTCCGTATCGCTTCAAAAAGTCAGTTGAGAGATTTCCTTTCTTGTATTCCTCTGCTTTGAGAATTGTCTTGTATAGAGGAATGGATGTTTCTACACCTTGAATGTAAAAGTCATTTAGTGCATTTAGCATTCGCACTCGAGATTCCTCAAATGTTTGGCCCCATGTGACGAGTTTTGCCATCAAAGAGTCATAGAATGGTGATACTGTGCATCCAGGATACAGGTACGTGTCGCATCGAACTCCAGGACCAGACGGTATTGTAACATCCGGAACTGGGCCTGTCGATGGTGCAAAGTCCAAAAATGTGTCTTCTGCGTTGATTCTGCATTCTATTGCATAGCCGTTCATGTGCAAGTCTTTTTGTTTGAATGGTAGTGGCTCGCCGTTTGCAATGTCCAGCTGTAGTTTTACTAGGTCCAAGCCAGAGACAAGTTCCGTGATTGGGTGCTCTACTTGGAGTCTTGCGTTAATTTCTATAAAATAAAAATCACCATTGTCTGCTCGCAAAAATTCCGCAGTACCGAGATTGGTATAGTCTACTGCTTCTGCTGCCTTTACTACCAATTCTCCTACTCTGTCTCGAGTTTTCTGATCAACTGCTGGGGATGGGGTCTGCTCGATTAGCTTTTGGTTTCGTCTTTGAATGGAGCACTCTCTTTCAAAGATGTGCACTGCATTTCCGTGCTTGTCTCGTGCCATCTGGTATTCGATGTGTCGGATTTTTTCTAGGAATTTCTCAACTAATATGGCGGATTTGCCAAATGCTGCAATAGATTCGCCAGTTACAGTCTCATATGCTTCACGCAGTTCTTTGTCGCTGGTTACTAGGCGAATTCCTCGTCCACCACCACCATAAACTGACTTTAGTAAGACTGGATAGCCGATCTCATTTGCAACATCTAGTGCTTCCTCAACATCTTTTACAAGATCAGGACTGCCAGGAACTGTTGGAACTTTGGCTTTGAGCATTGCTGCCTTGCATCTCATTTTGTCACCGCAAAGATCCATTGATGCGGCTGATGGGCCAATGAAATTGATCTTGTTGTCCTCACATAGTTGTGCAAAGTCAGAGTTCTCTGATAGGAATCCATATCCAGGATGTATAGCATCTGCTCCGGACTTTAGTATTGCATCTAGAATTTTTTCCTGATTCAGATAGCTCTCTCGTGGAGCTGCTTTGCCAATATGATATGCCTCGGTTGCTTGCTTGACATGGAGTGAGTTATAGTCCTCATCAGAATATACCGCAACTGTTTTGAGTCCGAGTGCCTTGCATGTTCGAATTACTCGTAAAGCAATTTCTCCTCTGTTTGCGATTAGAACTTTTTTTATCATAATATCACAGGTTTATGTTTCCGTGTTTTCTCGGAAGTTGTTTGTCTCGCTTGTTTGCAAGCATCTCTAACGCTTTAATCAACATAGGTCTTGTCTGAGCAGGATCTATTACTGTGTCAACCGAACCATTTGATGCAGCAACATATGGATTTGCAAATTTTTCATTAAACTCTGCAGTTAGTTGCTTTTTGAGCTCGTCTGGGTTTTTGGCAGAATCAAGATCCTTTTTGTTCATGATTTTTACTGCGGCTTCTGAGCCAAGAACTGCGATTTGTGCGGTTGGCCATGCATAGTTAATGTCGGTTCTGAGGTTTTTGCTTCCCATTGCAATGTATGCACCACCATATGCTTTGCCGATAACCAGTGTAATCTTTGGAACAGTTGCCTCGCAATATGCGTACAAAAGTTTGCTGCCGTGTCGAATTATTCCATTGTGTTCCTGATTAGTTCCCGGCATGTAGCCTGGCGTGTCCACAAATGTAACGATCGGTATGTTGAATGCATCACAGTATCGAATAAAGCGTGACGCCTTGTTTGAAGAGTCAATGTCTAGTGCCCCTGCCAGATACATTGGCTGGTTTGCAACTATTCCAACGGTTCTTCCATTCATTCTTGCAAATCCAACAATTACGTTTTGTGCAAACAATTCATGCACCTCAAATAATTGGTGATTATCCACAACCGATAGCAGCACCTCCTTCATATCATATGGCTGCAACGAGTTTTCTGGAATCTTGTTTATGAGATTATGATCAACTCGGTTTGGATCATCATCAGTCTGCACATATGGGGCTTCTTCTGTGTTGTTTGACGGAATGTATGAGAGTAAGGTCTTGATTTTATCAAAGCAGTCATATTCATTTTTTGCAACAAAGTGCGCCACACCAGATTTTGTGCCGTGTGTCATTGCACCGCCAAGATCCTCAAAAGATACTTCTTCGCCAAGCACTGTCTTGACTACTTCTGGTCCTGTAACATACATGGTTCCTGCTTTTTCAACCATTATTACAAAGTCAGTCATTGCTGGAGAATATACTGCACCACCAGCGGATGGCCCTATGCTTGCAGTGATTTGTGGTACAACTCCAGATGCTAGTTCATTGTGATAGAAAATGTCTGCAAATCCATCAAGGCTCAAAATCCCTTCTTGAATTCTTGCGCCACCAGAATCCGCGATTCCAATTATTGGACAGCCAGTGCGCACTGCATGGTCCATGAGTTTTGTTATTTTCTTTGCGCCCATTTGTGAGAGCGTGCCGCCCAAAACTGTAAAGTCATATGCAAAAACAAAGACCTGTCGACTATTGATTGTGCCATAGCCAGTTATGACACCATCGGTAAAGAATTTCTTTTTCTGCATGTCATATTCATAGTAATGATGAGTAGCTAGTGCATCAATTTCTGTAAAGCTTCCCTCATCCAGTAATAGATGGATTCTCTCTCTTGCTGTTAGCTTTCCTTTTTCATGTTGGGCCAGGATTTTGTCTTGTCCGCCGCTTGCAAGTGCTGTTTTTTGTTTTTCTAGAAATTTTTCAATCTTATCAGTATGCATGCCAGACCCCGCAACAACCAAACACATCGAACGCTATATTAATTTTAGATCGTATTATTATGAAAATTATCTGATCGCGTTTGGGTGCTATTCTCGTATTTTGTCTCTGCCGCCCTTGGCAGTCCTAAAGACATTCATCCCAATGTTGTAATTTTCATAAAGGGTTTCCAGTTTCTTTAGGTCTTCCTCTGCTTGCTGGATTTGTATTGACGTGGATTCGGGGTTTTGTCTTAGATTCTCCAGTGTCTGCGCTTTTTCTTTGAGCAGATCAGCTAGCCCCATCTCATAGTTTGAGGTTCCCTGGAATTCAGGGCTGAGTATGTGTTGCGGCCTGTATGGTGGGATTTGATATGAAATCTCTTCTTTTTTTGTCTCGATATCAGTGCTATCAGTCAACGAGTAGCTCCAATTTGTGCTTAAATTTTAAGATTTAGTAACGAGTAATTCTTTTTGACGGCGTTTTGATAATCCAGAAATGATTCCTTAGAGTCGCCACATTTTTTGCAAATGCACAGCTCAGAGACCATATTTCTGTCACAATCATCTAAGAACTCACATTTTGCACATCCTGCAGGTCCTCCACAAACAATGCATTTTAGTTCCTTTACTTCTTGGCTTGCGCATTTTTCATGCTTGACGCCAAGTCCCTTTGCCCAAAGGCCGATTTCATTTATCTCGATTTTTTGGTTACATACAATGCATGTTCCAGGAAATTTCATTGGAATTTTACGCCAGCTCAATGTATCAGCTCGATCTCCTTTTGAAGTACCTCAGAATATTCTGGGTTTATCTCCAGTTCCAGTTTTTTGTTTTTCATGCAAAATAGAATGTATGGCAAATAATATGTCGCAGTGGTGCTTTGTGATACGTGAAATCTTTGTGCGAGATTAGCTGCCAGCGATTTGATTACTTTGCCATCCCATCTTAGTTTATTCAGCAATGGCCACGATAAATTATACTGGGAATACTGTATTGGCAGATTCTCAGAATATAGCCTGAGCAAAATATTGTCCAAATAGCGCAACAGTCTCCATTCTTGCGTTCGGATTATTCTGCCATACAACACGTCTGCTTCCGATATCACATCAAGCAGTCTTGCCATGTCTTTGTTTTGGATGTTGCTTGTAACAATGCTAGAATAAAATGCGTTGAGTTTTTCTCTAGGATCTATTCTTAATGAGTATAGTACACTTTGTGCCTCTTGTCTTGTTTTTGCCTTGAAAAACGCGTTTATGCCGGCTTCAATGTCAAGTGCTTCAAATGATTTTTCTGAATCCACATCAAATCCGCCCATCTGGGCTTGCGCCATATTCAACATGGAACGGATATCACCACGACATTCCACAATAACTTTGATTGTAGTGCCAGGAGAAAGCTTTGCTCCCTCTTCTTTGAGCACCTTGCCAAGATACAGCCCAAGTAGTCGCGGCGGTACTGGTTTTAGGTAAATTGTCTTTGCTGTTTTTTTGATGTTTTTCATTTTATCAGAATCATCAGAATTTGCTGCCAAAATTATCGGAACGGTTGGCTCTTTGAGAATTTTCAGCAAGGCCTCCACTCCGCCAAAGTCGGATCTGCCATGAATCCCATCCACCTCATCTATGAAGATCATTGGCCTTCCAAGAAGACTTGTGCTACCAAGAAGCGGCGAGAGCAATTCCTCTATGTTTGATTTGTTTCTCACATCGCTTGCATTCATTCCTATAACATCATAACCGAATTCTTTTGCCGCAAGTTGTGCAAGTGTTGTTTTGCCAATTCCCGGAGGGCCCACAAGGAGAATCGGTTTTGCGCCTTTTTTCCATTTTATTATCCAGTCAACAAATGACTTTCTGGCCTCTTCGTTGCCAACCATGTCAATAATTTGTTTTGGCCTATGTTTCTCAGACCACATCATGGTATGATCACTTTGGAAGTTTTGCAGAGAATTCTGACCATAGATTTACCTTGTCCAGTTGATTATACCAGTATTGGTTATAGTGCTCCACAGTCAGGAACAAAAATTCTAAAAATTCCGTGTGTGAGAAATCCTTTGGGAGCAGTTCCAGTGCAAGTCTTGCATCTGATAAGTATAGTTCACTTTTTTTCATAGTGTACTCGAATCCCTTTTTGACATCGTTTGTCAAAAGCGAGTAATACAAAGGCCAAGAGGGCACCTTGATGAACTTGTTTTTAATGGAATCTTCAATTTCATTGCCACATCCGACGCCTTCGGCGGCACGCGCCATTCCCAAGTAAAAGATTTCACCCAATGGGTTTTTGGATAAAGCCATGTTGCGTCCAGCAGTTCCCATCACGGCGCGATATTTTTTGTAGCACTGGTTCATTTGTTCTTCAGTGATTTTAGTTGGCGTGGTCTTTAGTTTGGTATCGATGTACTGCCCAAGTCGCGCATCCTTGAATCCATCTTCAAATTCTTGTAATACTTCTTCGCCGCCCTTGGCAATTTTGTCCCGGGCCAGCTTCAAAATGTAAGGATTCATGAGCTTATAGTCATCCAGATATTCCAAGTCTTCGTCTTTGTCCACGATACGATCCATCGGTTCTGAAAGATCTATTGCTATTATGTGACCATCAACCATATCTTGACGCATCTGTGCAGATTTGTTTTTTGTATAATCAGATGCTGCATCATATAGTGCACAGAACACAGGCAATGTCATTTTAACAAAATTAGAATTAAGAATTCGCAGAACCCGGTCTTTTAGAACATCGGGATTTTCTAGTTTTGATCGTATTGCGGGAATCTCCGAATCTTGTAGGATTATTTCGTCTGTGCCAATCTCTTGTGCAAATGCTTTTTGTGTAAAAGACGGTGATGTGTCATTTTTTATCTCACGTAATAGATCATCTGTGAACCTTTGCGCAAACTTTGGGAACTCGGATTCGGCTTCCTCTTTGTATTTTTGGAATAGCTTGAAGCCTTTTGATTTGAACAAGCCTTGTTTTATGATTTGTTTGCCAGATTTTGTCGACATTAGTGCTTCTTTTGATATGACAGACTGATCCTTGCTGCTCACACCAAAACAGCTTTGCTCTTGTTATTTATCCTTTCAAGATTTCTTGACTTAAATTACGAAAAAAATTTAGAACACCTGTGCAAGTAATTGAAATTCTAAGAGAGGCATCAAGACAGGTCTATGAGAATGTCAAAGACTTGGCAGGAACAAAGGCGGCAGCAGAAGATCATGGCATAGGCAAAGGAGGCGATATTTCTCGCAAAATAGACATTGTTGCGGAAAAAACTGTTCTGGATTATCTAAAGAAAATAAAATTTGACTGCATTGTACTTGGAGAAGAATGTGGTAGAGTGGAGTTATCAAGAAAACCAAAGGGTTTTGTCATAATGGACGCCATTGACGGTTCTGCAAACGCAGTGAGGGGAATTCCATTCTTTTGTTGCTCTTTGGCATTTGCTCCAAAAAACAAGCTCAGCTCAATCACAGATGGTGTGGTAACAGATCTGTCAAATGGCGATATGTATTGGGCAACAAAAGGCAAGGGCGCATACCTAAACAAGAAGAAGATCACAGTACACAAACAAAAACCAGTCTACAAAATAGTCGGAATTAATGTCTCAGGTGCCACCCCAAAACTGGTTAAAAGAATTCAGCCAATCTTTCAGAATTCTAATCACTCAAGACACTTAGGCGCAAATGCACTAGAATTAGCACTCTTTGCCAGGGGATTGATTGATGTTTACATTGACCTAAGAGAAAAAATCAGAGTCACAGACATGGCAGCTGGCTACATAATATCAAAAGAAGCAGGCGGAGTTATACTGGACCAAAAACTCAAACCACTTGATTCCGATTTATCATATGAGACAAGACTATCATTTATTGCAGCTGCAAACAAGCAGATTCTCTCAGATACTGTAAAACAGCTAAAACTGTAGATAGCCCCAAGATTTGATGCGAATTTGGAACTAGGTTTAATAGCCTAATTGCGACTCCGATCACTCAATGAACAAACCAGTATTTGCCATTCTTCTTGCAGGAATCTTGGTAACATCAGTACTTGCACAAGAATCGTTTGCTGAGAACTCTAAATGTGATGGCGATTGTGTAGCACCAACATTTGGAACACTGGATGATGGTAGAGTCATAGTGGAAAAAGGACTGACAATCAATGATCAGTCATTTGATGTTTCTGAATTCAGCCAGACAATTCCCACTCAAACATTCACCGTAGGCCAAACAAATACAGTAAAGTTGACAGTCTATGAGAACAGCGGAGTAAGCTCACTCAGATATGTTTCTCTTACCATATCGGATTACAAAGGAGAGCGAGACCAAACTGAAAAAGCAAGAATTGCACTTACGCAAGACTTTGATGGAACCCAAAAACTAGACATTTTGGATTTTGATAAGATACTATCCAATGTCAAGTATAATGCAACTCAAATCGATTCATTCACAACTGTAGTCTACTTTACATTTGATATTACAAAATCAGTAGACAAATCAGCACTAATAATCGAGTCTTGGGATGATGCTAGAAACGCAAGAAAGAACATCCTCCTAGATGCAATCAAGGCAGAAGAAAAGAGCATGGAAAAAGTCAAGGAAGAAAAAATGATGGAAAAGAAGATGACTCAGAAAAAGACTCCAGTCAAAGTAGAAGAGAAGAAGGAAGAAAAGTCTGAGAAATCAAAAGAAAAATCCACTAAAAAGCCTCAGATCGCAAAGGGCAAGAAAACAAAAAAACTACCTCGACAATACCAATAGAATCTAAATTCTATTTTTTTTAATTTTTAGAATTTTTTATCCGATACCAGTATAGAAAAATTAAAAGCGCCCTTGGCGGGATTTGAACACGCGTCTCAGCCGTGACAGGGCCGAATTCTAGACCGGGCTATACTACAAGGGCTTGAATTTTGATCAAGAAATTTCCTTTTTTAAAGTTTGCATCAGAGAAATATCATTAGCCAAAGACTAAATTATACACGATTTTCAGAATTTGCGAAGGGTTCGTAGCTCAGCCAGGTAGAGTACCGGACTTTTAATCCGGCTGTCCGGGGTCCGAATCCCCGCGAACCCGCCATCAATTACCTGCAAAGTGTGCGTACATTAGAAGACAATCGCTCAATTGCCAAAGATATTTGTGCACTTCGTCTTGTAATGTTATTTCGATATTGCTTGATTTTTGATTTGCGTTTGGTAATTAGTCGCTTTTGTTCGGAAATTCCAGCAGAACCAAGAGAAGACCTGTTTTTGAGTGAGGATTCGGCATTAATTGATGATATTATTTTGCCTAGTTTTTTTGCATCAAACTCTTTGCTAGAGACGGATTTTGCTACCTCGGATGTGGTAAGCTCAGATAGTGATATTTTAGATTCGTGTGCCGTGTGTACCAAATTTCCTACTATTTTGTGAGCGCTCCTAAATGGTAGTCCTTCTTTCACCAAAGCCTCTGCAATATCTAGCGCGGCCAAATAACCAGAGTCTGCAATTTGATTCATCTTTTGCTTGTTTACCTTGAGTGTGGCAAACATAGAGTTCAAAACCACGAGTGCAGATATTGCTGTGCGCGAGCTAAAAAACACAGACGGCTTGATTTCTTGCAAGTCTCGCCCATATCCAGAAGCGAGGCCTTTAAGGTTTGAGAGTATAGCAACTAGACTTCCTATTACACGTGCAGTCTTGCCACGAGTTAATTCTAAAATGTCTGGATTTTTCTTTTGAGGCATCACACTTGATGGAGATGAGAACTGATCGGATAACTCTACAAACGAAAACTCGGATGTGGACCAAATGACAAGATCCTCTGCAATTCTGGAAAGATTGGTCATTAGTATGGCAATGTGTCCCACATATTCTGCTACAACATCTCTGTTGCTTGTGGCATCAATAGAATTTTCCACTATGCCAGAAAAGCCAAGCATTTTTGCAGTACTGTTTCTGTTTATTGGAAGACTAGTTCCACCAACAGGTCCTGCTCCAAGTGGAGAGTGATTCACTCGCCCAAACGTATCATATAGTCGCTCAAAGTCCCGCAATAACGCATCAGAGTATGATATCAAAAAGTGAGAAAATGTTCCAATTTGCGCCTGTTGCAAGTGTGTATACAACGGCATTGCCGTAGCGGTATGTTTTTCTGCAAGTACAACCAATGTTTCCACCATATCCAAAATACAGGTACAGACAACATTGATGTCATCACGTATTTTCATGCGTAAATCCAGTGCAACTTGGTCATTTCTTGACCTAGCTGTATGCATTTTGCCTCCTACCTCCAATCCGGTCTTTTTGATTACCAATGTTTCAATTAGTTCATGAATGTCTTCTGCAGAAGATTTTGCAGATAGGTTTTCTTTTTTTATTTTTTCCAGTGCAGAGAGAATTTTTTTTACTTCGGCTCGACTCAAAATGTTATTCTCATATAGCATTATAGAGTGCGCCTGACTTCCAATGATATCATACAATGCAATTTCAGAATCATCGGAAATTGATGAAACATAATCGAGTGTGTGCTTGTCTAGATTCTTCTCAAGTCGAGACCTATACATTCTCAACTAGGGATTATAATGGTTATATATAGCATAGACGATTTGCCGGTATGTCACAAGATCTGCAAGAGCTAAGAAGAAAAATCTTTGACGAGTTATCCGGAATAGTTGATCCAGAGATAAACACATCAATCACAGATCTAGAACTAGTAGACAATGTAGACATTACAGGTTCTGCAGTTAAAGTTGACTTGCATCTTACCAGTCCGTTTTGTCCAGCGGTGTTTGGATTCAAAATTTGTCAAGATGTCCATGATCATTTACTAAAGATAGATGGAGTAGATGATGTCAAAGTAAATGTCTCAAATCACTTCATGGCAGAAGCAATCAATAACCAAGTGAATAACAGCCCAAACCCAAAAAAGTCGGCAGCCTAGATATTATTTTCTAAATCCCAAGAGATATCCCCTTAGCATTTGTATTCCCATGGCAGGGTCTACTCCTTTTGGACAGACTTGGCTGCAGGAACCAGCAAAGTGACATCTCCAAATTCCGTGGGATTCATCAATAATTTTTAGTCTAGAGTCCTTGCCCTTGTCTCGATTATCTGCGACATATCGGTATGCCTGGCCTAGCGCCTGAGGTCCCAAAAATGACGAGTCGGTTGCCATTGTAGGGCATGCAGAATTGCAAAGACCACATTTGATGCAGTTTGCAAACTGGATGTATTCTTCCAACTCTTCTGGAGTCTGCTTGAATTCCTTTGTTGGTGCGGTGATTTCAGTGTCTTCGCGAATTACATATGGCTGCATTTTTTTATGAGTCGTAAACATTCTCTCTAAATTGACAACCAGGTCCCTAACAATTGGATAGTTGTTCATTGGCTCTACTGTAATTACATCCGAGTTTAGCTCTGATATTTTTGTAAAGCATGCTAGTCTTGGGCGCCCATTGATCTTCATTCCGCATGAACCGCACGATGCTTGCCTGCAGGAATATCTCACGGCCACAGAATGATCAAGGTGTTTTTTGACATCCAAAATTGCATCCAGTACTGTTGTCCATCTCTCATATGGGACCTTAAAGTCTGCAAACTGCTGGGATGAATCGTGTTCCGGATTGAATTTTGCAATACGAAGTGTTATTGTTTTTGATGATGATACTTCAGTAGATGACTCTTCTTCTGCTATTGTTTGTGATAGTTCACTCATCTACGTCATCCCCATGCTTGCCATCAATATAGTCCTTGAACCATATGCGACAAGACCGATCATTCCAGCTATGCATCCATATGAGACTGCTTTTTCGTATGACCTTCCTTGCTTTAGCTCAAGCAGTATGACTCGCAATCCATTGAATCCATGAACTGAGAGCAACACCAAGATTAGTTCCAGCATTATTGCATACGGAATATACTTGTAGTTTGCAAGTACATTTTCGTATGCCAAAGAATCCTCATAGTTCATCATTGTTATTCTAAACAACACATGTACTGCGACAAGCACCACAGCACCCAGTGCCGTGCCATAGTGGATTTTCATTATCGTGCTTTCGCGCATTTTACTCACCAAACAATACTGACAATCCATACATCATTGCAAGTGCTGCAAGACCAATGGAGGCATAAATGCAAAGCTTGTGCATGTTGTTTTGTGATGCTGGCGCATATGGATAGTCAGGTCGTGCTGGCTTGCCAACGCCAAATCCCCCATGTCCAAGCATTACACGGATTCCATTTGCGGTATGAAATACGCACATGCCAATTACCAAAGTAAGAACCACATGTCCTTCAGTGGTTTGAGTTAGGCTCAGAAAATTATCCCATGCAGATTTGCCATTAACGATATTGCTGGTTTCATACACATGTCCAATCAAATATGCAAGCAAGCCAAGACCGGTTATTCTCATTAGCCAATAGGCAACGCGTTCTATTCCGTATCGGCCTGGGTTTGCCATGCCTTTGATTCCTTCTTTGTTTTCGTTTCGTTTCATTCTAGTATTTTCTCTCCACTGGCTGGTATCTGGTTATGGTTACTGGATGCTTTTTCATTATTGGCTCCTTTGGATCATAGTAAGCAAGCGTATGGTGTAAAAAGTTTGCATCGTCCCGGTTTGGATAATCAATCCTAGAATGTGATCCGCGGGACTCGCGTCGATTAATTGCGCCAAGGAGTACAACTTCGGCAACTCTGAACATGGAATCAAGCTCCATTACGTTACTAAAGTTTGTGTTGTATTCTTTTGCCTTGTCATCAACATGTTTCCAAGTTCTTGCTCGAATTTCCCTCAATCTCTTTAGTCCTTCGACCAGATCAGTCTCGGTTTTGTAGACATATGCCTTGTCATTCATGATATCGGTTAGCTCTTGTCTTACCTCATATGGGTTGTAGTCTCCTTGTCCCCTAAATACGCCATCATAGATTCTTTTTTCTTCCAAAGTAACTAGATGATGTGGGAATTGTGATGTGTGGTTTGAGTTTAATGCATATTCTGCAGCAATCTTTCCAGTGATTTTTCCCCAGACGATGCATTCTGATGTAGAGTTTGCCCCAAGTCGATTTGCGCCATGGACTGAATTACATGCTGCTTCGCCTGCCGCCCAGACTCCCTTGAGCTCCGTTGCACCATCGATATTGGTGTGGATTCCACCCATCATGTAATGACATACTGGTCGAATGTCGATTGGCTCTTGTGATGGATCGATTCCTGAAAACTTGATAGAAATCTCACGGATGGCGCCTAGCTTTTCCCTAATGACGGCATCTCCTATGTGTCGCAGGTCTAGCTTCATGCAATCTACACCTGTCTCATGCTTGAAGCCTCGGCCGTCGCGAATCTCACTCATTATTGCACGAGATACAATATCACGTGGTGCAAGCTCCATTTTGCTTGGGGCATAGTTTTTCATGAATCGTTCATTATTGCTATTAAGAAGATAGCCGCCTTCGCCCCTAGCACCCTCGGTAATCAGAATTCCAGACGGCAAGATTCCGGTTGGGTGGAATTGAACAAACTCCATGTCTTTTAGTGCAAGGCCTGCACGATATGCCATATCGATTCCATCAGGAGTAGATGATAATGCATAAGTCGAAAAGCTGTAGATTCTTCCAGCGCCACCAGTTGCAATGATTAGTGCCTTTGCGCGTATTGTGTAAAATGTACCGCTTGATAATTCTATGGCAGTGACTCCCATGAACTGTTGGCCGTCATGGATGATTGCAGTTACAAACCACTCGTTCAGAAATGAAATGTTATCAGATTTTAGACAAGTGTCGTATAATGTCTGCATTTCAAAGAAGCCAACTTTATCTGATGCATATGTCGCACGCGGAAAGCTATATCCTCCAAAATTTCTCTGCCCTATTCTTCCATCCTTTCGTCGAGACCATGGCATACCCCAGTGTTCAAGCTGGTAGACTTCTTTTGGCATCTCTTTGCAGAGTCGCTCTGCAACATCCTGGTCTGCCAAAAAATCGCTTCCCTTTACAGTATCATAAATGTGTGATTCAATACTGTCGCCATCCTCCTCAAATAGTACTGCAGCTGTTCCACCCTCCGCAGACACAGAGTGCGAACGCATGACCTGAACTTTAGAGATGACTCCAATTTTGAGGGTTTGACTTGTCTTTGCTGCCTCTATTGCTGCACGAAGTCCAGCAAGACCAGATCCAACTATAATCAGATCATATTCGATAGAATCAACCATCTGCTACTTTGAACTTTAAAAAATCGGATAAATATGTATTCAAAAGAAAATTGGTAAAAATCACGCATAATTCTTATATTTATCGCTAGCGATATCACTAGTGATGACAAACCAATGGTTTCAACGAGTAGGCAGTGCAATTCCACGTGGATTCTCAAGGTACTACATTTTGGAATTGCTTGGAACAAAACCACACACCGGAAAAGAGATAATCGATGCAGCAGACTTGCAAAGTGATGGAATGTGGAAGCCATCACCTGGCCTAATCTATCCATTATTGGGCAGACTATTAGACGAAGGATTAATCGAAGAGACCAAGGACGGCAAATACCAAATCACAAAGAAAGGCAAGGCAACATCAGACGACCTGGAAGCAGTAAACAAGATAATAAAAAATCAACTAGATGTTTTGATGCGGGTCAAAAATGTAGGCAGGTTTGTTGCCATGGACCTAATTGAGAGAATGAACATGATGGGAACCCTGCTTTCATCAAACGTGTCCAAAATGACAAAGGAAGAGATGCAAAAATACCGTAAATTCCTTCAAAGCGAGCTGCAAAAACTAGACACTCAAGAATCCAAACAGGGAAAAGAGATCAAAATAGACTAAGTTAGGAAGCCAGACCCATGTTTCTTAGCATGTCTGCAGTATATGTGGACACACATGCTACTGCACCATTATTGCGTGTGATTTTTTCCAGTCCCTCTCGACATTCGATTTTTTGTAATGATACTTTTTTCTGAATTTGCTTTAGTGGTGGCGGAGGTATTTTGATTGATTTTTCGACCTTTTGGATTATTTCTTTTCCATTTACCTTTATTGCGTCATAGAATATGTTATACCCAGTTCCTCTTTTTGCGTCCATTGTTTGGATAATAATATCAGATGCTTCAAGTGGTCTTAATACCTTAAACGACATATCAACTTCTGTTCTGTACGAATCAATCTCGGATGCGCTAATTAACACATCTTGGAATAATCCGCTAGTATCTTCAATGCTTGTTACTTGGGATACATCAGAGCCAGAAACTAGAGGTTGGCCCAATGATGCTGTAAACGGTTGCTTGAAAGACAGTGTCGCCAGCATGTTTTTGTTTCTATCATCTTCATAATTTCCTATAGAAAGTGAGACGTCTCGAAGTTGGGTTACACCACTGTTTTCATAAACAACTAGTTTTACGTTAATGGGTTGTCCTGTTTTTACATTAATTGTTGGTATGGTTTGTGTTCGCTCTGCAACACTGAAAGATTTTTCATTGATGCTAAGGCCGTTTTCCACAACACGTTGTCCGGTGTACAGAACTCCAAGTGTTGGCGGCTCACAGTCTCTTCTGCATCCAGTATCGGCAAAACTATACGAGAATAACGATATGGACAGCATCACAGATGCAATTAAGAGAAGTTTTATCATCAGTTTGATGATGAAGTGTGTGATAAATAAATTCTATGTAATTAGAATATGATCATAAAACAGTAGATTGTACCAGAATATAATAAAAAATCAAAAAGGAAAATGGTTTTGAATTATTTATTCAACCAATCCCCATGCTCTCAATGTATCAGCAGTGAATGGGTAAACGCATGCCGGTTGGCCAGTTACGCGGATTACTAATTCCAGACCTTGTCTGCATTCTACGTCTTGTGGAGCAGTTCCATCATTTACTTGTTGTAATGGTGGTGGAACATATGGTGACTGTACAGGAACATATTCAACTACTTCATCTCCGGTTGCTTTGATGGCATTAAGAAAGACGTTACTTCTTGAGCTTCTCTCTTCATCCCACATTTCAACAACTAGTGAAGATGTGTCAAATGGTTTTACTGCTTTGAATGAATAAATGACTTCGGTACGCCATTGGTCAAGTTGTGTTGCCTTGACATTTACGTCCTTTACAAATCCATCTGGATCCACAACATCAAATGACTGGGCTCCAGTAAAGTCATGGTCAAATGAGATCAGGACTTTGTCGTTTTGGTTTTTGTCGTCTTGATAGTCAGTTATTGCTATTGAGGCATGTCTTAGTTCGCTAACTCCGTCATTTTCATATATCATGAGTTTTACCTTTGCAGTATTACCCGTGGTAATTGTCATCGTCGGATTTGTTTGAATTTGGTGATTTACCTCAAATGTTCTGCCATTAATTGCAATTCCATTGTCAATTACTCGTTGTCCACTGTCGGTAACACCTAAGGTTGGTGCTTCGCAGTCTCTGCTACAGTTCGCATTTTCGGATGCATACACATTAGCTGTAAACAATGAGATTGAAAGTATTCCTGCTGCAATCAATACTTGTAATAGCTTGGTCATTGATTTTTTGTCGATTCTGGAGATATTAAATCCTATGTAGAATAAGGATTACAGTATAGTTACCATTCCAAAGTACGGAGCTATTCATAAATAACAAAGTCCACCATGTTTTTTGTTGAAAACGCTAAAGCAGTTAATCAACGACCCAACAAAGCCGCTTGTTATTCCTGGTGTTTATGACGCAATCGGAGCAAAAATTGCGCAAAAGATTGGATTTGAGGCAATGTTTCAAACTGGTTATGGCACTTCCGCCACATTATTTGGAATGCCAGACTATGGATTCATCGGAGCAACCGAAACTCTAGAAAATGCTAGAAGAATATGCAGGGCAGTTTCCGTTCCAGTAATAGTTGATTCCGATACTGGTTATGGAAATGCACTTAGTGTTTGGAAGCTTGTAAATGAACTACAGGCAGCCGGTGCTTCTGGAATCTTTCTTGAGGATCAGAGATGGCCAAAAAGATGCGGCCACATGGCAGGAAAAGAGGTCATTGAAAAAGAGGAATATTCCGAAAAGCTACAAGCGGCAGTCGATGCCAAAAAGAACAAGGACTTTATCATAGTTGCAAGAACAGATGCGCGTGCCACAAAGGGGTTAGATGAGGCAATAGAGCGAGCCAAACATTACAAAAAAATTGGTGCGGATGCAGTGTTTGTTGAAGCCCCAAGATCAATAGACGAGATGAGGAAAATTGGCAAAGAGATCAAAGCGCCGCTTGTTGCAAACATGATAGAGGGCGGGGCGACACCTGTTCTTTCCGCAAAGCAGTTGCATAAAATGGGCTTTAAGATAATCTTGTATCCGCTTTCTGTCCTGTATGCAAACACGTATGCATCACTTGCCATCCTAAAGGAGCTAAAAAAATCAGGCACGACTGCAAAACTTAGGAAAAACGTTGTAAGCTTTGATGAATTCAATGACATAGTAGAATTATCAAAATTTCGAAATCTTGAGAATCGTTACAAGCGTGAATAAATAAAAAAGTCCAAGTAAAGAAACACTCTAAGATGAAGTGTTTCTCTTTACTTCGATTTCTATCGTGGATACGTTTCGTGACTTGCCGTCTTTGGATTCGAGTTGTTCAGAGCCTATCTTTATTTGGCCAATAGAGTATCCTGCATTTTCGGTTTTGCGCGAGATGATTTGTGCTACATCCACTGCACGTCCAATGCTTAGTCCTCTGGCTTTGATATGCACTGATGGAAGATTAGCTAATTGAATAAGCGTAGATGTTACATACGCCATCAATGGCTTCTTGCCAATGAAAATTACGTCTCTGTTTTCGGACATGCCCTCCTAGACACACATCGATAATTTAAAGCTAAAAACGAAATTATTCAAAAATTTCTTATTAACTATACCCAACACAAAAAGAATGACTTTGCTTGAGCAGATCAGAAAAACCATGCAGATTGGCTCAAAGGAAGAAAAAATCAAAATCATAGAATCAGCATCATACATGACGGATCCCAAAGCCCTTGAGATAATAGTTTCAGGACTAGGAGATGAGGACATTGAGATAAGAGGTGAAGTGTTTAGCGCCTTGCTATTAAATGAGAATGACATATCGGAGGCTTTGCTGGAAGGCCTAAAAAGCAAAGACAAGAACATTCGTGGTTATTGCGCCCTTGCCTTG